>JAKAFO010000003.1 GCA_021819735.1 Deltaproteobacteria bacterium
CAGGGTGGCTTTGCCGGGGGAGTGCTTGCACACCGGCCGGCCATCGAAGCATACCATTTTATAGACCATGTCCAGAAAGGGGGCATCGGCCGAAACACCGATTTTGGTGCCGACCCCGAAAGCGTCGATGGGGGCCTCCTGCGCCAGAATCGCCGCCAGATCGTGCTCGTCCAATCCGCCGCTGGCCAGGATCTTCACCCCCTTAAAACCTCCCTGATCCAGGATGGCGCGCACCCGGCGGCTCAAGTCGATGAGATCTCCGCTGTCCAGCCGGACCGCTTGCAAGGCCTCTCCGCGCTGCCGCATCTCCCCGGCCACCCGGACCGCATGCCGGGCACCCTGGAGGGTGTCGTAGGTGTCGATGAGCAGAACGGTGCGTTGGGGAAAGCTGCGCGCATATGCCCGGAAAGCATCGATCTCGCGGGCGAAGGCCAAGACAAAAGAGTGGGCCATGGTGCCGGACAAGGGGATGCCGAACTGTTTTCCGGCCAGCACATTGCTGGTGGTATCGAAACCGGCCAGGTAACAGGCGCGGGCCGCGATCAGCCCGGCATCGGCCCCCTGGTCCCGGCGCAACGAAAAGTCCATCAGACCGCGCCCGCGCGCCGCGTGCACGCATCGCGCCGCCTTGGTGGCGATCAGCGAGGAGAAGCCCGCGGCGTTGATCAGGTACGTTTCCAGCAGTTGGGCCTGGATCAGCGGCGCGCTCACTTCGATAATGGGTTCGTCGGCGAAAAAAAGGGAGCCCTCGGGCATGGCCCAGACATCGCCCTGAAAGCGCAGATCGGCCAAATGCCGCAGAAAATCCTCGCTAAAAAGGCCGGTGCGACGCAAATAGGCGATCTCCTGGGAGGCAAACTGGAATTTTTCTAAAAAGGCCAGGATCGCTTCCAGGCCGGAGGACACGAAAAACCCTCTGCGCGGGTGGCGGCGCGCATAGAGCGAAAAAGTGGCCGTCGCCCGGATGCCTTCCTTGAAGTAGGCAGCCGCCATGGTCAATTCATAAAGGTCGGTCAATAAAGGACTGGTGGTTGTCATCGGCTTGGGGCTCCTTGCGCGCCATTCGGGGCGACAACATAATACCAACAACAGCCGGGAAAAAGAAAGGCGCCCCTTTCGGCCCAGGCAAAATCCAATTAAAAACTTGAATTTTAAACAAGTTTAAGGCTAATAGACAAAAAAGCCCCCGAGCGTTGTCCAGCGGCATAGGAAAATGTACAAAATCGAACCCAAAACCTACGACGATTACATCCGGGCCATCACCGACATCAGCCAGGCGATTACCTCCGACCTTTACCTGGAAGAGTTGCTCAAGCTGATCGTCATGGTCACGGCCAAGGTGACCGGCGTGGCCATCTGCTCGCTCTGGCTGATCGACGAAACGACCAACCCGCCCAAAATCCGCTTGAAGGCCACCCAGGCCATCGCCCCGGAATATGTCAAGGATCGCAGCCTGAATCTCGACGAAGGGGTGGTGGGCTTCGTCGTCTCCAACAAGCGCCCGCTGACCATCAAGAACGTGCTGCGCAACCGGCGCTTCAAGGAAAAGGAGATGGCCCGCAAACTGGGCCTGGTCTCCATGGTGGGCGTGCCCCTGCGCCTCAAGGACGACAAGGTCATCGGCGTGCTCAATTGCTTTACCAGCACGCCCCACGACTTTTCCGAAACCGAGGTCAACCTGCTCACGGCTGTGGCCAATCAGGCCGCGGTGGCCATTCTCAACACCGAGCTGATGGTCAAGACCCGGGTGATCCAGGAAGAGCTGGAGACCCGCAAGCTGGTGGAGCGCGCCAAGGAGATCCTGATGCAACGCATGCATCTGAACGGCGAGGCCGCCTACCGCTGGCTTCAGAAGCAGAGCATGGATTCGCGCAAATCCATGCGCCAAGTCGCCGAAGCGGTGCTGCTCTCCCAGGAGATGGATTTGAAATAGCCATCCCCGCCCAGCGTTCATGCCGTGGTATAATCTTTCTGGTTCAGGACGGATACAAATTCCGGCTATTGCGGCCGTGGGGAATGCCGATTTTGCGCATGCGGCTGCGCAAGGTGCTCGGATGCAATCCCAGCCTTTGCGCGGCGCCGTTGGGGCCTTCGACCTTGCCGCCCGAAAGGCGCAGCACCTTTTTAATATGCTCGGCGATCACGGCCTCCAGGATGAGGGGGGCACCCTCTTCGCCCATCCGCACCCGCGGCTCACCCTTAGACGGCATTGGAAGATTGCCGAAGCGCAGCAAGCCGTCTCCGGCGGCGCTCTGGCTCAAAATCAGGGCGCGCTCGACCACGTTTTCCAGTTCGCGCACATTGCCCGGCCAAGGATAGTGCAGCAATTGCTCCATGGTGCCCGGCGCCAGGAGCGGCAGGCTCCGAATCTTCAACTCCCGCGACTTGCGCTCCATGAAATGGCTGACCAGCGCGGGCACATCTTCGATGCGCTGCCGCAGCGGGGGGATGATGATCGGAAAAACATTGATGCGAAACCATAAATCTTCCCTGAACGTGCCCGTCCTCACCATCTCTTCCAGGTTGCGATGGGTGGCGCTGATGATGCGCACATCCACCGCAATGCTTTCGGTCCCGCCGACCCTTTCGATTTCGTGCTGCTGCAAGACCCGCAATAACCGGACCTGGGCCGCCGGCGGCAATTCGCCGATCTCGTCGAGGAAAATCGTCCCGGTATGGGCGCGCTCGAAGTACCCTTTCTTGGTGGCGATGGCGCCGGTAAAAGCCCCCTTCTCGTGACCGAACAGCTCGCTGTCGATCAGGCTTTCGGGGATGGCGCCGCAGTTGACCTTTATATAAGGTTTGCCCTGGCGGCTGGAGGAGGAGTGGATGGCATTGGCGATCACCTCTTTTCCAGCGCCGGTTTCCCCGATGAGCAGCACGGGGCTTTCCAAAGGGGCCACCTGATGGACCAGATACATCACCTCTTTGAGACCGAAATTGGCGCCGACGATGGTATCGCCGGTCAGTTTTAAATTCTCCTGGTGCAGATAGCGATTGTCTTCGGACAACATGTCGTTGAGCCGCTTGATCTCCTGGTGCTTGAGAATGTTGGACAGGGTGGTGACGAACGGCTCGTGCAGCAGGGAAATCAGGTGGGCATGTGCCTCGGTGTAACGGTTTTTACCTTCCGCGATGAGAATGAAGCTGCCCAGGCGTTTGCTTTCCAGCTCCAGATCCATAATCAAGTGCGATATGTCCTTTGACCAGATTCGGGTCAGGACTTGCCGCAAAGGGAAATCCTCCAGCTCCATATCGTTGATGATTCTGACCCCGGGACCCTCGCCCCACTTCTTGCGCATCCAGCTCGCGAAATCCTTTGGGAAGGTCACGATGTCATCGGGCCCCGGTATTCCCGGGGGCACGATAGCAGCCAGGTTTCTGGCGATATTCATCTGGGGATCGTACACGCTGAACAGCATTCCCGAAATGGGAATATACTCTTTTAAAAAGTCCATGCACCGATTCATGGACAGTTCGATGTTCAGGCTGCTGGAAATGCGCAAGATGGCTTGGCGAAAGAACTCATTTTCATCCAGACCATCGGGTTCGTTAAGCTCTATCATCTTTTTTTGCTGCCTTTCGTTTATCCCGCCACAAACCTTTATATTTAACAGATAGCGCATGATATCTTTTAAATATAACGGCATCAACTTCTAAATTTAACGGTTATACCCCCCCAAATTCATAACATATCGATTTTATTGTTTCATTTCCAATGGCACGCTTCTGGCTATTGCCTTCGGTGACATTTTAGGAGGCGAGGTAACCCATGCAACGGATCGAAACGCTTCAATTGAGAGCCTTCAGGGCTTCGGACCTGAGCGCTGCCATCGACGCTTTTCAGCAACTCGTTTTCCCGGACCGCGGGGATGGCCTGGGTGATGTCCTGTTGCTGCACGACAGCGCCTTGAACAACGACCTGTGCATCATCCTGCGGTGGATCGATGCCGCCTTTAACGGCAAGAGCCCTTTGGGGCTGCGTCTGGCCGCCGCCTTTTCGGAATTCGGCCGCCTCGACCACCACGTGTGGCAATGCGTGGAAAAGCGCGCGGCCCCGTCTCAAAACGGTTAACGGCACCCGCCCATCCAACCCAGGAGGTTTTTATGGATAGCGCACTTCTTCAAGTTGCAAAAAGATACGCCGCCATCGCGGTCCTTTTCACGGCCTGCCTGA
The DNA here is from genome assembly GCA_021819735.1 of Deltaproteobacteria bacterium. Classification (GTDB taxonomy): domain Bacteria; phylum Desulfobacterota; class Desulfobacteria; order Desulfobacterales; family Desulfosarcinaceae; genus Desulfatitalea. Next base: position 4,178 of record JAKAFO010000003.1, read on the forward strand.
CGACCGGCTGTCAAGGGCAAAAGCAGGCCCAGGCCGCCGGGCAAACCGCCGTCGAGGTGGCGGTGGTGGCGGTCGCTTCCCGCCCGGTGGAATTGACCACCGATCTGCCCGGCCGAACCGCCGCTTACCAGGTCGCCGAAATCCGGCCGCAGGTCAACGGCATCATCCAGGAGTGCCTCTTCCGGGAGGGCTCGGATGTCAAGGCCGGTCAACGCCTGCATCAGATCGATCCGGCCCCCTTTCAGGTGGCCTATGCGTCGGCCAAGGCCTCCCTGGCCAAGGCCGAGGCCAACCTGCCCTCGGTGCGCTCACGCTCCGAGCGTTACAAGGCGCTGCTCAAGGAGAGCGCGGTGAGCCGGCAGGACTGCGAGGATGCGAGCGCGGCCCTGGAACAGGCCAAGGCCGACATCGCTTATTGGCAAGCGGCGGTCGAGGCGGCGCGCATCAATCTGGCCTATACGTCGATCACGGCGCCGTTCGATGGCCGCATCGGCAAAACCGACGTGAAGAGCGGCACCCTGGTGACCGCCTATCAGGCGACGCCCCTGGCGGTCTTGCAGCGGCTCGATCCCATCTATGTGGATGTGGTGCAGTCATCGGCCGAATTGCTGCGTCTGCGCCGCAGTCTGGAAAGCGGCCAACTGCGCCAGGATCGTCAGCAGCGTCAAAAAGTTCAAATCTTCCTGGAAGATGGAACGCCTTACGCTTTGGAAGGCACGTTGCAGTTCGCCGATGTTTCCGTGGACCCGACCACCGGATCGTATACGCTGCGCATCGTGGTGCCCAATCCGGATCATTTGCTCCTGCCGGGCATGTTCGTGCGCGCCGTGGTCCGGGAGGGTGTGGCCGCCCAGGCCATCCTCGTTCCCCAACAAGGGGTGGGCCGCAACTCGAAGGGCGAGGCCGTCGCGCTGGTCTTGGATGCGGATGACACGGTCCAGCAGCGGGCGCTGCGCCTCGACCGCGCCATCGGCGACCAATGGCTGGTTTCCTCCGGCCTGGCGGCCGGCGAACGCCTGATCGTCGAAGGCCTGCTCAATGTCCGCCCGGGCATGACCGTCAACGCCGTGAGCCTGGACCTCGATACCCCTAAGAAGGCCGCCGGCCGGCCATCCGCGCAGTTGTAGCGACGAGAGGAACTCCCGATGTTATCCAAATTCTTCCTGGACCGCCCGGTTTTCGCCTGGGTGATCGCGATCATTTTGATGCTGGCCGGCGGGTTGGCCATTTACAATCTGCCCGTTTCGCAATATCCGCCCATCGCCCCACCCTCCATCGCCATCGATGCCTACTATCCGGGGGCCTCGGCCGAAACCGTGGAAAACAGCGTGGTGCAGATCATCGAACAGAAGATGACCGGCTTCGACAAGCTGCTCTACATGACCGCCACCAGCGACGCTTCGGGCAGCGGCCGCGTCGAATTGACCTTTGCCCCCGGCACCGACCCAGACCTAGCCTGGTCCCAGGTCCAGAACAAGCTGCAGCTCGCCATGGCCAGCCTGCCGGAGGTGATCCAGCGCCAGGGGGTCAAGGTCAGCAAATCCACCCGCAACTATCTGGTGATCATCGGCCTGGTCTCCGAAGACGGCAGCATGAACGGCGACGACCTGCGCGACTACGCCCAGTCCAATGTGGAAAAGGTGCTGGCGCGGGTGCCGGGGGTGGGCGAGGTGGAAAGCTTCGGCTCGCAGTATGCCATGCGGGTCTGGCTCAACCCGGACAAGCTGGTGGATTACAAGTTGACCATCGAGGATGTCGTCGCTCGCCTGCGCACCTACAATGTGGAGGTTTCCGCCGGGCAGTTCGGCGGCGCCCCGGCCGTGGCGGGCCAGCGCCTGAACGCCTCGATCATCGTGCAGAACCTGCTCAAGACCCCCGAGGAGTTCGGCGCCATTCCCCTGCGCATCAATCCCGACGGCTCGACGGTGCGGGTGCGCGATGTGGCGCGCATCGAACTGGGCACCGAACGCTACGATGTGGATGCGCGTTTCAACGGCAAGGATTGCGCGGCCCTGGCCATCCGCCAGGCCGCCGGCGCCAATGCCCTGGACACCGCCGACGCGGTGCGCGCGGCCATGACCGAGTTGTCCAAATATTTTCCGCCGGGCATGAAGGTCATCTATCCCTATGACACCACGCCGTTCGTGCGCGTGGCCATCGGCGAGGTGGTCAAAACCTTGATCGAGGCCATCGTGCTGGTGTTCCTGGTGATGTTTCTTTTCCTGGGAAACATCCGCGCCACCCTGATTCCCACCCTGGCGGTGCCGGTGGTGGTGCTGGGCACCTTCGCCGTCCTGGGGTTGTTCGGCTTTTCGATCAACATGCTGACCATGTTCGCCATGGTGCTGGCCATCGGCCTTTTGGTGGACGATGCCATCGTGGTGGTGGAAAATGTCGAGCGCATCATGCACGAGGAGCTGCTTTCGGCCAAGGAGGCCACAGGCAAATCCATGCAAGAGATCACCAGCGCCCTGATCGGCATCGGCCTGGTGCTGGCCGCGGTGTTCGGTCCCATGGCCTTTTTCGGCGGCTCGACGGGGGTCATCTATCGCCAGTTTTCCATCACGGTCATCGCCGCCATGCTGCTCTCGGTGCTGGTGGCCTTGATCCTGACGCCGGTGCTGTGCGCCGCTTTGCTCAAGCCGGTCCCGGAACTATTGGCCCGGCAACGGCGCGACCTGCCGATCTTCAGGCCGTTGCTGCGCTTGTCCCACGGCTTTTTCAACCGCTTCAACACTGGGTTCAACTGGCTGCGCGACCGGTATCAGGCGGTGGTCGGCCACATGCTGGGTCGCAAGCTGCGCAGCTTCGCGGTGTACCTGCTGGTCGTGGCGGCCCTGGGATTTCTATTCCAGCGCATGCCCACGGCCTATCTGCCGGACGAGGATCAGGGCCTCATGCTGCTACAGGTCAATCTGCCTTCGGGCGCCACCATGGAGCAAACCCGTGCGGTCCTGGATGAGGTCCGCACCTATTTGCTCCAGGACGAGAAAGAGACCGTGGAATCGGTCATGACCCTGGCCGGGTTCAGCTTTGCCGGCAGCGGGCAGAATGCGGGCCTGGGATTCGTCCAGCTCAAGGACTGGGAGCTGCGCAAGAGCCCCGAGCTCAAGGTCAAGGCCTTGGCCAACCGCGCCATGGGGCGTTTTTCCCGGATTCGCAATGCCCGCGTGTTTGCCTTCGCCCCGCCGGCGGTCAGCGAACTGGGGACCGCGGCCGGATTCGATTTTCAGCTCCAGGATCGCGGCGGCTTGGGACACGCGGAGTTGATGGCGGCCCGCAACCAACTGCTGGGCATGGCGGCCCAGGACGACCGCCTGACCCGGGTGCGCCCCAACGGCATGGAGGATGTGGCCCAATACCGCGTCGCTGTGGACTGGGAAAAAGCCGGCGCCCTGGGTGTTCCCATCGACAGCATTCACAACACCCTCTCGGCCGCTTTCGGCAGCGCCTATGTCAACGACTTCATCCAGGGCGGACGGGTCAAGCGGGTCTATGTCCAGGCCGATGCGCCCTATCGCATGCTGCCCAACGATCTGGAGCGGCTCTATGTGCGCAACAATACCGGCGGCATGACGCCCTTCAGCGCCTTTGCCGACGGCCACTGGATCTATGGGTCGCCCAAGCTGGAGCGCTTCAATGCCTTTCCTTCGATCAACATCCAGGGCGAGGCGCCCGCCGGCCGCAGCACCGGCCAAGCCATGCAGGCCATGGAAGCGCTCACGGCCCGACTGCCCAACGGCCTCGGCCACGACTGGAGCGGCATCTCGTACCAGGAGCGCATGGCCAAGTCCCAGACCGGATTGCTCTACGCCTTCTCCATGATCGTCATCTTCTTGTGCCTGGCGGCCCTGTACGAGAGCTGGACCGTGCCCATCGCGGTCATGCTGGCCCTGCCCCTGGGGGTCATCGGCGGGGTGGTCTTTTCCATGCTGCGCGGTTATCCCAACGATGTCTATTTTCAGATCGGCCTGCTCACGGTGCTGGGCCTGACCACCAAAAACGCGATTTTGATCGTGCAGTTCGCCATGGGCAAAGTGGATGCAGGCATGGACCTGGTGGAAGCCACCTTGCAGGCGGCCAAACTGCGGTTGCGACCCATCGTGATGACCTCGCTGGCCTTTGGCTTCGGCGTGCTGCCCCTGGTGATCGCCTCGGGCGCCGGGGCCGGCGCCCAGACCGCCATCGGCACGGGCGTATTGGGCGGCATGGTGACCTCCACCTTCCTGGCGATTTTTTTCATTCCCCTTTTCTACGTGGGCATCGTGCAGGCCTGCGGACGCAAGCCGAAGACCCAACCGGAGATTTCCCGCTCGGCCGTCCCGGCCGCCGAGCAGGGCCATTGAACCGCCCCGCGGTGACCGGCCAGGGGCTTACTCAAATTCAGCCAGACTGATTTGCGGGTGTATACGCTTCGGCTATGGCGAAACAGATCCCTGCCGGTCTTTGTTGTTGACTAATAAAATTAGTTAAACTAATTTGAGGCCTGCATTTGTAAGCAGGCCCGTCAACGACGACCGGCCGACTTCGCTTAAAGCGTCATCTCCGCCGCCCAGGGTTGTGCGGCAAAAAATTCATCTGCATGGACAAAGGCGTCTATGGCCCCAGCAAGAGCAGGGCAGACGCCTTTTTGCGTCTTTATTACGTGACCGCCCTCGCAGCGCCAAGCGGCATTGGGCTCAGGACCGTTTCGATTTTGAATCGCCACGAAAAAAGGAGAAAAAGTTATGCGTTTCGATAAAAGGAATGATGTATTGGGGACCGTCAACCGCGGCAATCCCGCCGAATCCGGTCTTTGCACGCTGTGCCGCGCCGATTGCGAAGGCAAGTGCGAGACCTGGCTCTCCAGCCTGGTGGGCCGCAAACTGCTCTATCCCCGGGACTTCGGCCTGGTCACCGCCGGCGCCAACAACACCACCCATGTGGGCGTTTCCTACAATGCCCTGCGCGTTCAGGGCTATGCCTACGGCGCCCATGGCATCAACGGCAACCTGACCACCAATCCCGACGACTGCATCTTTCCCAACGTCGATCTGACCACCGAATTCGGCTGGGAAGTCAAAACCAAGGCGCGCATTCCCCTGATGACCGGCGCCCTGGGCTCCACTTTCATCGCGGCCAAATACTGGGACTCGTTTGCCGTGGGCGGCGCCCTGGTGGGCATGCCCATCGTCATCGGCGAAAACGTGGTGGGTGTAGACCGCAACTCCGAAATCAAGGGCGGCAAGATCGCCGTATCGCCCGAACTGGACCGCCGCATCAACACCTACCTGCGCTACTATGACGGCTTCGGCGCCATCTTCGTGCAGATGAACGTGGAAGACACCCGCAACGGCGTGGCCGAATACGTGGCCAACAAATACGGCGACAAGTGCATCATCGAGCTCAAATGGGGCCAGGGCGCCAAGTGTATCGGCGGCGAAATCCAGGTCACCAGCATCGACTATGCCCTGTTCCTGAAGAAACGCGGCTATGTGGTCGATCCCAATCCCGAACTGCCCGAAGTACAGGCCGCCTTCGAAAAGGGCGCCATCCGCTCGTTCGCCCGTCACAGCCGTCTGGGCGGCACCAACCTGAGCAGCGTGGATCTGGTGCGCGAAGATTTCATGAAGAGCGTGGAGTATCTGCGCAGCCTGGGCTTCAAACGCATCTCGTTGAAAACCGGCTCCTACGGCATGGAAGAGCTGGCCATGGCCATCAAATTCGCCTCGGATGCCAAGATGGATCTGCTGACCATCGACGGCTCGGGCGGCGGCACCGGCATGAGCCCCTGGAACATGATGCAGAGCTGGGGCGTGCCCTCCATCAACCTGCACGCCAAAGCCTACGAATACGCCAGCATCCTGGCCGCCAAGGGCCAGCGCGTCGTCGACCTCTCGTTTGCCGGCGGCTTTGCCCTGGAAGACAGCATCTTCAAGGCCCTGGCCCTGGGCGCGCCCTACACCAAGATGGTGTGCATGGGCCGCGCCGTGATGATCCCGGGCTACCTGGGTGCTAATATCGAAGGCGCGCTGAACCCGGACCGCAAGGAGAAGATCAGCGGCAACTGGGATCGCCTGCCCAAGACCGTCAGCGACATCGGCGGCTCCCCCGAAGAACTCTTTGCCTCCTACTTCGACATCCAGAAGAAGATCGGCAAAGACGAGATGAAGAAGATCCCCTACGGCGCCATGGCCATGTGGACCCTGGCCGACAAGCTCGCCTGCGGCTTGCAGCAGTTGATGGCCGGCGCGCGCAAATTCTCGGTCAAGCAGATCTCGCGCAACGACATCTTCGCCGCCAACCGCGAGACCGCTGCCGAAACCGGCATCGCGCACTGCGCGGACGCTAACGATGCTTTCGCCAAGAAGATCCTCAACGGCTAATACGCCAGCGCGGATTCTAGGATCACAGAGCCGCCGGACTTCGGTCCGGCGGCTTTTTTATTCCGACATGACCTTTTGATAGCGGCCGATGGCGCCTTTGCCGGTGCCTTTGACATCGAAGAGAGCGGTATCGGCCGCCGCGAGAAGGGCTTCGGCGTCGGCGCCGTGGGTGGGAAAGGTGGCGATGCCGCAACTGGCCGAGAGGCGCACGCTTTTGCCCTGGCTTTGCAAAAAGGTGGCGCTCTTGATGCGTTCCTGCAACTCTTCGGCTTTGGCCAGGGCTTTTTCCAAATCATGGTCGGGCAGCACGGCGACGAACTCGTCGCCGGCGTAGGCCACGGCATAGGCGGGCGGCAGAAGGCCGGCCCTGAGGATGGCGCCCACCTCATGGATGGCCCGGCTGCCGTTGAGATGTCCGTAGGCGTCCACGACCTTCTTGAAGTTGTCCAAGTCCATGAAGATCAGGGATATGGGACGGTCCTGGGCGTGGGCGTTTTGGATCAGACGCGGCAGGGAGTGGTGCAGATAGCGCTGGTTGTAAAGGCCGGTGAGGTTGTCGTGCAAGGCCTGTTCGCGAAAGCGCTGTTCGCTGGCGCGCAGCGCCTCTTCGGCCGCCACGCGGGTGGAGATGTCCACCAGGGAAATCACCACCCGGGCCATGGTGGTTTCATGGCCGGCCAGCACCATCACCCGGGACATCACCCGTTTTTCCTGACCGTGCACGGTTCGGATGGTCATCTCTCGTTCAGGAATGAAGCGGCTCTGGGCGACCATTACGATAATCTCCCGGGCCATCTGCTGAAAACCGGGTCCCATGACCACGCGCGGCAGATCCGCCAGGATGGTGTCTTTGTCTTGAACGGGGGCTTCGAGCAAGGATAGAAAGGCATTGTTGCAATCGGCGCTTTTGATCAAGGCCATGCAACGGCCGACCTCTTCGGGATGGGCCATTAAAAAGGCATCCAGATCGTCGACACCCGAAGCCTGGAGTTCTTCCAGATGCTGCTTGAGGGCCGAGGCATCGCGCTCCAACATGGCCACCGGGGCCGACTGAAACAAGATGCGGTAGCGTTCTTCGCTCTCTTGGGCTGCCAATTGGGCTTGTCTGAGGTGGGTGTGGTTTTCCACGAAGGCCATCACACCGGATACTGTCCCCGTCGGTTCCACCACCGGGCCGAAGTGAAAGCGCAGTTGATGGCATTCGCCTTGGTTGGCCACACAGGCATAGTCGCGGATCATGGCCAGCTTGTTTTGCATGCACAAGCGCAGATCGTCGCAAATGCCGGCCTCTACGAACGCCTGCAATTCATAGACATTGATTTCGGCCAGAGTGAGCGTTTCGGGCCAAGGCACCAGGTCGCGCATCTTGCGATTGATGCCTTGCAGGCGTCCCTCCGGGTCTATGGCAAAGATACCGAAGGGCGCGCTGTCGCCCAGGATCTTGTTTCTATATTCGAGCGCCTGCAATGCGGCCTCGGCCCGTTGGCAACGACGCAATAGGGCCGCCGCATCGCCGGCCTCGCCAAGCTGTGCGTGCGTCTCTGGGGCTAAGGGCATCAAGGCATCTTCCATTTTGGCTGCAACAAGAAATGAGTTCGGACCTAGGCGGCGTCGGCCGCCAGCGATCGGATCGGGCAGGCTGGAATCGCCGCGGCTCCGTTACTTCGTAAGGTCGTTGAGCAATGCTTCGGCCACCATCTTGGCGGCGATCTTCTGGGAGTCCACCACATAGGTGCCCTCCTGGAGCTGGGCCCGCACCTTGGCGACTTTCTGGGCATCAACCTCCGGCATCTGGCGGATCGCCTGCCGGGCGTCCATCAGCTCCCGGGCCTGGGGCGACAGGGCCACGCGGTCTCCCTGGGCGGCCGCCGGGGCGGCTTTGGCGGTTTTGTCCTTGGCCTGCGCGGCCATTGCATCGGGTGTGCGCTGGATCGGACCGACATTGTTAGAAATTTCCATGAGCGCTCTCCTTTAGACGACATCCCATGATAGCCGCGGCTATCCCAAAGTGCAAGGCTGTTCACAGGATCAAAACACGGTTCCCACGCCGATACCGAAATGAATGCGCGGGCTGGTGTCGGCGGGCGGCGGCCACTTTTTGATCTCCAGGGCGTTGATCACCGGGTAGCGGTAGGCCATTTGGCCGATGAGCCGTTCCTGACCGCCTTCGATCGTACCCACCACCGTTATCAAGGTGCCTTGGGGATAAATGGCCGGATCGATAAATTGCTTGGAATGCACGAGAAAGCGGCCTTTGCTCTGGTCATCCGCCAGGGGCTGGTCCCCATCGTCCAGCTCTATTTGCAGCACCACTAGTTCCGGGCCTTGGGCCAGGATTTGGGACTCGATGATTTTGCCGCCGAAAATCACGGTCTGACCCGTGAACCGATCCGGGTTCTGCTGAAGCTCGCCGAAGCTTCCGGAATAGGTCACCTGGGAGCGAACCTCTTTGGAGATGCCCGTGGCGCATCCCACGATCATGCTCGCCGCCGCCAGCCAAAAAATAATCCTTACCAAACCTCTGCCCATGTGTGCTCCTTCCGGTGGTCCATTGCTTTCGATCCAACCTTGCCGCTACCATCGATGCGGGGGATAGTGCCGCCAGCCCCAATAGGGATAGTAATACGGATATGGCGCGCCCCACCAGGGGTCCCAATAATAATAAGGATCGTATGGAATCGGTTTTTCCTCGGGCCAGAGGTGGATTTCGGTCACCCTCAGCCGCACGTAGGGAAAGGGCTCCGGTCGCGCGTCCGTAGCCGAACTGCCCAGCAATGGGCCGGCCGCGGTGATTTTGCGATCCTTGGCGTAGACCTCCGGGTCGAGGAATCCCGGATACTCCAGAATCAACCGGCCCTGGGATTGATCCTTGGAATGTGGTTCCCGATTGATGCCCAGCGGCGCTTGAACCACGACCATGCGGCTGTGGTCGGAGGCGTTGGAGACCTCCAGCACAAAGCCGCCCAGAATCACCGTTTGGTTGAGGTGTTTGTCCGCATGGGCGATCAGCTCGGGGAACGGAATTTCCGGCAGGGCCTCTTTTTCCACGGTCTGGGACATGACCGAACAGGCGGCAAGCAGGAGCAGCGCCGGAACCCACCCCATTCGCACGAAGCTTTGCATGGTATCCTCCAGGCCAGATCCTCCGAGGGCCAAACGATGCGCCCCTGAAGCCACCAATTTAAGACTTGCCTTGCGGAAATGCAACGCGCGGGTGAACGGCACCGACGAGAAGTGGTTTTTAAACTGCTATTAATAAAAGCGGAGCGCCAGGCCGACCATGAAACTTTGGGAATCCCAGTTGACTTCGTTGAGCCGGGTGAGTTGCTCACCGCCATCGGAATAATGGACCGTGACGTCTCCGGCGTCGGCTTCCCATTGGGCGTAATTCCAGTTGAGGTTGACATTCAGGTAGCGACTGACGCGGATCAGCCACTCGGCCTGGAGGCCGATACCGCTGCCGTCGGCCTCGTGTTCGAAGCTCACGGGATGGGCCAGGTCTTCGCGTAAATTCCAATTGGCTTCGGCCTGGTAGTCTCCCCAGAAATGGTAGGTCAGGCTGAGCCCCCACTCCATAGGGGGCGGATTGTCGGCTTTGGCCGCCAGTTGATAACGCACATCGAGGCCGCTCCACACGCTCATCCAACGGGCCTCATAGAGACTGTTGAGCTGGCTGTTGAGAGGGCCGATGGGTGGCGGCGGATCATAACCGGGCGGCGGTGTGGCGCTGAGCACCTGCCGACCGTTGGTGATGCGCAGGTTCTGCTTGTGGATCGAGCCGCCCAGCATCGGCGCCAGCAGCCAGCGGCGCTGGTTAAAGGTGAACGGATAGCCGCCGCCCAGCACCACGTCCCACAGCTCGTCGTCATTGGATTCGCAGATGGAGCGCGACCACTCCTGGGTGCGGTTGTCGCCGCCATAATCCGAATCGCGCACCGTGCCGCTGTCGATCCAGGCGTAATTGACGTGGCCGCGGCCGTAAAGGTGTTCGCCCACCTGGGCCTTGGCCCCTAACGAAAGCTGCTGACTCTCGATATCGGACCACGACAGCTCCGAAAGAATGTTGGGATTGCTTCCGGCCGCGTTGCCGGCGATATTCCAATCGAATTCGTCGAACCGCAACCCGGCGCCCAAGGTGACCGTGCCCTTGACGTGCCTGGAAATGGTCTGGTAGACCGTTTGCGTGCCGGACGCCGCGGGGGCACTGGCGCCGGTATCGCTGGAAACCGCTTCCGCCGCTGCTTTCTGGGTCAGAGGAGTTTGCACTGCGATACAGATCAAGATCCAACAACAAGCCCGCCGAAGTATTCGACCCATTGTTTCTTTCAACCTTCAATGTCACCGAGAAAGCCCATTGCGGCTTTGTCGGCCTTTTGGATGACGATATCTGTTTGTTTTGCCCTGTGGCAAAAGGGAATAATGGTCGCCCAAGCCCTTTATCGAACTTCCAAGTAGGTGTCAAACAACAAACACGGCCTGCCCGCGATCGGGGCCGCGGGTGCGCGAATAGGTATGAAGAAACGTTGTTGACGAGCTCGTGTTCCCTGCATTAGAGAGTCTCTTTCGCCCCAAGGTGCCCAGCCGCTTCCGGCATGGTTGTGGCGGCAGGGCCGGACGCGCCGCCAACAGAGGTTTTTATGCGCTTTTTCTTCCTTGCTTTGTTGCTGATTGTCGCCGGGGGCGCCGTACCTTTGCTTTGCATTCGCCGCCTTAGTGCCGTGCGGGCCTTGGCCGTGGCCGCCATGGCCGGCGGATGCCTGCTGGGCGCTTTCGATGCCGTGGCCCAACTCTTCGCGCCGGCGCCGATTTCCATCTCCCTGACCTTCTTGAATCAGTTCAGCCTGACATTCAAAATCGACCCACTATCCGCCTTTTTCCTGGCCGCTGTTTTTGCCATCGGGATGCCGGCCGCCATCTACAGCGTGCACTATCTGGACGCGGCCGCTCGGCCGACCCGCACCGCCGTGCACTACTTCTTGTTCGCCTTGCTGCTGACGGCCATGGCCCTGGTGACCGCGGCCGACAACATCATCGCTTTCGCGCTGTGCTGGGAGCTGATGTCGCTGACCTCCCTGGGCCTGGTGCTTTACGACTATGAGCAGGGCCCGAACCGCAAGGCCGCCTATTTTTACGCGGTGTTTTCCCAGGTGGGGGTCATGTGCATCGTGGCGGCCTTTGCCCTGATCCATGCCCATACCGGCGCCTTTGGCTTGGACGGCGCGGCCGGCCTGCCGGAAAAGATCAAAGTCTGGGTCTTCGTGCTGGCCTTCGTGGGCTTCGGCTCCAAGGCCGGCATTTTTCCGGTGCACATCTGGCTGCCCCACGCCCACCCGGCGGCCCCCAGCCATATCTCGGCCCTGATGTCCGGCGTGATGCTTAAAATCGGGATCTACGGCATTCTCCGGTTGTACGCCGTGATGGATTGGCACACCCCCCTGGCCGGCCGCCTGGTGCTCATCGCCGGGCTGGTCTCGGGCATCCTGGGTGTGATCTATGCCCTGGGCCAGCACGACCTCAAGCGGCTGCTGGCCTACAGCAGCATGGAAAATGTCGGCATCATGCTCATGGGCATGGGGGTGGGCATGATCGGCGCCGCCACGGGCAAGCCCATCATGGCCGCGCTGGGGTTCGCCGGCGCCTTGTGGCATGTGTGGAACCATGCCATCTTCAAATCGCTCCTGTTCATGGGCGCCGGCATGGTGTTGCACCATACCGGCACGCGCACCATGGATCTTTTGGGCGGACTGGGCAAACGCATGCCGATCACGGCCGGCACCTTTTTCGTGGGCGCCCTGGCCATTTGCGGGCTGCCCCCCTTCAATGGCTTTGCCAGCGAGTTTTTCATCTATCTGGGCGGGTTTTCGGGCGTGGGGCTGGCCAAAACCGATTTTGTGCTCAGCGTCGTGTCCATCGTGGCGCTGGCCTTGATCGGCGGACTGGCGCTGGCCACCTTCAGCAAGGCCATGGGCGTCATCTTTCTGGGAGAACCCCGCAGCGCGGCGGCCGCCAAGGCCCATGAAAGCGGATGGTGCATGTTGCTGCCCATGCTGGTGCTGGCCGCGGCCTGCGTGTTGATCGGTGTTTTTCCGGGAGTGCTGTTGACCATGACCCTCAAGGCCACGGCCGCCTTGGGTCTGGGTTACGGCCGGGTGCCGCTGGAACCTTTTGCGGAGCTGACGGTGGGCATCAGCCGGGCGGCCCTGCTGCTGGTGGCGGTGGTGGCCCTGCTCATCGGGCTGCGCGCATGGTTCTACCGGGGCAAGATCGTCACGGCCGCCGGAACCTGGGGCTGCGGATTCACCCGCCCCACCGCCCGCATGCAGTATACGGGCGCCTCGTATGCGTCTTCGATCTTGGCTTTCTTCCGGGCTGCGGCGCCCTTGGCTGAAGAACATCCGGCCATCCGCGGCCGCTTTCCGGACCGTACCTACTATATCAGCCACGTCCAGGACCTGGCCGAGCGTCATCTGGGTCACCTGGTGGTGCGGCCGGTGCAGCGCTTTTTTGACCGCCTGCGCTGGGTGCAGCACGGCGATATCCATATGTATATCGGGTTCATTCTGATCGCCATCGTGGTGGCGTTGGTGTTTGTGTAAAGGAGAAGCGCTTGGAAAGTAGAAGCTTAAAGGCAGGGTGCCGGTAGTGCAATCCATCGGGCTCTTGATGCTGGCCATGCTGCTGGCCCCGCTCTACGCGGCCTTGATTCTCAAGGTCAAGGCGTTCTTCGGCGGCAAGCAGGGGCCGCCGCTGCTGATCCATTACTTCACCCTGGCCAAGCTGTTCCGCAAGGGATCGGTCTACAGCACCAGCACCACCTGGATCTTCAAGCTCGGGCCGGTGGTCTCGCTGGCCACGGCGGCCCTGGCCCTGATGTTTCTGCCCGTGGCCGGCCATCCGGCGCTCGTTTCCTTCAAGGGCGACGTGATCTTCCTGCTCTACATGCTGGGGCTGGGCCGCTTTTTCATCATCGCCGCGGCCCTGGACACCGCCTCACCCTTCGAGGGCATGGGCGCGGCCCGGGAGGCCTACTTTCCGATCTTCTGCGAGGCCACGCTCTTCACGACCCTGGTGTTGTTCCACCTGATTACCGGCGAGCTGCGACTGGAAAGCTACCTGGCCGGCGGGCAGCCCCTGGCCCTGTGGCGCGCCGCCGGCGCGCCGCTGATCCTGGTGGTCATCGCCCTGTTCATCGTCCTTCTGGCCGAGAACGCCCGGGTGCCGGTGGACGATCCGGCCACCCACCTGGAGCTGACCATGATCCACGAGGTCATGGTCCTGGATCACAGCGGGCCCGATTTTGCCCTGATCGAGCTGGGCGCCTTTTTCAAACTCTTCTTCTACGCCGGCCTGGTGACCCGGCTGTTCTGCCCGTTTACGCCGGATTCGGCCGCCTTGAGCGCTTTATTTTTCTTCGCGGCCCTCACGCTGGTGTATGTTTTCGTGGGCCTGACCGAATCGTTCATGGCCCGCTACCGCATGGACAAGGTGCCCCAGTTCGTGCTCACCTCGTTTGCCCTGGCGGCCTTTGCCACGGTCATCACCCTGGAGTTCATGCCATGATCGATCTGGTGGATACCCTGCTGGTGCTGGTGCTGCTGGCGGTGCTCTCGTCCCTGGGCTCCAGCCGGTTGCCTTCTCTGATCAAGGCCCTGGCCTTCCAGGGCGTGGCTGTTTCCATCGTGCCGCTCTTTCTGGGCCACACCCTGAGCGCCGGCGGCCTGGCCTTCACCCTGGCGACGATGCTGATCCGCGGCTTCGCCATCCCCATGTACATCTACATGGCCATTCGCAAGGTGGCCATCCGCCGCGAAACCGATCCGCTGATCGGCTACCACGCCTCGCTGCTCATCGGCTTGATCATCATCATGGCCGCCATCTTCGTCAGCCACCGTTTCCATCTGCCCCTGATCCAGGGCCACCGCCTGCTGCTGCCCACGGCCATCACCCTGATGGTGGCCGGCATGTTTTTGCTCATGGCGCGGCGCAACGCCATCGCCATGGTGCTGGGCTACATGATGATGGAAAACGGCATCTACCTGGTCGGCACGGCTTTCACCACGCGCGCCGGACACCGTATCGTGGAATTCGGCATCTTGCTCGACATCCTGGCCGGCGTGATGATCATGGCCATCGTGCTGCAAAACATCAAACAGGCCTTCAACAGCGTGGACACCGACCGGCTCAGGACCTTGAAGGAGTAAATGGCGGGCATGATCGAACTGACCTTTCTCATCCCTTTGCTGGCCGGCCTGGTGGCCTTCTTCCTGCCGCGCACCACGGCCCGGCCGCTGCTGGTGCTGGTGGGCGCCGTGCACCTGGGGCTGTCGGCCCTGTTGTGGATCCGGCGGCCGGTCTCGGCCCTGCCCGATTACTTTGCGGTGACCCCCGAAGGCTTGCTGTCGCTGATCGTCATCTCGCTGCTCTTTCTGCTGATCGCCATCTATACGACGGCCTATCTGGACATCACCGAGGTGCGCTCCGAACACATCTTCTCCGGCGCCCTGCTGATCTTTCTCTCCACCATGACCCTGGTGACCCTTTCGGATCATCTGATGGTGATGTGGATCGCCATCGAAGCCACCACCCTGGCCAGCGCGCCGCTGATCTACACCCATCGTTCGGCGGCCTCGTTCGAGGCCACCTGGAAGTACGTCCTGATCTGCTCGGTGGGCATCGCCCTGGCCCTGCTCGGCTCCCTGCTGATCACGCTCTCCATGGATGCCGGCGGCGTGGATGCACCAGTGGCCTTTTCGGCCCTGGCCCAGGCCGCACCGCGCCTGGACCCTAAATGGCTCAAGGCCGGCTTTGTCTTCATCCTGGTGGGCTACGGCACCAAGATGGGCCTGGCGCCCATGCACACCTGGCTGCCCGATGCCCACAGCGAGGCGCCCAGCCCGGTCTCGGCCCTGCTCTCGGGCGTGCTGCTCAACTGCGCCTTCCTGGGGATCTTCAAAACCAACAAGATCATGCATGCCGCGGGGTTGGGCCATTTTTCGGGCACGATCCTGATCTGCTTCGGCCTGGCCTCGATGGTCGCCGCCGCCACCTTCATCCTCAAGCAGTTGGAGTACAAGCGCCTGCTGGCATACTCCAGCGTGGAGAACATGGGCATCATCGCCTTCGGCACCGGCGTGGGCGATCTGGGGGCCTACGGCGCCATGATCTGCCTGATCCACCACAGCCTGATCAAATCGTCCCTTTTCCTTTCCTCGGGCAATATTCTGCACGGCTATGCCTCCCGGGCCATCGAAAGCGTGGGAATGCTCGCCCGGCGCATGCCCAAAACCTTCCTGGCCTTCTTCAGCGGCTTCGTGGGCATCTCGGGCATGCCACCCTTCGGCATTTTCATCGGCGAACTGCTGATCGTCATCGCCGCCTTCCGGGCCGGCCTTTACTACTACGTGATCGTCTTCATCCTGAGCCTGTGCGTCATCTTCGCCGGATTTGCCCAGCACGCCCTGCGCATATCCTTCGGCGAGAGCGACAGCCCCGACCCCATCCACGAAAAGGCGTCGATGGTCTGGCCCCAGTACGTGCTGCTGCTCACCTCGCTGACGCTCTGCTTCTGGATGCCCGACACCCTGAACCAGACCATCGGCCGGGCCGTGGCCTCGATCGGCGGAGGCTTCCCATGAAAACCGATTTCGCCGTCATCCGCCACGCCCAGGCCGTGTCCATGGAGCAGGTGCCGCTGCTGGCCTGGGACGATTTCTACAAGCAGGTGCGGGCCCTGATCGGCCAGGGGGCCAAGGTGGTGCATTACTTCGTCTTTGCCGACGGTCCGACCTTGAAGCTGCTGGCCGTGCTGCGCACCGAGTGGCTGCTGGCCGCCGCGGCCCCGGTGCCGGATCATTACCACTCCCTGACGCCGGCCCGCGAACCGCTGCATCTGTTCGAGCGCGAGATCGCCGAGCAATATGGCATCCGGCCCGAAGGCCACCCCTGGTTCAAGATGGTGCGCTACCATCCCAACGTGCGCGGCGTGGCCGATCTCTTCGGCAACGACTACCAACAGGATATTCCCGGCAACTACCCGTACTACACCGTTCACGGCGAAGAGATCCACGAGGTGGCCGTGGGCCCGGTGCACGCCGGCGTGATCGAACCGGGCCATTTCCGCTTCAACTGCATCGGCGAGCGCGTGCTGCACCTGGAGATCCAGTTGGGCTACCAACACCGCGGCGTCGAGCCGCTCCTGGTCCAGGCCGACCATCGCCGCCGGCCCCTGATCGTCGAGTCCATTGCCGGCGACACGGCTGTGGGGCACAGCCTGTGTCATGCCCAGGCCCTGGAAGCGCTCTCCGGCCGGGTCCCGGACGAGGGCGCCCGGCGCATCCGCACCCTGGCCCTGGAGCTGGAGCGCATCGCCAACCATGTGGGCGACCTGGGTGCCCTGAGCGGCGACGTGGCCTTTCTGCCTCCGGCCAACTACTGCGGCCGCATGCGCGGCGACTTTCTCAACATGACCCTGCTGCTGTGCGGCAACCGCTTCGGCAAGGGCCTGGTGCGGCCCGGCGGCGTGCTTTTCGATCTGAGCGAAGCGATCCGCATCGAACTGCTGCGGCGTCTGGCCGAACTCAAACCCCAGGTGCTGCACGTATTGGATCTGCTTTTTGCCACCCCCAGCGTGCGGGCCCGCTTCGAAGGCTGCGGGGTGGTCAGCCTGGCCGAGGCCGATAATTTGGGCCTGGTGGGTCCGGCGGCCCGGGCCAGCGGCCTGGCCTACGACGCGCGGCGCGTATTCGCCACCGAGGCGTACACCGAATTGAACATCCCCAAGTACGCCGAGACCAGCGGCGATGTCTTTGCCCGGGCCAAGGTGCGGGCCATGGAGGTGCGCCAGTCCATGGAGTTGGTCGCCACCCTGCTCGCCCGACCGGTGCAGACCCGCCGGCTGGAGACGGCCGAAGCGCTGACGCTCACGCCCTCGACCTGCGCGGTGACCGTCAATGAAGGCTGGCGCGGCGAAATCGCCCACTGCGTAATCACCGACGCCGCAGGCAAAATCCTGCGCTACAAGGTCAAGGACCCCTCGTTCCACAACTGGAACGGCCTGGCCATGGCCCTGCGCAACACCGGGATTTCCGATTTCCCGCTCAACAACAAGAGCTTCAATTTGTCGTATTGCGGATTCGATCTTTAGGGACCCATAAATGCTGAAAACCCTGCGCAACCGATTCGAACAAGGCTACCGCACCTCGCCCTACCCGGCCGCGCCGGTGACGCTGGCCGAGCGCTACCGCGGCCGACCGCGCCTCAACGCCGATGCGCCGGACGAACTGGCCATTCGGTGCGCGGCGGCCTGCCCCCAGGAGGCTATCGACCCGGTGCTGCGACGCATCGACCTGGGCCGCTGCGTCTTTTGCACGGAGTGCGAGCGCCTCTCCCAGGGCCGCTTCATCACCTTCAGCCAGGATTTCGAGCTGGCCACGGCCCGCCGTGAAGAACTGATCACGGCCGGCGACCTGCCCGACCTGGCCAACCATGCCAAGCAGCATTTCAAGCGCCTCTTCGGCCGCTCGCTGCAACTGCGCCAGGTCTCGGCCGGCGGCTGCAACGCCTGCGAAGCCGACCTCAACGTGCTGGCCACCCCCTTCTTCGACCTGGCCCGCTTCGGCATCAACTTCGTGGCCTCGCCCCGCCATGCCGACGCCATCGTCGTCACCGGCCCGGTCTCGCGCAACATGCGCACCGCCCTGCTGCAAACCTACGAGGCCGTGCCGGCCCCCAAGGCGGTCATCGCCGTGGGCGCCTGCGCCATCAGCGGCGGACCGTTCCGGGGCAGCCCCGAGGTCAGCGACGGTTTGGAATCGATCCTGCCCGTGGATCTGTTCATCCCCGGCTGCCCGCCGCACCCCATGACCAACCTGCACGCGCTGCTCAATTTCTTTAAATAGCAGCCAAATTTTGTCTTTATGGCTTGATCAGAATGGTGGGATAAAGCCCCTCCAGGCGTCCCTTGGGATAGGGCTGGATCGTATTGAACGAGATGTTCTGGTTCTTCTGGGCGTGGCCCTTGTTCTGTTCGCCGTCGTAAAAGGCGCCGTTGGCTTCCAGAATGTGCTGGATGCGGTCCCGGAAGGCCTGCACGAAGGCGGCGCCCTGGCCCTCGAAGCACATGTCGCCCTTGGAGGTGGGACGCTCCAGTTTGGAGAACTCCGCCAGGCTCATGCTGTTGGCCTCGAAGCTGGCGGCGTCGGTGATCAGACCCCACACCAGGCTGCCGGCCGGAATGGATAGCGGTTGATCGATGTCGATGATGGTATGGGGCATGATGATGCTGTCCGGGCCGATGCTCAAGCGGCAATCGGGCTTGCCGCGCAAGAAGCTGTTGAAGCCCGCGAAGACATTTTGCCCCAGATCGGCCTCGATGATCTTGGCGCCATGGGCCGTGACGTTGTTGCCCTCCAGGCGCGAATTGATGATGTAGCAATTCTCCTGGGCATTGGCGCCCTTGCCCACCCAACTGTTCTCCAGGTAGGCCCGCTGGGCCACCAGCACGTTCTCGTTGATACGCGTCTTGGGCCGCACGACCGCATAGCGGTCCAGGGAAGCGGTGTTGGGCACCCGGATCGAGGCTTCGATATGGACCACGTCGAAGATCCGCTGGAAATCGGCCTTGCGGCTCTCCACGAACTCCATGAAGATGCCCCGGGGCGGCCGGCCGGCCTCGAAGTGGATATAGCGCCGCAGCGCCTCGGCCGGAAAGCGGTAGAGAAAGTTGAACTGATCGGCCGCCCGCACCCAGATCGTACCCGGAGCGATATTCAGGTGGCTGATTTCGCCGGCCTGGATGTACGAGAAGGCGCCGATGATGCAGTCGGTCTGGGTGGTCAGGTCCACGGTGGCGAACGGTCCCACGAAACAGCCGTCGGTGGGCGAGCCGTGGATGTTGGCGTACTGGGTCGAGACCGTGTTGTGGATGAAGAACTTCTCCATGGTTTCGGGATCGTGGGAGTAATTGTGCACCAGGGTCTTGATCAGGATGCTGTCTTCGATGTCGATCATCTCATCCTTGGTCATCTGGATCTCGAAATCCTTGTAGCGCAGCATGTCGCCCTTCTTCTTCAGTTCGTCGCCGCGGATGTCGCTCTTGTAGAGAATCGAGTTGGTCGTGCGGCACTTGCCCAGGAAATAGCTGCCCGCCAGGCTGGAGTGCTGGAACTCGAAACTCAACGGGTGGTTGGGCGTGATGCCGTAAAAGGCGTAGAACTTGAGCATGTGCTCCAGGCGGATCAGCTCGTTGACATACGGCGTGGCGTCGAAGGAGAGCTCGCGCAGGTTGATGTTGACGCGCTGGATGATGCGGTCGAACAGCTTGAACAGCTCTTTCATGGGCGTTCCTCGTCGTTTCCGGGTGGGGTGTGCTTCATCATGTGGAAGATGGCGGCAAAGACATCCGTCAGGCGCAGGATGCCCACGATGCGCTTTTCATCGGTCACCAGCAGGGAAAAATGGTGGCCCACGATGAGTTGATGGATGGCCTGCTTGAGCGGCGCCTCCTGGTCCACGAACTCACCCTCGGCGGGCCGCTTCATGAAGTTTTCCACTTCCAGAGAGGCCGCCTCGCGCAAATGGGCATCGGACAGGGCGCCTTCGGGCCGTTTCTCCTTCTGCACGGTCCAGATCAGGTTCGGGCTGAACCCGAAGCGGCGCAGCGCCTCCGCCTCCCGTGACTCGTCCATTTCCGGCTCCAGGGCGTCGAGCACATCCAGTTGGGACAGCTTGCCCACCACCTGCCCCCGGCTGTCCAAAACCAGGACGGCCCGGTGGCGGTACTTGGCGTGATCGAACTCCTCCTGGGTTTTTTCCAGGGCCAGAATGGCGTCGTACAAGGTGGCCCCGACGGGCACCGTGGCATACTCGGACAGCGGGACCAGCAACTCCTTGATGGTGAACTCTTTCACGGGCATCCTCCGGTCGCTCCCCCGGGGGGAACCTCTCAAGGCGCGGTTCATTCGGGCCGGCACCATATCATCATTGAGCGGATTTATGAAGCCGCCGGCCCCCAACCTTAAAAAAAGGCCCAACCGGATGACCGGCTGGGCCTGGAACTTAAAATGGCGGAGAGACCGGGATTCGAACCCGGGGTGGAAGTTTCCCCCCACACTCGCTTAGCAGGCGAGCGCCTTCAGCCTACTCGGCCATCTCTCCGTTATAAACATGTCTAAAGCTGGCGGAGGGAGTAGGATTCGAACCCACGGAGCTTTCGCTCAACGGTTTTCAAGACCGCCGCCTTAAACCACTCGGCCATCCCTCCCGCAAAGTACCCGCTTTTAACATCAAGGTTCGGTGGGGGTCAACCGTTTTGTCGTTACAGACACCGGGGAGTAACGGGGCCTGATTACCAGAAAATTTATCGCCTTTGGAAAAGGTTCATGCTATCAGCAGGTCACAGCCTGCCTCACCGCACGTAACGTTGAGCCCCTCGATCACCATATGAGCATATGCATGAAGGTTGACAACCGGCGCCCGGGTCGGCTCCACCGAAGGCGCCGGCACTGCGCACAGGAATAGGGCTGCTCCATACCGCGCGGCGCCGTTGGCTCATCTTGGGCTCGCCGGCATTTTTATGAATAATAAAATGAGCTTAAGAGAATCCGCTGCCGGACCGATACGTCAATGTCCCTGGTTTGCCTTGTGGGAAGGCAAGCCCATTCATAACGGATCTATCTTGAAAATGGGAGGTGGTATGTTTAAGAAAATGGCTGTGATGCTGATGATGACTCTTGTTTTGGGCGCGGCGGCCCAGGCCGACGATAACGCGACCATGACGGCCGAAGAGTTCGAGGCCTCGCTGAAGTTCCAGAAGGGCGTCATCGTTCTTCCGGGCGGCATGGCGACCCTCAACATTCCGGACTCCTTTCGATACCTGGATTCCGAGGACACCGAGCGCGTGCTGGTGGAGGCCTGGGGCAACCCGTCCGGCGAAGGCACCCTGGGCATGCTTTTTCCGGCCGACGTCAACCCGACCTCGGAGAATGGTTGGGGCATCGTTATCACCTACGAAGAAGACGGTTATGTGTCCGACAAGGATGCGGATGCCATCGATTATGACGATCTTCTCAAGGAGATGAAGGACGCGGTGGCCGAACGGAACAAAGAGCGCCAGGCCCAGGGCTACCAGACCGTCGATCTCGTGGGCTGGGCGGCCAAGCCCCATTATGACAAGGAGCAGCACAAACTGCACTGGGCCAAGGAGCTGAGCTTCGGCGCGGACCGGGAGCATACCTTGAACTACAATATCCGGGTCCTGGGCCGCAGAGGGGTGCTGGTCCTGAACGCGGTTTCGGCCATCGGCCAGATGGAGACCGTGGCCGCCCAGGTGCAGACGGTGCTCGACTTCACCGATTTCAACACGGGGTTCCGCTACGCGGACTACGATGCCAAAACCGACAAGAAGGCGGCTTACGGCATTGCGGCCCTGGTGGCCGGCGGCGTGGCCGCAAAAGCCGGTCTCTTCACGAAACTCATCGCCCTGCTGCTGGCCGCCAAGAAGCTGGTGATCGTGGCCGTGATCGGCCTGGGCGCCTTCATCATGAATCTGTTCAAACGAAAAAAGGCCTGACGCCGCGGGGGAAGGTGAACGCATGGAAGAATCAGAAAGATCGTTGACCACCGTCGCACGGGGCACGTTTGGACCGTCCCCATCCGATGTTCCGGCGGCGCCCCCCAAGCCGAACCGCTCGGGGATTTTTTCCATCGCCCTCATCGCCGGTGCGCTGGTCCTCAAATTTTTGAAGCCACTGCTCATCGGCCTCAAAGCTTTCAAGGCCGGCGCCTTTCTCAAAACCGGGTTTACCATGGTGCTGAGCATGTGGGCCTATGCCCTGGCCTGGGGCTGGGCCTACGGCGCCGCCTTCGTGCTGCTGATCTTCGTGCACGAAATGGGGCATGTGTACGCGCTTAAAGAATTCAAGATCCGCGCCAGCGTGCCGATCTTCATCCCCTTCCTGGGCGCCATCGTGGCCCTGAAAGAGATGCCCCGGAACGTGCGCATCGAAGCCTGGATCGGCATCGCCGGCCCCCTGGTGGGCACCGGCGGCGCCATGCTCTGCTGGTCCGCGGCCCTGTACACCGGAAGCACTTTCTGGATGGCGGTGGCCTACACCGGCTTTTTCCTGAACCTGTTCAATCTGATCCCCATCAGCCCGCTGGATGGCGGCCGGGTGGTTGCCGCCATTTCCCCCAAGCTCTGGATCCTGGGTTTTGTCGGTCTCCTGATCCTGTTCGTCCGATCCTTCAACCCCATTCTGCTGTTCATTCTACTGCCCGCCGGGCGCAACGTGTACAACCTGTGGAAGCGCAAAGACGCGGTGCCGGCCGAATACTACGCGGTCGATACCAAAACCAAGGGGCAGATTTCGCTGCTCTACTTCGGACTCCTGTTGTTCCTGGCCATTGCCATGTCGCTCACCCATGTCGCGCGCTGAGGCGTGTGCACGCAAAACGGGCCCCCGATGCCATCGGGGGCCCGTTGGTGAAGGCGGAGGCCATGGGCGCGGCAGGTGCGCCGGAACGCCGAACGGTTCGTTTCCCGCCGATTACTCCACGATGGCCTGGTAGATCAAATTCTTCACCTGGTAGCGCACGGTCTCGCGCTGGCCCGGGTTGTTGATCATGAAGACCGCCACCAGCTCCTTTTGGGGATCGACCCAGAAGATCGTTCCGGCGATGCCCTGCTTGTAGTACTCGCCCACGCTGCCCAAACCGTAGGCGCCGCCGCCGGGTTGCGCGCGGACATAAAGATCGAATCCGCCGGCATGGCCCGGGCCGGGTTGGTATTGGGGATCGGTGCGCTTGCCCAGGTCTCCGAGTTGATCCGAGCTCATGAGCGTCACCGTGGCCGGGCTGAGCAGGCGCACGCCGTCCAGCTCGCCGCCGTTGAGCAGCATTTGCCCGAAGCGCGCGAAATCCATGGCCGTGCCCACCATGCCGCCGCCTCCGCCGGCAAATTTTTGGCCCGGGGTGGTGACATCGGTGAGAAAGGGCGATTGGGGCGACAGGTAGACCAAGCGGTCGAGGGCCTCGGCCGGCACCAGGAAACCGGAATCCTTCATGCCCAGAGGCTTGGCGATGCTTTCGGCCACATATTGATCCAGGGGTTTGCCGGTGATGACCTCCACGATGGCGCCCAGGACGTCATAGGAGACGCTGTAGTTGTACTGGGTGCCGGGGTCGCACACCAGGGGCAGCGAGGCGATTTTGTCCATCACTTCCATGGTGGTCAAGCCGCGCAGGTCGCGCATTCCGGCCTTGAGATATTCGGCCTGCACGGACTTGGGCGCCATGAACCAGTAGCTCAAGCCCGCGGTGTGGCGCAGCAGGTCCAGCACGAGCATGTGGCTCTTGGGCGGGCGCAACGTCATGGTCTCCTTGCCGGCGGCGTCCTTCTGGATATCGGCCACCTGCACATCCCGGAAGGCGGGCAGGTACTTGAAGACCGGGTCGGAGAGCAGCAGCTTGCCCTCTTCCATCAACTGCATCACGGCCACGGCGGTGACGGTCTTGGTCATGGAGTGCACGCGGAAGATGGCGTCGTCGACCATGGGCAGGTCCTTTTGGGGATCGCGCTTGCCGAAACTTTTGAAGTAGGCGATGCGCCCCTTGCGCGCGATCAGCAGCACGGCGCCGTCATAGGATTTCTTGGCCACCTCGGCATTCAGGACCGTATCGATGCGGGCCAGCCGCTCGACCGAAAAGCCCAATTCCGCTGGGTCGGCCGGGGAAAGCACCGGGGCGGGCGTGGCTTGGGCGGGCGCGGGCGGCGGGGGGGTGGCCGCGGCCGATGTGGACTTGGATGGGATGACGCAGCCCGTCAGGCCGATTAGAACGATCGCCAAAAGCCAACGGTATAGTGGCGACAAGCTTCGCTTCTGCATGCTTAACCTCTTTGTTTGGAAGGTGGATTGGAATTGATTGGGCTTTCTATACAATGACCTTCCGGTGGCGGCAAGTAGATCCTTACCGCAGCCCCGTTTCTGGATGGACTCGGCTCATCGTTCGACAATGCCGCACAGATGCTTGGCCAGCCGCTGCTTTTGCTCTACGTTCACCAGGCGGGCGATCATGATGCGCTGGGCCTGGGGCGAACCGGCGCCGTGCATGGATTCGGGCAGGTAGCCCACGGCCTGGGCGCCCATGGTCATGGCCTCGATGAGCCGCAGGATGCGCATGCGGTTTTCGGTGGAGCTGCCGGCTGCGCCGCGGTAGTACTTTTCCATCAGGGGGCCGGTTTCGGGCGAGCGGAAATCGGCTTCGGACGGCAGGGTCACCACCAGGCCGCCGGCGATGTCCTGGGCCAGGCGCGCCAGCACATAAGGGTAGTGGGCGATATTGTACTTGAAGA
Organism: Deltaproteobacteria bacterium; assembly: GCA_021819735.1. GTDB lineage: Bacteria > Desulfobacterota > Desulfobacteria > Desulfobacterales > Desulfosarcinaceae > Desulfatitalea. Next base: position 28,892 of record JAKAFO010000003.1, read on the forward strand.
CGTTGGCCATCAGGGCGTCCACGATCCAGGTGCCGCTGGGCTCGGCGTGGCCCTCGTGGGCGCAGGCCAGGGTGGCGCAAAAGAGCGATTCGTTGAGGTGGTTCATCTCCACGATCTTGTCGCGCACATGCGTGGCCTTGGCCGTGCCGTTGTATTCGGCGATGGTCTGGGTGGCGCCGATCAGCACATCGCCCACGCCCACCTTACAGGCGTAGCTCTGGCGGTGGTAGGCGGTAAACTTCTCCACCAGCGGCCCGCTGAACTCGTACTCTTGGTACATGAAGACCCGCTCCCAGGGAATGAAGACGTCGTCGAAGACCATCAGGGCCTCGTGGCCGCCGTAGTACAGGTTGCCCACATCCATGGGGTTGCCCTCCAGCTTGCGCGTGTCGCACGACTGGCGGCCCATGATGTAGGTGATGCCGGGGTGGTCGCTGGGCAGGGCGAAGGATACGGCCCAGGCCTTGTCCGCCGCGCGCAGGGTGGCCGTGGGCATGACGATGATCTGGTGGGAGTTGAGGGCCCCGGTCTGGTGGGCCTTGGCCCCGCGCACCACGATGCCGTCGGGCCGCTCTTGCACCACGCGCAGGTAGAGATCCGGGTCGGCCTGCTGGTGGGGCGCCAGCGAGCGGTCGCCCTTGGGATCGGTCATGGCGCCGTCGCACACCAGGTCGTTTTCCTGGACCATGGTCAGGAACTTGAGAAAACGCGGATTGTAGGAGGTGCCCTTGGCCTGGTCGATGGCGTGGGTGACGATCGACAGGGTGTTGAGGGCGTCCATGCCCACACAGCGCTGGAAACAGCAGCCGGTGGCGCCACCCAGCAGGCGGCCCATCTTGGACTTGAGCACCAGGTCGCGGGTGCTCTGGAAGATGTGGGTGAAGCGGTTGATCCTGCGGCCGGAAAGGTGCGAGATGGCCGTCATCGTCTCCTCGTGCTCGGGGTGCTGGGCCATCTCGTAGGTTTTGGCCACGGCATTGCGCGACGGCCGGATGATGGGGTCGGTGCCCAGGGCGGTGATCTTCTTGCCGAACATGTAAACCGACAGGTTCAGCTTCTCCAGACTCTCTTCGTATTGCTCGGGCGTCATCATTATAATACTTCTCCTTGGCGCGCTCGGTAGCGCATGGATTGCATGCTTGCAAATAGGCGGGAAATGGCCGAAGAAAAGAGTATACAAGGCCGCCGGAGCCGGGTAAAGGGCTTCTTGGTTGCGCCAATGAAAGCGCTTGACTCCTTGCAGCCGGCAGACCATATACAGGCAGACGCACCCCTGAACAATCGAACCATTACCGGAGGCTACCCCCCATGCGCATCCACCGTTTCGGACGCCGATCGCTCCTGTTTCTGACGCTTTTGCTCGTCGGCCTGGCGGCCGACCCGGCCCGGGCCGGCCAGGTGGTCACCGACGAGTTGCGCCAGTGGGCCCGGGAGGCCATCGCCCGCGAAAGCACCCTGGAGGGCCGGGCGGCCACCAACACGGTCAGCATTCTGTATTTCGAAAACCAGACCCAACGCCCCGAACTGGACCCGCTGCAAAAAGGGCTGACCCTGATGCTGATCACGGACCTGTCCAAGATCGAAAACCTGCAGGTCGTGGAGCGCACCCGCATCCAGGCGCTGCTGGACGAACTGGCCCTGGGCACCAGCGGCCTGGTGGATAAGGCGTCGGCGCCGCGGGTGGGCCGCCTGCTGGGCGCCGCTTACCTGGTGGGCGGACGCCTGGCGCCGGCCGACCAGACCGGCCTGCGCATCGATTCGGACCTGGTGCGTGTGGCTGCCAAGGACACGCTGGGGCAACCCACCAGCGCCGGCCCCCTGGAAGAGTTGCTGCGCATGGAAAAAGAGATCCTCTTCGACATCGTGCGCCTGCTGCAACTGGAGCTGACCCCGGCCCAGATCGAGGCGCTGCGCAAGCCGCTGACCACCGACCTGAAGGCCCTCATGGCATGGTTCCAGGGCGTGGCTCTGAGCGATCAGCAGAAATACCCCCAGGCCGCCGAGGCCTATGAAAAGGCCATCGCGGCCGATCCGGCCTTCGCGCCCGCCACGGAAGCCCTGGAGGAGTTGCGCGCGCGCAACTTGATCGCCAGGCCCCTGGACACCATCGAGTTGCTCGAACGCCTGCGCCAGAAGGTATCGGTGTCCGACCGGCCCGAGCCGGACGAAATCTTCAAGCGCGAGCACCCCACGGAGGTGCAGAGTTCCGACGTCAATGTCCGCTGGCGCTAAAAATCTTCTCTCTATGGATGGAGCCTTGTTATGGATTTGTTCGGCCGACTCAAGTGTAGCGTGTGGCCAGGGCGGCTTTGGCTTCTGGCGGTTCTCCTGGCGGCCGCCTGCGGCGGCGGCGCCTCTTCTTCCCAGGAGAGCGCCGGCACCAGCGCCCTCTCCTTTCAGGTCCTCTGGGACCGACCCGATTTTCAAACTGCCAGCCTCACCGATTGCGCGGATGTGGCCACCGTCAGCGCGGCCGTTTACAGCGACGCCGGCGATCTGCTCGGGGCGGGCGGCCCCTGGGATTGCCTCACCGGCAGCGGCGTCATCGCCGGTCTACCCTCCAACTACTACGCGACCATCATGGTGGCGGGCAACGGACCGGACGGGACGCCGCTCTATGCTGGCCAAAGCGCAACCATATTTCTCAATCCGGGAAGCGTGGACGGTGGGGTGATCACGGCCGGGCCCTTCGTGCCCCAGCTTCTCAGCCCCAACAACGCCGCCATCGTGGCCCCGGAGGCGTTGACATTACGGTGGGCCCCGCTGATCAGCGCCGGCGGCTATATGGTGACCCTGGCCACCAACGATTCGTTCGCCGCCGAAACTATCGTCCAGGAGTACGACATTGTCGACCCTACAATCATCAGTTTTCAGCCGGATGTGGCCGGTTTGCAATTGGAGCTGCCTTATTACTGGCGCGTGCAGGCCTATTCGGCCTCAGGCCGGACCGGCGCCCCGTCCGCGATGCGGCAATTCAGCCTCCGGGAGGTGGTGGTCACCAGCGTGACCTTCGTGGGCGACGACCCGGCCGGCGTGGTGTCGCCGGTTGAAACCACGGTCGCCTTCAGCTATGCGACCATCGACTTCTCCCAGCAACGGGATGGCGCCGTCATCGACCAATGGTCCGCCCCGCTGGACTCCACCGACTACTTCGCCCTCCAGGAGATCATCACCAGCTACGAGTTGATGGGCCAGTCGGATATCACTTACACCCCCGCACCCTGCACCGGCTGGAGCGGCTTGGCGATAGCGATGGTCTATAATGGATCGCCCTACGGGTTTTCGATCAGCGCGCAGGTCTGCAATCCGGCCGAGTGGCCCACCGGCGTGAGCAGCCTGGTGACCCTGAAAGATGATTTGGTGGCCGAGTACCAGCCCTAGCGCTGCGGCCCGGCATCGGGCCTTGGTGATAATCGTTGCACCTTGCGATGACAAAAGGACGCTACATGACGATCAGAGCTTTTTGCTGTTGGCTGTTGACCCTCGCTGTGCTTTGCCCGACCGATCCCTGCCGTGCCGCGGATGTGGAAGCCGAGACCGCCTTTCGCTACCAGGCCTGGACCAGCGATGCCGATGAAGATGGCTACCAGGCCTACGTGCCGGTCTACCTGCGCGGGGCCCTGTCCAAGTTCCGCTGGGAGGTGGTGGCCGGCTATGCCGATACCGGCGCGGACCAGGCGGGTAACGGGGAGCACTCGATCAGCGGGTTCCTCGATACCCAACTCAACCTGAGCTACCTCTTGCCCCAGACCCTGGGGCTGGATTGGCTCTTGGGCGTGGACACCAACCTGCCCACCGGCAAGACCGGCGAAGATCCCCGGGACCTGAGGGTCATGCTCGATCCGGACCTGGTCTCCATCGTCACCCCGGGCCGGGGCCTGGACGTCAACCCCTTCGTGAACGTGGCCCGGCGCTGGCAGGGCTGGACCTTCGGCGCCGGCGCGGGCTACGCCTTCCAGGGCGAATACGATTACAGCTCGGTGGACCGGGATTACGATCCGGGCGATATCCTCAATTTCGCGGCCGAGATGCTTTACGACTGGCAAAGCGGTTGGCAGGCCCGGCTCTTCGGCCAGTACGCCATGTTCGACACCGACACCCTGGCGGGCGCAGATCTGTTGGAACGCGGCGACACCCTGCTGCTGGGCGCCGGCCTGGGCTACAAACAGGAGACCTATGGCCTGGGCCTGACCGTGAGGTCCATCACCCGGGAAAAAAGCGACTACCGCCTCACGTCGGGGGCCGGCATCGGCACCGAGCCCCACAACGGCTATGGCGATGAGTGGCTGGCTGACTTGGACGCCCAATATCACATCAGCGCGGCCACCACGGCCAGCGCCGTGCTCTCCTATATGTACGTGCAAGAGAACGACTACGCGCCAAGCAGCATCTACTATGTCGGCCAGCGCACCAAGGCCGGGCTTTCACTGGGCCTGGGCCATGAACTGAACGACTGGCTGCACCTGCAAGGCGCCGTGGCCGGCTTTCTCATGGACGACGACCCCAACTGGATGCACCCGGGCAGCGAGCGCAGCTACGAAGGCTGGTCGGTGAGCCTGGCGGCCACCACGCGGTTTTAAGCTGCAAATTCTTCATATTTCAAAGGTCGAATTGAAGCCACGATCACGTGCTCATTTCCTGTTTTCGACCACGGTACCTATCTTTTGAAACAAATTGACGATTCCGAGATTCGGCTCTAAAAACGGGTGGGAATCAATGTGCTTGCCAAGGAAGGACGATTCTATGACTTCGTTGCAGCAACTGCGCGCTTGGCTCCGATCACCCGAGGATGAAAATCTTGAGTTCAAACAAGCGACCAGTCAATTTGACTCTGAAAAGTTGACTCGCTATTGCGTGGCCCTGGCCAATGAAGGTGGCGGCAAGCTGATCTTAGGCGTGACGGACAAACCACCACGGCACGTCGTAGGGACCCATGCCTTTCTTGATATCGGCAAGGTCAAATCGCAACTCTTGGATCGCTTGCACCTGCGAATTGATGTTGAAGAGGTGGTAACACCGGAGGGAAGGGTGATCGTGGTGCATGTGCCGTCTCGGCCGATCGGCAGACCCATCGAGTATCACGGTGCATACTGGATGCGTAACGCCGAAGCTTTGGTTCCAATGACACCGGAAAAACTACAGCAGATCTTTGCCGAGGCGGAGCCCGATTTCTCCGCTCAATGTTGTCCAAAAGCCATCTTGGAAGACTTGGATCATCATGCAATCGAAGTATTCAGAAACAGATGGCTTCGCCGATCCGGAAACAATGAACTCCTCCGTCTGTCGTCCGAACAGTTGCTTACTGATGCTGAATTGATATCCCATGGACGCATCACCTATGCGGCCTTGATCCTATTCGGAACGAATAAAGCATTGGGTAGTCATTTAGCCCAAGCTGAAACCGTTTTTGAATACCGCTCTCAGGAAACCTCGCTGCCCTATCAACAACGTAAGGAATATCGTCAAGGATTCTTTCTCTACTATGATGAACTGTGGCAAACTATCAATTTACGCAACGATGAATACCAATACCAGGACGGACTGTTTATGCTCTCGGTACCTTCTTTCAACGAGCTGGTCATTCGGGAAGCTATTCTCAATGCCGTGAGCCATCGGGATTATCGTCATGCGGGCTCTGTCTTCATCCGGCAATTTCCCACCAAGATAGAAATTGTAAGCCCCGGGGGATTTCCTCCCGGCATTACCGTGCAAAATATCTTATGGAAGCAAAATCCGCGCAACCGAAGGATTGCCGAAGCCTTTGCCAAATGTGGCATGGTCGAACGCTCCGGACAGGGAGCCAATCGGATGTTCGAACTATGCGCCCGGGAGAGCAAGCATCCACCAGATTTTTCAGGAACCGATGACTATGAAGTTTTCCTCACCCTCTATGGAAAGGTTCAGGACCCTAGATTCTTGACTTTCCTTGAAAAGATAGGCCTCCAACGCCAGATCTCTTTCGACGCCGCCGATTTCATTACACTCGACCTGATCAACCGCGATCAAAAACTTCCCCAATGGGCCACGAAGCGGCTGCCCGACTTGTTCAAATCAGGGGTTATTGAACGGGTCGACCGTAAACTTTTCCTTTCCAGGCAGTTTTACGAATTTATCGACAAAAAGGGGGTGTATACCCGTAAACGAGGACTTGATCGGGAAACCAACAAACAACTATTGCTCAAGCATATCCGGGACAATCAGAAATCGGGAAGCCGTCTGAAGGAGCTAAAAGATGTCTTGCCTGATTTAACGCACAACCAGATTCAAACGCTTTTGAAGGAAATGAAAAGCGACGGCCTTATCCATCCTCAAGGACAGACCAACGCGGCCAAGTGGTATCCGGAACCCAAAAAGGATTAAAGGCAATTTAAATGGTAAAACGCTATATACACGCAATATAAACGCAATATAAACGCAATATAAAAGTTAAGTTCCCGAAAACACAAACCAATCAATTGCACGTCGGGCTGAATGTCAAAGAAAAACCGCAATCGTCTATATGGAGATTGGCTGAATCCGGGAGCCTATCTTGTGGACTTCCTGATGGAAGAAGACCCGAATTGGATGCACCCCGGCCGGGAACGCAGCTATGAGGGCTGGTCGGTCAGCCTGGCGGCCACCACGCGGTTTTAGCTTTGAACCGGCCGTTTATTCGATCAGAAAGCGCTGCTTTTTGCCTTCGACGACCGTCGGTCCGCCGGTGCCCGTGTAGGCGATCTTCAGGTAGAACTCCTGGCTGGCTGTCCCGTTCCGGGTCAGTGTCGGCAGGTCGTGCAGATTCAGCATAAAGTCGTTGCGGCCGAGCTTCATGATGACGCTGCGCTTGTCCGCGCTCAATTCCCATTCGCTGTGGGGCGGAACCGTGCCCACCCGATCGAACAACACTTGCGTGCCGTCCGTTTTGTGAAGCGTGACGGTCTGCACCGCGTCTTCGCCATCCACCAGGGATACCATGACAGTGCTGCCGGCCTTGAGTTTAAAGAGCTCGGGGTTGGCCGGCTGGGGCGCGATGACGTTGAGGTTGTCGTCGCTGTAGGCCAAGCGGGGTTGCTTGGGTTTGAGGGTTTTGCGGATCAGGTCCTTTTCGGCCACGGTGGGTGTGAATTCGTTGCACTGCCGGGCGCCGGCGCGTTTATAGGGCCGCAACTCGAAGGGCCAGGGCGCCTTTTGGCCCACGGGCGGGTGTTCGGTGGTCCACTCCTTGCCGATGAAGGCGTAGAAGTTGGTGCCGGCGGGCGCGCCGTAACTGGTGACACCCGCGTATTGGGCCATGGTGCTCGCAATGCTGGCGTAGACGTCCTTGTCGCCGCTGATCGTAAATCCGCTGTTGCAGCCCCACAGGCGGATCAGGGCCTTGTCGGCAAAACGCGCCCGCAGCCGCTTGATTTGATCCTCGGAAAGATATTGGAAATTGGCGACGCGCAGTTGATTGGTGTGGAACTGGTCATAATCGCTGCCGCCGATATGCTGCCGGACCAGCGGCCCATGGATCTTCTCCAGATCCTTCAGATCCTGCTCGCTGGGCGTGCCGCCGTAGTTCAGGGAGAGGCCGGAGCTCCAGGCATGCGAGAAGATGTGCAGCTCCCTGAGTTTGTCGTCCGCCGCGGCCGGCGTTTCCAGCAGCATTTCCATGAGCTTGGCGCAACTGGCGATGTTCTGGGGATTGTCGACGACGACCTTGCTGTTTTTATAGATCCGCTGGAGCCGCTTGTGCAAATACCCGGCGGCCGCTTCGAAGGGGTTCTTGCTCAACGGATCGGAACCGAAGAGGATGCGCACGCGGCCGGTGAGGGTCGCGACGACGATGCGCTTGATGGTGCTCGAAGTGGGCAGTTCGGCCATGATTGCTCGCTACGCGATGTCGATGGTGATGGGTGCGCGCTGGTTTTCCAGCAGCAGGGTCAAGGTTCCGGGTTCGTCCACCAGGGCCGTGAGCAGGCCCTGGCCGTCGGTTTCGCCCAGGATCACGCGGCCGCTGGGCAGGATCAGGCGGTAGAGCTCGTTGGCCAGAGGCCGGCCGTCGTCGCTCTCCACGGGAATCTTCAGGGCCAGCGGCACCTGGACGTTGTGGCCGGTGCCGGATTTGCCCTTGTATTTAAAGCCGCCGGGGGCCGGCTGCTTTTCCCAGGCCTCGTAGGGCAGGTCCTCCGGTCCGGGCGTGTAGCGGTCCTGGCGCGTGCCGATGGGCACGACTTTGCGCCGGTCGTCGGCGGCGTAATCAAAGGGTGGCATGACGGACCTCCTTCACTCGTTGGCGACGATGCTGCCGTCGGCGGCCACATCGAAAAATTGCACACTGCTTTCGGGCGGCATCGCCGTGCGCAGCCGCGCCCGGACCTGAAAATGCTTGCCTGCGGGCCGGGCCTCCAGGGCCTCGATCTCGGCCGGCGCGTTACGGCTGCCGGTGGTGGTCAGGAACAGATAGAGCCGGGCCACTTGCTCGGCCTGGTCGCGGCGCGCGACGGTCACGGCCTGGCTCTGGATCAAGGCGTTGAAAAAGGCCCGATCCATCACATAGTCGCGGTAGGGGCTGCCCTGGGGGCCGATGACCACTGGAAAATCCAGGAGATATTGGGTGTGGGCGCAGGTGACCGCTTGGCTGCCGCCGACCGGAGTGCAGGGCTCATCGTAATCGCAGGGCCGGCGGCCGGGGCGGATCAGGAAAAAGGAGAAGTCGGGCAGCCAGGGGGTTTTCAGCAGCCATTTGGCATGCAGGTAGCCGTGGGTGCCGCACTGCCGGCCATGGGCGTCGTCAGGGTTCAGTAGGTAGTTGATGCGGCGGGCTTTTTTCCATTGCTGCCAGTATGCCGCGCGCTCGCCGGCGGCGAGGCGGGCGTCGAACGCGCCGCTTTCGCTGTCGAATTGCAGCAGGCGATAGGCTTGGTCCGGGGCGCCCTTCGGTTGCAGGCCGGCGCAGGCCGCCAGCCAGCCGGCCAATGCCGTCAGGAGCAGCAGGCGCCAGGGCCGCCGGTGGCGGATGGGTTTAGCGGCCATAGTTGGGAAACTCCACATGGTAGCCGCCGGGCGGCACATCCTTGACCTTGGCCAGGCCGTTTTTGTCCAGGCGCCCGCTGCGCTGGGAACCGTCGGGCAGCCGGAGCGTGTAAGCCGCGTCGGCCACGGGCTTGCCGTTGACATCGGCCAGGCTGATCTCGATCCAATCCTTGAAGAGCAGCAGTCCCGACTCCTGCTTCTCGCCGAAACGCTTGCGGCCGTATTCGGCCACCCAGAAGTATTCGGGCGGGTTGTAGCGCTTGCCGTGGGCCTTGAGCTCTTCGTCGGTGGGGATCTCGTCGGTGTCTTCGTGGTACTCGTAGATCCACTCGCAGGCCAGCTTGCGGTTCTCCACCCGGCAGGGGAAGCGCGTGACCAGGTCGTGGGCCCCGTCGCGGTCGTGTTCGTAGATCTGGATAAGCACTTCCAGGCCGTCGGGGATATTCTCCACATCGGCGGTCAGCTTGACGATGTCGCCCCGGCGGGCCTCTTGGCGATCCCATTTTTGATTCTTGATCTTGACGGGCGGCAGGACGCGGCAGGCGTCGGATTTCTTTTCCAGGTTGTGGTCCGGCAGCTTGGCGGTGAAGGTGAGCGCATCCTGGGCTTTTTCGGGCACGGCGAGGCTGCCGCCGAAGAAGTTGCCGAATACCTGGCCGTTGCAGGTGCCGGCGGGATTGCCCTTTTTGTCGGTGGCGGTGACCTGGATGGCGGCGCCGTTGGCGACGAAGTGGGTCCAGACTTCGAAGGCGGCCTTTTCGCCGGCGCACACCTCGCGGCTGATCCACAGGGCGTGGACCAGCCGCGAGGTGAGCTTGACCTGGTGGATCTGGTTGGTGGCGCGGCGGTATTCGGTCATGGGGTTGTCCTCTTATTCCACGGTTTTCCTTCGTACTGTTGCGCGCACCGCTCGTGCGGGTCTCGGGCCTGATCGACTGCGATCCATGCAAGTGCCGCTAGGGGCGCGCTCCGGGCGGCCTGGAAACTCGCTGCGCTCAGACAGTCCAGGCCGCTTTTCCTACGCTGCGCCCAAGCGGCACTAAGCATGGCCCGCAATGTCGCTCCGGCCCGAGACCCGCACGCACGGTGACGATGCACCGCGGGGGGCCGTTTAGCGCTCGCCGCCGGGGGGCGGCAGGCGCAGGCTGCGCAGGATGCGGTCCACTTCGTCGCCCAGCAGTTTCCAGGTTTTCTTGGAAAAGGCGGCGGTCAGGGCGTAGCCGGTGCGCTGGTGCAGGACCCACAGGTGGCGCTGGTAGAGCTCCACCCCCTCGGCCGGGCACCATTGGTAGACCAGTTCGTAGGCCGGCTGGCGGCTGGCCAGGAGCAGCGGGCCGCGCTTGAGTTCGTGGTAGCCTTGCAGTTCGCTTTCCAGGGCCTTGATCTGGAGCGTGGCATAGGCCTCCAGGTCGGTCTGGGAAAGATCGCTTTCGATGGTGACGGTGATGTAGTGCTGGATGCCGTCTGCCAGGGGGCCTTCGAAGCGGTAGATGCTGCGGTCGATCCACTGGGGCCCCAGATCGAGGCTGAAGCGCTTGTCGAGCAATCGATAGCCGGCCTGAGAGCCGGCGTCAGCGGGTGGATTTTTAGGGGGTTGGGCCATGCTGTCCGGTTCCTTTTTGGGCTGCGGCTTTTTCGTAAGCGGCGCGGATGGCATCGGCCACCAGCGCCAGGGGCCGGCGCAGGTCGGGTTTTAGAAACGTGTACCCCTGGGACCAGGCGGCAATGGTCTGGCCGTTGACGATCCAGTTCAGGTGCTCGGTATGGCGCATGTCCGGCGGTGTGGGTTCGAAAGCGCCGGCGGCCGGCTGCTGGTAGGGTTTGGGGTCCAGGGCCGCGATGCGGGTCCAGAGGGCCTCGGCCTCGGCGGCCGAGATCTGAACCGTGCGCGGCGGCCGAACTTCGCCCAAGCCTGCGTCGGGCGGCCGCTGGGCATCGCCCCAGGCCGGTCGATAGGCGATGGTCGCGCGTGCCGGGCTCTTTTCCAGCGTGTATTCGGTGCCGAAAGCAAAGGTAAAGCTCTCCGGCATGGTGCCGGCCCGGGCGCATGCGGCCATAAAGCCTCCTGCCAAGAAGATGAAAAGCGCTGTCCAAAGTGTTTTATGATCCGAACGCATAGAGCCTCTCCCCGGCGCCGAGGTACACCCGCCCGTCGGGCAGGCACACCGGCGGTGTGGTGATGGCGCTGTCCGTGACGGCCGTGGCCAGGGTGCGGCCGCCCGGGTCGATGCGCAGCAGGGTGTCGGGGGCCTCCACGGCCAGCAGGCCGCCGTCGGCCAACGCCGTGGCATAAACGAAGGGGTTTTTCTCGGCGCGCTTTTCCCAGAGCAGTTGACCGTTGGCGATCAAAGAGAGGCTGCCCCGGCACAGCAACCCGATGCGCCCTTCCATCAGCAGGGGCGGCGCCACCGGCTCGCGGCGCTGTCCGCCATCGGCCGCCGAACGCCATTGCAATTCCAGGAAGCCGTCGGGTTGCGACACGGCCAGCAGCGCCCGGCCCTTGTCGAAGCCGGCAAAATAGATCCGGCCGTCGCCGCCGCAGCTCATCCAGCGCACTTGGCCCTGGAACGGGAGGGGGAAGCGTTGCCGGGGCTCGGGCTCTTCGTCGCCGGGCAGCAGATCGAAGCACAGGATCGCTTCGCGGTCGGCGGTGACGATCTGGCGGGTGGCCGCGTTGACCGCCGGTACCAGGGGGCTGTATTGCCCGCTGTAGCGCCGGGCCCAGCGGTAGCCGTAGCTGTCGGCATCGGCACAGTAGAGGATGAAATTGGGGGCGCGCATTTCCGGGATGGCGGCATACTGGATTTGGGCCACCAGGCCTTCGGCCGTGGGCTCGAACAGTGTGGCGTACGAGCCTTCGCCGTGTTCCGGAAAGACCACCGTCTCGATCATCACCTGATTGTCCAGATCCACCGCGACCATGCGGTCGGCTCGCGCCTCCGAGGCAAAGCAGAGCAGCCCGTTTTTGCACACCACCGGGCCGCCCGGCCATTTGGGCCGGCGCCACAGTAGGCTGCCGCCCGGGTTATAGGCGCACAGGATCGGCCCGGCATCCACGATCACCCGCTTTTCGGCGGTCAACAGCAACCGCGCCTGGACCGGCCGGCCGGCGTGGGGTTCCATGACCGCGCTCCAGGCCGGCTGGAGACGTTCGGCCGCACCGGCCTGCAGCGCCCCGCTGTGGGCGGCATCGGCGAAATAGTGGGTGTAATAGGGCGTCATATCCTCATCATAAATCGTGTATGGCGTAGTCGTCGGCGCCGCATTGGGTCTTGACCCAGGTGACGATGGCCGCGAACTGCTCCTTGGCCAGGGCCCCGTTGCCGGCCGTCTCGCCGAAGCAGAAGCGCACGGCCCGGCGGATGTCGGTGTCGCGGTCGATATCCACGCGCGCCCGGTCCACGGCATGCTGCTGGAACCGCGGTGCGGGCGGCCGGCCGATGCAATTTTCCACGCGCAAGTTGATGTGCTGGCCGGCCGGCGCCGCCGCGCTGGCCAGCATGTTGTAGGCCGGGGAGAATAAAACCAGGATGTTCTTGAAATCGTTCTCCCGGCCGGTGGCAATGCGGAACTTTTGGTTCAAATCGGTGGCGATCTGGTTGTGCAGTTGCTGGGCCCAGACGAGGGCGTTGTTGGTGTTCCAGTTGGCCGCCCCCCCGGGCTGGAAGTTGACGGCGATTTTGGTCTTGACCACCAGCACGGCGTTGAACACTTGTCCGGCCACGGCCAGGCGCGAGTACTCGTCGTCGCCCAGCTTGTAGAGCAAAAGGTCAGCCCGGGCGTGATCCTTGACGGTCTGGTCGCGGCCGGTCTTGGCGGCCAGGGCCACGTTGCGGTAGGTATCGGCCAGCTCGAACTGGTGGCGGTGGGCCGTGCCCTGGAAGGCGATGCGGAATCGGGTGCGGCCCAGCAGCGGTTCCAGCGCCTTGCCGGCCTGGGCTTCGTCGTTGAGCCAGCAGGCGAATTTCCAGAA
>JAKAFO010000197.1 GCA_021819735.1 Deltaproteobacteria bacterium
ATGGCCGTGGCCACGGCCCGCTGCTCGGGCAGGTCGTCGACCACCAGCACATGCTCGCCGGCGCCTTTGTAATCTTCGTGGGATTCGGGCTGCGCGGCCGCTCGCCCGGGTGTCGGCACGGCGGGGAAGTAAAGATCGAACCGGGTGCCGCCGCCGGCGCCGCTGGTGACATCGACAAATCCACCGCAATCCTTGACGGTGCCCCAGACCACGGCCAGGCCCAGGCCGGTGCCGCTGCGGCCCATCACTTTTTTGGTGAAAAACGGCTCGAAAATCCGCTCCAGGTTTTCCTTGGCAATCCCGTGGCCGCTGTCGGCCACGGACAGCACGGCATAGCGGCCGGGTTCGATGATTTCATAGCCCGTAAAGGTATCGTCCAGGCAGCAGGTGGCGGTTTCCAGGCGCAGGGTGCCGCCCCCGGCCATGGCCTCGCAGGCATTGGCGATCAGGTTCATCAGGGTCTTGGAGAGGTGAACGGGCGAACCGGCCAGAAAGGGCGAGTCGGTGCACAGGGCGGTTTCCAGCACCACCCGGGGATGGTTGACCATCAGGTTTTCATGCTCCGGGCTCTTCAGGTAATCGGTGACCGCCGCATTCAGGTCGATGGGCTGTTGCACGCTGACCCCCCTGCGGGTCAGGGTCAGCAGGTTTTGAACGATGGCCGCCGCCTTTTCGCCGCATTGCCGGATGAGTTCGAGGGGTTTTCGCATCGGATCGGTGGGGGCGATCTTCATGAGCAGCACATCGGGGTAGCTCAAAATGCCCGATAAAATGTTGTTCAGGTCGTGTGCCACGCCGCCGGCCATGGTGCCCACGGCCTCCAGTTTTTCGGCCCGCTGGAATTTTTTCAACAGAGCCGCCTTCTCGCGTTCGGCCGCCTTTTGGGCCGTGGTATCCATGACCACCACGATGGAGCCGGCCGCTTTGTCTCCGGGGGTGATGGGCCGGATCTTGAGGTGACAGGGGAATGTCGTGCCGTCGTTGCGAATCAGGTGGCTGTCGGGCAAATCGATGAACGGTTGGCCGACCCCATGGGCCAGGTGTTCGAGGCGCTCCATCCCGGCCATTTCCGGGTAGATCCGCGCCACATCGAGGTCGCCCATTTGCCCGCGGCCAAAGCCCATCAGCCGCTCCAGGGTGTCATTGGCCCAGAAGACCGTGCGATGCTTCACCAGGGCGATGCCCACCGGCGAGGCCGCCAGAATGGTTTTCAACGTCTTTTCGCTCGCTTCCAGGGTTTGCTGGGCTTTCTCGGCGGCCACGGCATAATAATAGGCCAGGTAGCTCAGGACGATGAAATTGACCACGATATTGGAGATGGGGGTGGAAACGGCCAGGCGCGGGGGAATCGGATAAACGGTCAACAAACCCCCTTGGTGGAAGTTGAGCCAGATATAGACGGACATGAGGGCGCCGCTTACGACGATGTTGATGCCCTTCTTCCAGGGCGACATGAAGATAAAGACCGTCAGGCTCAACAGGTAGTAGTGGAAACCGGACGCCCAGCCGTAGGTCAGGGTGCTCAACACGGTGTGCAGGGTCACCGCCCCCACCCACAACCCGAAGGCCGACTTGTAAAGGTGGCGCCGGTTCAGGAAAAGGCACGCGGCGTCCAATGGGACGAAAAGCAGATTCACCCAGAACGGCAGCGGCGCGCCCAGGGTCCAATAGACCGGCACAAAGAGGCTGTGGCCCACCAGGGCAAAGGCAAATATCAGATTGCTGACGATGACGTAGCGGTAATAGCGTAACGGCAGCTCCGGCGGAATGCCGCCGAACATCATGTTTTCAAATTGTTTTAAAAAGCCTTGGATCATTGCGGACAACGGGAAGGGCTCCTTGATCGTGGTTTGCCTGGCCATGTTGCACATCTGACAGTATCGGCATTTTACCGCCCAAATTAATCTTATCAACAAAGATAATTTGAAAACCTCGTATCCAGAGGATGGCGGCACCCAGACGGGCCAAAGAACGATCACACGGGCGGGACGCACGGGTTCAATCCGGCGCGTTAGGACTTGCGCAGAAAGCCGTTCTGCTCGAACCAGTTCAAGGCCTTTCGGATGGTGCTTTCGATGGGGGTCTGGGGCAGGCCGAGTTCATTCACGGCCTTGGCGCAGTCATACCACTCGGTCATCCGGCCGATCCTCACTTCGCCGGCGGTGACGACCGGTGGTTTTTTGGTTATAAAAGCGCCGATCTCGAAGAGGTACCCCAGCGCAAGGGCCAGACGATACGGCAGCTTGATGGCCGGCGGCCGGACGGCGGCGATATCGGCAATCATCTTAAGATACGCATGCACCGTGAGGTTCCGGTGGCCCAGCAAATACCTTTCGCCCACCCGGCCCTTTCGGGCCGCAAGGATGTGGCCGCGGGCCACATCCTCGACATCGATGATATTGATGCCCCCATCGATGTACCCCGGCATTTTTTGCCGCACGACATCGATCATCATTTGACCCGACGGCGTCGGCTTGATGTCATGGGTGCCGATCACGAGCGTGGGATTGACGATGACCGCCGGCAGCCCCCGGGTGACGAAAATTCTGGCCTCATTCTCGGCAATATATTTGGACATGGAGTAGTGATCGCGGGCTTCCCAATAGTTAAAGGCCTTCTCTTCATTGGCCGGTATCGGGCCGCTGGCGGCGATGGCATTGTTGGTGCTGGTGTAGACCACCTTGTCTATGCCGACATCGAGCGCGGCCTGCAGCGAGGCCTTCGTCCCGCCCACATTGACCTCGTAAAGCAGTTTGGGGTCCGGCGCCCAGTGGGCAAAATAGGCGGCCGTGAAGTAGAGCGTGTCACAGCCTTGCAGCGCCCTTTTCATGGCGTCACCGTCGCGGATATCGCCGTAGACCCGTTCGACGTCGAGGTTATCGATATTGCGGGTATCGCTGGTTCTTCGGATTAAAACCCTGACCGCTTCCCCGTCCTTGAGCAGCTCCCGCGTAATGGCCGAGCCGATGAATCCCGTTGAACCCGTAACCAGTTTCTTCATACGTCACTTCCGTGCCGCTTTGCCTGCTGCGCGGGTGTCTGCCCTGCTCACTTGAGGTGGGTCTGCAGGAAATCGCCCATCCGCACGACCAGTTTTTCGAACGGTTCGCCCACGTAGGGCTCGAAATGGGTCATGGGCAAACTGATATAGGTGGCGCGCGGCATGCGCGCGGCCGCCTTGCGGGGACCGTCCGGGGGAAAGAGCGAATCCTTTTCGGCGCCGATCACCAGGGCCGGACAGGCGATCTTTTTGGCGTGCCGGACCGGCCGGTAGAAGGTCAGCGTAAAGGCGATGTCGGCCGGGCAGAAATTATGCTGCTGGTACTCTTTTTCATCGGTGATGCCCGTCACGCGCATCATGCCCTCCATGGCATCGGGGGTGCTCATCATGCCGAAGGCGCCGCCCGGCGTGCCGGCGATGCGCACATGGTGGCGCCGATCGCCGAACGCCGCGGCCCACAGGTCCCGCAGGCCGTGATAGATGCATCGGAGCTGAAACGGCGGGCTGTAGTTCATGGCCGTGGCAACGCCGTCGGTGAAGGGCACCTGCAGGACGATGGCGGCGATGCCGGGATCGCGGGCCGCGACGACCATGACGTGCCCGGCGCTGAACGAGGTGCCCCACAAGGCCATGCGTCGGCCATCCACCATGGGCAAGGAGCGCACATGGGCCAGTGCCGCCGCCCAGTCCGCCACGTGCCGGGAGGGGTTGATGTAATTGCGCGGCCGGCCCTCGCTGTCATTGAAGCCGCGGTAATCGAAGACGAACACCGCCAGGCCCCGCTGGACGAAGCGTTCGGCATAGGCGGGCAGCCGCATCCAGCGCTGACCGCCGAAGCCGTGGGCCATGACCACCACCGGCGGCCGGGCGAGCCCCTCCGGCAGATAGAGCCATGCCCCGCAACGGATACCGTGGCTCACGAAGGTCTGGTCGACCCGGCGGAAACCTGGGGTCTCGGTTGCCTGGCGGTCGATGCCCGGGCGCGCCTCGACGCAATCCATAGTAAACTCGGCCATGATGGGCCTCCTTCAAAGTGATGGGGATCTTTCGGGTGCTAGCGAAAAAGGATCGATGAACCTGGCGCAGGATTATATGAAATATGTTTCATATTTTCAAACAAAATCTTTGTGTGCTACAGGTCGATTTCGCATGCGGGAACAAGGAGGCGGTTTTGGCGAAGGCAATCAAGGCGCGCACGCCGGTGCAAAAGCGTGGCATCGAAACCCGGGCCAAGGTGATCGAGGCCGCCAAGGCGCTGGAGGTGCTGGATCGGGACCTGCTGCGCTCGGGCGAAGGAAGAAAAACCATCCACGCCCTCATCCAGGCCATTTACGACATCCACGCCTCCCAATACGACCTGCACCGCGCCCTGTTTCCGTTGACCTTCCTGATCGAAGACGGCCTGACGATCGGCCGCCAGGAGGAGCAAATGGTCATCGAAACCATCGCCGCCTATTTCGAGAACTACCGCCATCTGCTGCGCGTGACCAACATGCGGGCCGCCGCCGAAATCGCCTTCAAAGCCAGCGACGAGATCATCCACCGCATATTGTTCTGGGGCTCCCAGTCGGACGGTCCGGAACTTCTCCTGGAACTGGAAGATATGCTCTTTCGCTACTTGATGCGTCCGCCCGAGGCCGTCTGATCGCGGCTGCCGGCGATGGCATCAGGGCGATGGATCGCCGGAGGGCCGATGCCATTTACAACAGGGCCAGGCTGGCCGACTGGGTGCGGCCCAACAGCAATTGCATGCCGATTTTGAGTTTTTGCCAGTATCGGGCCACCATGCCGGTAAAGGCGAGCAGGAGCCAGCACAGCAGTAGAAAAGCCGTGACCTTGAAGGTCCACCACCAGGTCAGCCAGATCTTTTTAAGGGTTTCCACCGTGGCCTCGGCTTCATCCGCGATCTGGCCGCTGAGTTGCTTCAAGGCCTCCACTGCGGCCATATTGAAATCCAGCCCAAGATCGATATCGATATCCGGCAGCGCGAAGCCGGGAATATTGATCTTCGGGAAATTGATTCCACCGATTTTGCGCAAGAACGGTATTTTTCTCAAGACACGGACGATGGCGTTGACCAACGATTCCAGGCTGCCCGAAATGGCCTGCACCGTGTTGCTGATGCCCAGCAGCGACTGACGGATCGGTTCCACGGAGTTTTTGATATCCGTCATCGCCTGGGCGCCCTTATTTTTGATTTGCGCCACCTTGTCCGCCAGCCGCCGGCCTTCATCGCGGACCTTACCGATTTCGACCCCGACGCGCTCGAATTTGGGTTGCAGGGATGCATTCAGGCGTTCGAACTCGGCATTCACGCTGCTCACCATGTACCCCACACCGGTGATGAAAAGCCCAAGGATCAGCAGCGGAATTATCTGTTTGAAGATAATCAGAACGCCGATCAGTCTCGCATAGACCGTCCCAAATGAAAGTGCCTGATGCTGCTCCCCATCCATCGTGCAGACTCCTTTCCTTTCGGTTCCCCTTCATCCCGCGGAGAAGATCTCCATTATCCTTGTCGATAGCGCTTCGATGTCGTACGGCTTCTGGATAAACCCCAGACACCCGTTGGCGATCAGCTCGGCGGCCTGGCCGTCCTGGGCACATCCGCTCGAAATCAATACTTTAACCTGGGGGCTGATTTCCTTTAGGCGGTAGTAAAGATCTTTACCGCTCATTCCGGGCAAGATAAGATCCAGCAGCACCAGGTCGATGTGCTTCCGCTGCTTCCGAAAGATTTCCATGGCATCCGATCCGCTGATGGCTTGGAACACCGTAAAACCCGAATGCATCAGCAGGGCCGCGACGGAGTGGAGCACATGGGGTTCGTCGTCGACGAACAGGATGTTCCCCTGACATGGGAGTACGCGCGCTGGCGGCGCTTCCGCCGGGCAAACATTGTCCGCCGCACCGGCCGGCAGGTAGACCCAAAAAGTGCTTCCGCCACCGACTTGGGATTCGACGCAAATGTCGCCGTCATGATTCTTGACGATGCCGTAGACGGTGGAAAGGCCCAGACCGGTGCCTCGGCCGAGCCCTTTGGTGGTAAAGAAGGGTTCGAAGATGCGGTCGATAATATTTCCGGGAATGCCGGTGCCGCTATCGGAAAACTTCACCATGACGTAATCCATGCTCCTGGAGAGCGTGACCTTGCCTTCGGCCCGGCCCCCGTTCAGGCAGGCCGTTTCGATGAATAGATCCCCTCCGTCGGGCATGGCGTCCGCGGCGTTGAGCAGCAGATTCAGCAAGACCTGCTCGATCTGCCCCTGATCCGCTTTGATGCGCGGCACCTCCTTGGACAGCTTGAATCGAATCTGAATCTGCTTTTTGGTGGCGCCGAGGGTTTCGCAGGCATCCTTGACCAGTTGGTTAATGTCTACCGTGCTCATTTCACGGGCCCCGTCGCGCGCGTATTGGAGCAGTTGGCGGGTCAGCTTCGATCCGCTCCGCACCAGGCTGACGATCTTCTCCAGGTATTTGTAGGGGATGGTAGATGGCAGGATGTCGACCATGGCCAGGGAGACATTGCCATGGATGCCCATGAGCAGGTTGTTGAAATTGTGGGCGATGCCGCCGGACAAGGTACCCAGGGCCTCCATTTTCTGGGCGTTGCGCAACTGGCTCTCCATCTTCTTTTGGATGGTGACGTCTCTTAAAAAGGAGAGCGCCGCCGGTCGGCCTTCCCAGGCGATCAACACCGAATTGAGTTCCACGTCCTTGACACGGCCGGCCCTGTCGAGCATGCGGAAAGCGAGGCCATCCGGCAGGCTTTCACCGTCCAGGCGCCGCCGATAGCGGTCAGCGACCATCTCCTGGTCATCCGGATGGACAAAATCCAAAAAAGGTCGGTCGGCGACGTTTTCACACGTGTCACCCAAGATGGCCGAAGCCCTGGGATTCATGAATTTGAGCTTGTGATCCTGGGTCACGAAGATGGCATCCTTGGAGTTTTGAACGACAATGCGGTACTTCTCTTCGGAGAGTTTGAGCGCCTCTTCGGCCTCTTTAAAATCCGTGATATCCACGAGTGCGCCCTGAATGCCAACGAGCGCCCCATCCCGCATGATCGGCCGCGTATTGGTCCGGACCCATTTGAACTCACCGGCCTTGGTGCGCATCCGGTATTCGGTGGCCTGTTCCTCGCCGCCCAGAATCTTGAGAAAGGTGTCCATCCGGCCGACCAGATCGTCGGGGTGCACGAAGTCCATGAAGCTTTTCCCGATGACTTCATGGGCTTCATAACCGGTGAGACGGAATATGTTCGGGCTGACATAGGCCACGTTGGCCTTTTCGTCATCGACATAGATGATCTCGTTCAGATTTTCGAGCAGGGCGCGGTAGCGGCCGGTCTCGATCTCTTTTTGCTCCGGCGTTCCGGGCCAGTTCACCGCCGCCGCCATCACCAGCCGGCACTCTCTCCCACCCAGGCGAAGCGTTTTAATGTGCGTATCGATCAGGGACCGAATGCCGCTCGGCGCAAAAAAGTGCGCGATGCTTTCGTCCAGAATGCGCAAGCGCAAGGGGCATGACGCATCGCCCCCGAATGCATTGCGCAATATCCGGGTGCGCTCTTCTTTGGTCAATTTCAATACATTGCAAAAATGGTCATTGGCGGCGATTACACTTCCGTCCGCCGCGTCGAATACGGCCACCGGTTGGGGCAGCGCATGCAGGAGATGGAGAAGATCTTCCGTGGGGGCAGGGAGGGGAGAAGTCATAAGCGTGCGGCCTCAGCTATTCAACCTTATTGATCGGCGCTCCTTCAAGCTTTATTCATATAACCCCAAATTGTCCGACGACGCAACTATCTGCAAAAGTAAGATATAATTGGTGCCGCGGCTTACGCCCGGTGAAGGCCTTATGGAAGCGGGCGCGCCGCAAGAAATTGGAACATATCCTCCTCGCGGTCCAATCCGTCAGGGGGGTTATTGTAGTCGCCATCCGGCCAGCGCAGGTGGTTGACCAAACTGAGACAAGCGTCGGATGACGGTGCAGTACTGCAATCGCCGACCGGGCAGGCCGCACTGTAGCCTGTGCAGCTGTTCGCGTCTGCATCCAAGCTTGCACTGGTTTCCAGTCCATTGATCAGGAGGCCCCGCACCTGCAACCCGGCTTGGTTCGCATCGTACAGCCATTGCATCGTCGTGTACCCCGGTTCCGTCGCAAAGCATGCCGCCTGAGCCGCATCGCAGGCCACAGCCGAATCCGCAGTGCGGTGCACCACCAGGATCGGCACATCCGACACGGGGTAAGTGGCCAGGCGACACGCGTCGCCATCTTCTGTCGATGTTTCGCTAAATGGGTCCCAGCTGATTCCCGCGAACGGATCGGCGGCGGCAAATACCGCCGCCGCGGCGATGCGATTGTCGCCCGCGGTGGCGGTGTCGCGTCGCGCAATGGCATAAAGCTGACTGAAGAAGGCGCCGTTGGACCAGCCGGCAACATAAATACGGTTCGTGTCGACAATGTCTTCCTCCACCATCGCATCGATCAACGCGTCGGCGTTGGCGATATCCGGATTGGAAGACGGGGAGCGCAGGTCCCGGTAATAAAAATCATGGTGCTGGCCATCGCGCGGTGCAGCGGTCGGAAAGCGCAGGTTACGGCCTTGCACCGACACCAAAACAAATCCAGGTCGGGACATGTCCCCCGTCAGGTCGTAGTTTTCGGCCTTGGCGAGCAGGCCGGCCTCGCTGCCGGCCAAATCGGCGCTGCCTTGGCCGCCCGGATGGAACCACAGAATCAGCGGCCGTTTCGACGTGGCGGAAGCCCCGGAGGGACGATAGATGCATGCGTGTCGCGTGAAGCCGAGCACGTTGTGCGTGTAGCGTTCACTCCAGGGCGCACCGCAGCTCGGTGTCTCCGTCGGGGTTACGATGGATTGCACGCCGAGTTCAGGCGCGACCCGCGTGCACGGCGTAGCCGCGGTACAAGCGGGCAGCGGCGCGGAAAGACCCGTCGCCGCCGCGCATGCCGATGGCGTCGGATCGACAGGGGGCACATTGCTTGCGCCTCCGCCTCCGCCCCCGCCCCCACACGCCGCCAACAGCGATAGGGTCAGCGCGGCGACAAGCTGACGTCGCCGGCGCCTGACCAAAAACCTCGATGCCTGCGATTGGGCGCGCCGCCGAACAGGGAAGAGAAATTCCAAAGTGAGATTTGTAGAGCCGAACATCATATCGTTTGCTTTCTGCCTTTACACCAAATCCAATAAGCGAAATCCCAGCCAACCGGGGGGCCACCAAACGTAAAAATCGCCACCGAGCGTGCCGTTGCGCCACCCAATTGCCAACGAGGACTGAACATGGATTGCATCGCCCGATTCCCTGCTTAACCTATCCGACAAGCCGGAACCTGGCCGCCCCCCATCCAGTTGCAGCGATCCGAATCAATACCAGATCGCCTGTTGGGAGCAAGAATACATTGGAAAGGTCGCAGCCGAAAGAGAGCTGTTTTTATCTCAATCCACCCGCAGCCGAAAGGAGCGAATGCGCCCCGGTGCGGCGTTTCGTCTTCACCGGGCTGGCGCTGGCCGCCTTTGCCTCCAACAGCATTCTTTGCCGCCTGGCGCTAGGCCGTGCGCTGATCGACGCGGCCGGATTCACGATGGTCAGACTCACCTCCGGGGCCGTGGCGCTGTGGCTCATCACCGCCGCTATTGCCGCCAAGCCGGCCTCAGCGCCTGCGCCCATGCGCTCGCTCGTTTCGGCGGCTTTTCTGTTCTTGTATGCAGTGGC
>JAKAFO010000198.1:0-3715 GCA_021819735.1 Deltaproteobacteria bacterium
CGCTATTCCGTGCTGTCCGTGGCCGACAGCGGCCACGGGATTGCCAAGGAAAACCTGGAGCGGATTTTCGAGCCGTTTTTCACCAAAAAAGTGATGGGCCGCAGCGGCACCGGCCTGGGCCTGGCCGTAGTCTGGGGCACCGTCAAGGATTGCGGCGGATTTGTCGATGTCACCAGCGGCGCCGGCGGCGGCACCCGGTTCGATCTTTACTTTCCCGCCGTGCCGACACCCGGGCGAGCGGCCGCGCAGCCCGAATCCCACGAAGATTACAAAGGCGCCGGCGAGCATGTGCTGGTGGTCGACGACCTGCCCGAGCAGCGGGCCGTGGCCACGGCCATGCTCCAGGCGTTGGGATACAAGGCGGACACGGTGCCCAGCGGGGAGTCGGCCGTGGCCTGGGTGCGGGAAAAGCGCACCGACCTGCTGCTGTTGGACATGATGATGGACCCGGGCATCGACGGCCTGGAGACCTACCGCCAGGTCCTGGCGCTGCGTCCGCGCCAGAAGGCCGTCATCGTCAGCGGCTTTTCGGAAACCGACCGGGTGGCCTCCGCCCTGACTCTGGGCGCCGCCCGATACCTGAAAAAGCCCTACACCCTGACGGCCCTCGGGCAGACGGTGCGACAGGCCCTGGCGAATGACCGCGGGGCCGGCCTGTCCGGATGAACCGCTTGGAAGGCTTAATTGTCATTCCCGTAGGCCATGGCTTTTTGCACCTCTTGAATGGCCTGCGTGGTCAGTTGCATGGCCTGCACACAATGATTGCCTTTGTCCTTGGGGTTTACCTTCTGGAGGTCTGTATACGCCAGATTGAGATGATCGAGAGCGACCTTCAATCCTGCCTGGCCGGCGGGCTGACGGGTTGCGGCCAGAGTATAGGAGCCGGCTGCGCATAACAGAAACAAAAGGATGGTCATGAAGATGTGCTTTCGCATAGGTGATCCTCCGGTACCGCTGATGAGTATTTGCATTGGCTTCACTGCCCGACCGATTGGACGCGGCGGCATCTTTACAGCGTGACGTGGTACCGCTCACAACTACCGCGAAAACAAACAACAATGCAACGACGAACGCTTTCGATCTGCTTCGATGGCGATGGCGGCCGGCTCCTGCTTTGCTACGCTTCGATGGGGATCTGCGCCTTGTTGCGCGCCAGCCACTGCTCGAACGTTTGCAGCGCCGGGTTCAGGGAGCGGGAGAGTTCGATGCTCCGCGCGCCGCAGAAGATCTCATTGAAGTCGCGCTTGAACTGAAACATGTTGCCCAGATCCTCGGCCCCGGGAAAACCCAAGCCCCTGAACGCCTCGGGCGTGATGGCATTGTAGTGCACCGTCCGGCCCAGGGCGCGGGTCAGGGCCGCCGCCATCTGGGCGCCGGTCAAAAACTCCCCGGCGATGCCCACGGTCTTACCGATGAACTCTTGGCCGCGCTGGAAGATGCCGTAGGCGCACTTGCCGATATCTTCGGCGGCGATGCCCGGCAGCCGCTTGTCGGCCATGGGCATGGTGATGGCCAGCCGGCCGTCCGGGCCCTTTTGGGGTCCCATGCCGAAGTGAATCAGGTTGTCCCAGTAGAATGAGGTGTTGAGCAGCGTCACCGGCAGGCCCAGCCCGGTGAAGGTGGCATTGGCTTCGCCTTTGCCGTCGAAGTGCGGCACTTTGTACTTGCCCATCAGCGTGGGCATGCGGTCGTCTTCCAGGGGCACCCATTGGCGCGTATCTTCCAGGGTGGACCAGATCACGTGGGCGACGCCGGCCGCGTGGGCCGCCTCGGCCATGGCCCGGGCGTGGGCCTTCTCCTTGTCCGCTGAAAAGTGCTCCCAGAAAAAGGTCACGCAATAGGCCCCGTGGGCCCCGTCAAAGGCGTTTTTCAAGCTGCGCGGGTCATCGACATCGGCCGCCACCACTTCGGCGCCCAGCTCCGCCAACTGTTTGGCTTTTGCGGAGTGGACATCCCGGGTGATCGCCCGGGCCGTGAACCCGCCGCCTTTATCGTTCAGGATGGCCCGTACCAACCCGCCGCCCTGGGCCCCCGTAGCGCCGATCACGGCGATGATTTTATTTTTCATGGCATTTATCCTTTCTTTGATTTTTAAAGCCGACGCCGACCCGACGGTTATCCTTGGGTATCCCCATTTCCGTCCGGAGTCGGCCCTTGCGAGAAAATTAAGCACCATCGGCCGGGCGTAAAGCAACGATGGGGGCGGCGGGTTGCGGGCCGAGGGGGGATGCTGTACCCTGGTCGCGTGGGTCTGAAGGCGAGGTTGCCTCCGAGAAGTAATCGAATCCAGGAAAGCATGGTGCCCATGGCCGCTGTCGTCCGAGGAAGGAACCTGACCGAAGCGTTTTTGCAAGGGCCGATCCTGCCCCTGTTGGTCCGGCTGGCCAGCCCCAACGTGCTGGCCTTTTTGATTCAATCGTCGGTCAGTATCGCCGAGGGCTGGTATGTGGGCCAACTGGGAACGATCTCCCTGGCCGGCTTGGCCCTGGTCTTTCCGATGTTGATGTTGATGCAGATGATGTCGGCCGGCGCCCTGGGCGGGGCGGTCTCCGCGGCCCTGGCGCGCTCGGTGGGCAAGGGCAGCATCGCACGGGGCGAGGCATTGATCTGGCATGCCCTGGTGCTGAACTTGGCCGGGGCCGCTTTCTTCACGCTGGCCTATTTCCTCCTCGGGCAGGACATTCTGCGCCTGCTCGGCGGTCGCGGACAGATCCTGAACGCGGCCAAGGCCTACGCCACGGTGCTCTTTGCAGGCTGCGTGCTGATCTGGACCACCAACATTCTGGCCAGCATCTACCGCGGCATCGGCGCCATGAAATTCCCGTCGGCCCTGATGGTGCTGGGCGTCGCCATCCAGGTGCCCCTGTCCGGGGCGCTGATCTTGGGCTGGGGGCCGTTGCCGCAATTGGGCATCATGGGGGCTGCCGTTTCGGCCATCACGTCGGCGGCCATCGTCAGCGCGCTGCTGCTCGGCCCGTTGCTCTTCGGAAAACCGACCGTCAAATTGCGGCTGGGGGCCTTTCGCCTGCAAGCCGAATTGTTCAAAGACATCCTGCGCGTCGCGCTTCCGGGCGCCGTGTCGCCTTTTCTCTCCGTGTTCACGGTGTTGTTCGTCACCGGTCTGGTGAGCCGCTTCGGCCCGGCCGCCCTGGCCGGCTACGGGATCGGCGCGCGCCTGGAGTTTCTCTTGATCCCGCTCATTTTCGGCATCGGCGCGGCCCTGACGGCCATGGTGGGCGTGAGCATGGGCGCCGGCAACCTGAACCGGGCGCTGCGCATCGGCTGGACCGGGGCTGCCGTGGCCGGATTGCTTTCGGGCGCCATCGGCCTGATCGTGGCCGTCCGGCCCGATTGGTGGGTGGGGTTGTATTCAAAAGATCCCGCGGTGCTGACCGCCGGCTCGGACTACCTGCGAATCGTGGGCACCGTGTACCTGTTTCAAGGCGTGGGGCTGAGCCTCTACTTCGCTTCCCAAGGTGCCGGAACCGTGCTGTGGCCGGTGGCCGCCGGGGCCCTGCGCATGCTGGTCACGGTGGGCGGCGCGGCAATGGCGGTGCTGGTGCTGGCCATGGGCCTGCAAAGCATTTTCTTCCTGACGGCCGCCGGAATGTTCCTGTACGGGGCCGTCACCGCGCTGTCGATCCTGTTCGGTGCCTGGCGTAAAGCCCGCGCCTGAGCCCGCAACGCCGCTTGCCCGTCCAAGCTTTATGGGGAT
>JAKAFO010000198.1:3815-9595 GCA_021819735.1 Deltaproteobacteria bacterium
CTTCCTGACGGCCGCCGGAATGTTCCTGTACGGGGCCGTCACCGCGCTGTCGATCCTGTTCGGTGCCTGGCGTAAAGCCCGCGCCTGAGCCCGCAACGCCGCTTGCCCGTCCAAGCTTTATGGGGATCGCGCGGCAATGGCGGCGTGCATATGATCTCAGCACTCAGAATTCTGGCCCGACCTTTTTCGGATGTAACCGGCGGGTTTCTGCACATCGATTTTCTGCCGGACAACACCGTGCGCATCGACGACAAGGAGAGCACCAAATTCGGACAGTTTCCGCGCAACCAGGCGTTCATCGTCCAGGTCACGCTGAAGGTCCATCCGACGGCGCCCACCGCGCGCATCGTGCTTTCGGGTGCGGGCGCCGCGGGGGAAACGACCTATGCCATCACCACCCCGGTTTTCGTCTCCTGGGCCCAGCAGTTCGGCGCGGTCAAGCTCTGGATGGGCTTCCCACGGACCGGCGAGTTTGACGCCACCCAGATCGTGGTGACATACAAAAAGCCCTGAGCACCGGGCGCCGGAGCCCAGGTCGGCATTTTACAAAGTCCTTGCTTTATAATAGAGTCGTCCGGACGTTGAATCGCTCGTGGTGTGAAAAATGCCTGATTTGATAAAGTATTTGTGCGTCTGGACCTTAGGCTTGCTCCTCCCGGCACTCCTGCCCGGCACCGGCTTTTGCCGGCCGATCGAGATGCCGATCACCATCGATTACCCTTTCCTGCGCTCCCTGGTGGTCTCCGCGGCCTTTACCGAGCCGCAGGATACCGCGGTGCTCGTCGATCAGGCCGAGGGGTGCCGGCGGGTGGCGGTATCGGAACCGCAATTTTCCCCGGAGGGCGACTTCGTCCGCATGGAGACCCGGGTCGACATCCGCCTGGGGGCGCGCCCGGGAGAAGAATGCCGGTTCAAAATCCACTGGGAGGGCTATGTCAGCCTGGTGATGCATCCGCGCATCGATCCGGAGAGCTGGCGCCTCGGCTTTGTCGTGCTCGACTCCCAGGTCTATGACCAAGCCCACGAACCGGCGCGCATCGTCGGCCTGATCTGGAAGATGATCCAGGGCAAAGTCTTCGACTACTTGAGCGGGATCACCGTCGATCTGGCCCCGCCGGTCCAGGAATTGAAGGCCCTGCTGCCCGAAGTGCTGGCCGGGCAGGACGAAGAGAAGGTCGCACGCTTCGTCGACGGCATGCATCCGGCCCAGGTCCGGGTGGATTCGGACGCCCTGCGGATTCCCATCTTGGCCGAACTGGAAGAGACCCCTCCCGTCGAGACCGCCGCGCCCGAGGCCCTGGACGAAGCAGCCCTCGCCCGCCTGACCGGCCAGTGGGAGGACTGGGATATCTTCCTGGTCTATCTGCTCACCTCGCTGCGCAACGCGCCGCTTTCGGCCGACGAAAGAGAAACGCTGTTGACCGCCCTGCTGGAGGCGCGCTACGCCTTCGTCAAGACCCTGGCCGACGGCACCCTCACCGACCGATTCGTCCAGGATCAGTTCGTCGCCACCTGGACGGCCATTGCGCCCGTCTTCCTGAGCCAGCGGGATCGCGAAACCACCACCGGCAAGCTCCTCGGCTACCTATCGTTTTTCACCGCCACCGATGCCCTGAAAAGCCTGCAGGCCATCGGCCCTTCCCTGGGAATGGAGATCAGCCGCAACGGGCTGATCCGGCTGGCCGGGCTCCTGGCCGACGAGCGGGCCTTCGCGTGGGGCTACGGCGCCGATGTCGATGCGGACCTGAGAACGACCTTCGAGCTCGGCCAGGCCCTGGAAATTCCGGCCGAACCCGTGGTGGAACCAACGCCCGAGGAGATGCTACTCCTCATCCGGCTCGAGCGCCTGCTCAAGCGCGTGCTGTCGGGCTTCGTCTCCACCTGCTGGGCCGACGCCCCCCAACCCTCGGCGGACGCCCTCACGAGGTGGCTGATCACCCCGGAGAACGTCGACACCTACATCCCGGCCGTCCAGAAGATCCTGGACGAAGCCGCCGAAAAAGCGTTCCAGGCCAGCGCTTCCGAAGCAGATCGCAAGTTCGTCCGCGCGGCGGTGCTGGCCACGGCCTGGCAGGAGAGCTGCTGGCGGCAGTTCCATGTGCGCAAGGGACAGGTCACCTACCTGCGCTCCTACAACGGCACCTCGGTGGGCCTCATGCAGGTCAACGAGCGGGTCTGGCGCGGGCTGTACAAGCTCGATGCCCTGCGTTGGAACATCCGCTACAATGCCGCGGCCGGGTGCGACATCATGAACCTCTACCTCAACAAATATGTTCTCAAGAAGCAGGATAAGCTGCCGGGGGACGGCCGGCCCGATCCCGCCTTGGTCGCCAGGGTGCTTTATGCCATGTACAACGGCGGTCCGGGCGAGTTCGGAAAGTTCCTTTCGCGGCACGCCAAGGAAAAGTACTACCACAGCGACGACCTCTTCTGGGAAAAGTACCAGTGGGTCGAGGCCCAGGACTGGAACAAGGTCAAGCTTTGCCTCTTCGGCGAGGAGTAGCGGAGGCGGTGCTGGCGGCATCCGGCCGAAGGCGTCAACTTCTAACACTTGCATCAGCCGTTCTCGAGAAACGACCTGGCCAAGGCGACAGGGTCCCTATGGCCCGGAACGCTTGGGAGGGAGCATCAAGTACTGGAAGAGCATATCTTCCAGTTCGAGAAGAAGTTTTTGGCCCTCCGATTCGCAACCCCAAAACAAGATGCGATGGATGATCTCGTCGCTGGCCTTGAAGGCGATTTCGGCGGCGGCCTGCATATCGGTAACGCGCAGCAGGTGGCGGTAGCTTTCGAAATAGGCAGCGATGGTCTGAATGACCGACCGATCTTCCTGGCGGCTGATGGCCAGCCCATCCTCGATCATGAAGATCAGCGGGAAGATGGCGCGATGCAGATCTTGCTGGGAGGCGTGAATGTCGTACAGGGCCTGGATGAGGGTGCGGATGATCTTCCGGCCGTCGCCCGAGCGCAGCAGGTCCTGATCCAGCCCGGCCAGCACCTTGTCGAGCGCGTCGCGGTAGAATTGCCGGATCACTTCCAGCAGAACCTCTTTTTTATCGTTGAAATAGCTGTAGAAGGTGCCGGTGGCCACCCCGGCCCGGGCGGCGATCTCCAGGGCGTGGGTGTTGTAGTATCCCTTCTCGACAAACAATGCCTTGGCAGCCTCGACCACCTTGGCCTTGGTTTCGATGCCGCGCTTTTGCACCGGTGAGCGCGCTTTGATCGCTTTTGCCAAAACCTGCCTCCTCGTTCCAACCAGCGAGCCGAATGTGTAACATATAAAAGCGTGACTGAAAATGTGATGTATCTTTCACATAGATGGCCGCCAGATCTGTGTGCCCAAAGGGCGGCCGGCGTGTTACAATTTGTAATGCAACAAATCATACCATCGGCACATCTTCCACATCCGGGCATTCCCCGCGCAACCATCAGGATCGATTAAATTCTCAGGACTTATCGACAGCGAAGCGCTTTCCGCTCTTCTGGTACGCCTTTTGCGGAGGGACGCCTACATCCAAAGTCGGATAAAACCGCGATGCACCGGGCTTCAGAGAAGACATCGGCTGCGTTGACCCCAACAAAGGCAAGAGGTGAAGATGAAAACCAAAAAAGGCGTATCTATTGTTCTCTCGTTGATGGCCGTTTGCACGGCCGTCGTTCTGATCGGCTGCGATTTCAGCGTGGGGGTTTTCCTCGACAGTCCGGTGGCGGGCCTCGACTACACCAACGGCAAGTGCCGCGCCACGACCCAGAAGAACGGCACCTTCGCCTACAATGGCAATGAGATCCTGACCTTTTCCATCGGCGATCTGGTGCTGGGGTCTTCCATGGGCAAGGCGACGATCTCGCCGCTGGACATCGTGCCGGGCGCGACCGGCGCCGCGGACCAGCGGGTCAACAACATCTGCGTCCTGCTGCAAACAATAGATAAGGACGCGGACCTGAACAACGGCATCCAGATCTCCCCGCCGATCCGCCGCATCGTTTCCGGGTATGCCGCGCGCATCGGCTTCGATCAGGCGGTGGCCGCCTTTGCCGCCGACCCCAACGTGCAGGCCTTGATGGCCGATTTGAATGCGGCCGGCGTTTTCAGCGACACCGATCCCCGGCCGCGCCGTCTGCGCAATGCCGAGGATGCCCGCGAACACCTGCAGCGCTCGTTGAGCACGCGCACGGTGGTGCGCACCCGCACCGGCGCGCTGCGCGGTTTTTCACCGGATGCCGCCACCTGGGCGTTTTACGGCATCCCCTACGCCCGGCCGCCCATCGGCGACCTGCGCTGGCGACCGCCGGTGCCGGCCAAGGCCTGGGAGGGTGTCCGCGAGGCCGTCGGCTGGAGCGATCAAGCCGCCCAGAATCCGATGTACGAATCCTTCGGCGAAGGCGGCATGAGCGAGGATTGCCTTTATCTGAACGTCATTGCGCCCAAAAGGGACGAGAAGACACCCCTGCCGGTGATGGTGTGGTTCCATGGCGGCGGCTTCCGCATTCTGACCGGCAATGCCAAGAGCTTCAACAACACCGCCCTGCCCCAAAAGGGGGTGGTGGTCGTGACGGTCAACCACCGGCTGGGGCCCTTCGGCTACCTGGCCCATCCGGCGCTCTCGGCCGAATCCAAACAGGGGGTCTCCGGGAACTATGGCCA
This sequence comes from Deltaproteobacteria bacterium, assembly GCA_021819735.1. GTDB lineage: Bacteria > Desulfobacterota > Desulfobacteria > Desulfobacterales > Desulfosarcinaceae > Desulfatitalea. The sequence goes on from JAKAFO010000198.1 coordinate 8,461, forward strand.
GTTGGATCTGATCGCCGCGCTCAAGTGGGTGCGCGACAACATCGCCGCATTCGGCGGCGATCCGCGCAATGTCACCATCTTCGGCGAATCGGGCGGCGGCGGCAAGGTCCTTTCCCTGTTGAGCTCGCCGCTGGCCAAAGGGCTGTTTCACAAGGCGATCTGCCAGAGCGGGATGGCCGCCCCGAGCGATGAGGTCATCAATCCGCTGAATTCGTTGGCCGCCGCCGAAGCCAAAGGCGAAGCGATCGCCGCGCGGCTGGGGGTCGGTGGCGAGCCGGATGTCCTGGCCGCCATGCGCGCCATGCCCTGGACCCAGATCATTGCGGCGCTGGACGCCGCCCCGGCTTTCGAGTACAGCCCCAACGTGGATGAGCGCTGGTACATGCCCGACACCATGGAGAACACCTTTGCCGCCGGACGGCAAAATGACGTGCCGTTGATTGCCGGCGCCAACACCGGGGATATGCCCGGCTTGATCGAAGGCTTTATCTACGACATGCCCTGGATGGCCCAAGGCAACCAGTCCGACATCTTCGCCTATGTCTTCAGCCACGTGCCCGCCAACTGGCAGAACCAGGGGGTCCTGGCCTACCACGGCATCGAACTGGTGTACTCCTTCAATTACTACGGCAGCTTTCTGAGCCACTACCTGCTGGGCTTGACCGGCCTGGACGAAGATCCCGCGACCCCGGGCGTTCAAACCACGGTGGCCGGCTATCTGCGCAATCCGCCCGGCGTGAATGCCACCGATGCCCTGGTCTCCGACCGCATGATGCGCATGTGGGCCGCCTTCGCGGCCACGGGCGACCCCAGCATCGAAGGCGCCCAGTGGCCGGCCTACACGGCGGAAAACGACACCTATCTGAACATCGGTGCCAGCCTGGTGGTGGCGAACGGAATCGCGGAGGCCTTCCCCAACGCTCCGTCCGCCGAATAATATCGATTGCTTTCCATCCGTACAAAAGGCCGCCCCGTTTCCTTGGGCGGCCTTTTCGCTTTCCAAGCAGTTGATCATATCCCAACCATCCTTACTTTAACGAAGATTTCGAATCGGTAACTTTAGGTGAAGAGAAAGGTCGGCGCGAGATCGCGCCGGCCAAGGAGCAGACGATGATCATCAAACAAATCCCGATGG
>JAKAFO010000199.1 GCA_021819735.1 Deltaproteobacteria bacterium
CCTTGATCTCGCCCAGTTCGTCGAGAAAGAGCGTGCCCAGGTCGGCGTGATCGAGCAGGCCGGGCTTGGTCTGGTCCGCGCCGGTGAAGGCGCCGCGTTTGTAGCCGAAGAATTCGCTCTCCATCAGATGGTGGGGGATGGCGCCGCAATGCACCGGCACGAAGTGCCGGCTGCCGCGGTCGCTCATGGCGTGGATCGCCCGGGCCACCAGCTCTTTGCCGGTACCGGATTCGCCGTAGATGATGACGCTGGTGTCGGTGGCGGCCGCCCGCAGGATCAGTTCGTAGACCTTCTGCATGGGGGCGCTCTTGCCCACGATCTCGCCGAAGCGGTAGCGCTCCTTGATGGCCGCGCGCAGGCGCAGGTTCTCCTTTTTGAGCAGGGCTTCTTTCTCTTTGAGGGCCAGTTCGGCCTGTTTGCGCTTGTGGATGTCGAAGATCACGGTCTGGGTTTCGGCCACGGTGTCGTTGGCCGTGAAGATGGGCGAGCACAGGGCGTAGTACCAGCGGCCGTCCACGGGGTTCTGGAACTCCTGTTTGACCGGCTCGCCCTTGCAGGCCAAGGCGTGGCCGCACCAGGGGCAGGGCTGCTCCAGGCGGTAGATGGTGCGGTGGCAGCATTGGCCCAGGGCATCCCGGCCGATGAAGTCGCGCAGGGTCTTGTTCATATAGGTGATGCGGTAATCCTGGGCGGTGGTGTAGGTGAAGCCGCCGAAGGCTTCCAGGATGCCGCTGAGTTTGGCTTCGCTGGCCCGCAGGTTGCGCTCGGCTTTCTTGAGCGAGGTGATGTCCACCAGCGAGGCCACGCTGCGGTCGGTGCCGGCGATCATGTCCACCCGCAGCCAGATGTCCCGCTTTTTCCCCTGGCCGTCGAGCAGCTTGAATTCGTATTCCATGGGCGCCTTGCCCGGGTTTTCGCGCCGCAGTTGGTGGTAGTTCAGCATCTTCTCCCGGTCGGCCACATCGGCGATGATCGTGGGCCAGGCGATTTTGCCTTCGATCTGCTCTTTGGTATAGCCGAGCATCTTGGCGAAGCCTTCGTTGGCCATGGAGATGGTGGTGTCTCGTTCGATGATGATGGTGCCGGCGCCGGTGTTTTCGAAGATGCAGCGGTAGAGCTCTTCGCGGTTGTTGAGGGCCTGGGCGATCTGCATCTGCACCGAGACATCCTGCACGAAGCCTTTAAGATACTTGAGGATGCCGTCCAGGTTGTTTTGGAACGTGCCCAGGGAGGCGGGTTCGAAGAGCGTTTCGCGGGTGGGGCTTTCGGGGGCGGTGCCGGGTGTGTCCATGGTTGCCTCGCTGCTGTTTTGACCAAACGGCCCCACGCTGGACCCGGCGCCGCATTACAGATACGAGCTTAGTACACTCGGCGGGATTTTTTCAAGCTGTTCGCGGTTAAAAATAATCCTGGAGGCCGGGCCGGATGAATTCGAAATCGGCGATCTCCTCCTGGGCCGGGCTTTGGGGCGTTTTCGGAACAGGGGAGGCTTCGATGACCGCGCGCCGGAAATAGTCCCGGTCGCTCTCGTCCAACGGCAGTTCCAGGCGCAGGGGCCGCTTTTCGATGTAGAGCTTGTCGGCCGGGGTGAGGCGCACCTCTTTGAAGGCGCAGCGGTAGGAGACCTGGGCGCTCAGGACCGCTTCGGCATAGCCGATGGTCAAGCGTCCGGCCGAAAGATCCAACTGGGGCCACAGCTCCGGATGAAAGCCAAGGCGGTCGTGTTTGGCGTTGAGCGTCCAGCGATCCGGGGGCAGGCCGCAACGCTTCAGGTGCTCGGCCTGCAGGCCGATGCGCTCGGGTTCGCCGGTCAGGGCCAGGGTGCGGATGAAGCCGTTTTCGGTGACGGCTTCGTGGGCTTTCAGGCTCTCCTGGGCGCTGCGGCGCCGGGCCGCGGCCTTCTGGTAGCGCCGTTTGTAGACGAACGAGCAATAGTTGACGGCCAGGGGCAGGCGCTGGTCGCAGGCCCGTTGCAGCAGGGCCAGGGCGGTCAGTTCGGACTCCAGGACCGTGACGCTTTCGCCGTGCAGATAGGTATAGTTGCGTTGGATCAGGTTGGGGCGGTTATGGGGCGTCAGGCGCAACTGGTGTAAATTGAGGTGGCGCACGCCGGCATCGGACAGGGCCGGCAGCAGGTCGGCCAGGCGCTGGGCATCTTCGGGGATGGCCGGGATCTCCACGGTGACGCAGGCGATATGATCGGCGGCCAGGCGCGCCTTTTCCAAGCTGTAATCCACGGCACTGATGTCGAAGCGGATCTCGTCGAGGCCGGCGGCTTTGAGGCCGGCCAGTCGTTCGGCCGTGACCAGGGTGCCGTTGGTGTAGAGCCAGAGGTGCGGTTCGGTGCCCATCTTGTGGCGCACGGCCTGGAGGTAGGCGATGGCGCGCTCATAGGTCAGCAGGGGTTCGCCGCCGCTGATGCTCACGCCGCTGAAGCCGAAGCGGCTGGCGTATTCGGCGTAGGCCTCGGGCGTGGCGAATTGGATCAAATTGGTGGTGGGTACGCCGGTGTCGTCCTGGGCCGTGGGGCAGTAGAAACAGCGGCAGTTGCAGCGGCCGTTGATGAAGAGGCACGACCACTGGCCCTGGGTGCAGATTTGGCAGCCGGGGGAGAGCGGGCCGTAGTGGGGCTTGGTCTGTTTGCAGGCCTGGGTGATGCGCTCGGCCAGGGTCGCCAGGGTTTCGGCGCGCCGGGTTTCGGCGGCGGTGGCCTGGGTGGTGTTGACCCAGCGCAGGGCTTGGGCGTGTTCGCCGTACTCGGCTTGGTTGGCGGCGATCATCCGTTCGCGGGTGGTGGTGAATGTCGTGTTCATGAGGGGGCGGAATATACGATGGTCGAGACCGGCGGGCAAGCGATCTCTTTCCGGCTCAACCTTGCAGCAGAAATTCCGCCGCCTGAATGCCCATGTCGCTGGGATGCATGCTTTCGATGATGTTGCGGCGTGTTGCGCCGCTCTCGCTGTTTTGAACGGAAAGATCCACAAGGGCCCCTTTTTTAAACTTTTGCTCGGCATCGGCGATCAAAAGCTGGACAATGGGGTGCGTTCCATCTTTGCCCTTGGCGCGGCCGACCACAATCCCCATTTCACCCGTGTCCAGCTTCAGTAGAGTGCCGACGGGATAGGCGCCCAACATGTTGATGAACACTTTCAAGAGGATCGGATCAAAGCTGGTACCGGACTGCGCCAGCATTTGTCCCAGGGCCTTATCGGGACTGAGGGTTTGGGTACGGTAGATTCGCGGAGAGGTGATGGCGTCGTAGACATCCGCAATCGCCAGGATTCTGCCGAAAAGACTTACGCTCCGGTAATCCTGGGGATGGGGATAACCCGACTGGTTAAACCCCATATGATGCTCGAAGGGCGCCACCAGCAGCTTCACTTTACGGTCCCGCCTGGCTCTCAGCTTGAGGATCAGGCGGGCGCTGTGCACCGGATGGGTTTTGATCTCGGCAAATTCCGCATCGGACAGTCGGCCTCTTTTGTTCAGTATCGCTTTGGGTATTTCCACCTTGCCCAGATCGTGGAACAGCCCGCACAGCCCCAGCCTTTCCAGCATCGTGTGGTCCAGGCCGATCTGTTTGCCCAGACACATGGATAGAATCGCGACATTCAGCGAGTGCACATAGGTGTAATCATCGTAGACCCGGACGGTGCCGAGGATCGAAAAAAGCGATTCATCCTCCGTGATGATATCGACCATTTTCTGGACGAGCCGAATGCTGTTGCGCATGCCCACGTTCTGATTCGACGATAATTTGCGGGACACCTCTTTGACAGACCCCAGCACTTGGGAATACTGCTTGCGTGCCTGTGCCTTTTTCAGCGCCGGTTCATCCGGCGCATTGTCTGTCTGTGGCAAGGGGGCATTGGGCCGGCCCACGTTCTTCCCATTGATATCGACCCACTTTATCTCCTCCCGCGCAAACTGGAGATCGAGCCATTCGGTGGGTCCGGCTTGTCGGCCGGCCTGATCGATGAGGCGGGCGAAGGTGATGATTTTATTGCCCGCAACATCTTTCAGGTCGGATTTAAAGTTCAGACTGAAGATGTTGCGATTTTCCAGATACTGCAGCATGCGATTGGTGATCCGCTTGCTTTCCGGACGAATGTGCAATTTTTGGCTCTGAAAGTAGAATCGGCCATCGGAATGCACAATGGTCACATTATCTTCTTCTTGGCCCGCATGGGCAACCAGGTCGATGAATTTCTTTGCGGACTCCACCAGCAAGTCGTTGTTGTCGGAATGCATCCTGGCGATCTGAATCAGTCCGCCAATGGCCTTGATCAGGGCCTCTCCGGTTTGGTTGATCTCTTTGTAGTATTCGTTTGCCATGTTTGGTTTTCTTCGGAGCGCTCAGGCAGATTGAAGCAATGCAGATCTGAAAAGGTTTCCCAGGAAACCTTGATTGGCTCTGGCCATCAACCAGGCAGCCTTTTCTGTCTTCAGCGCTTCCAGTGCCACGACCGCGCCTCTGCGTCGCCAGCCGTTGCCGGATCGCAAAACACCAAGGATCGGCCATTTGAAGAGCATCCCGGTCAAATAGGGGATGGATCGATCGGAACCGCATTTGCCCAAAGCGCGGCAAACCTCGATATAATGCTCCCCATCTTTCGATCCATCGCCACAGTTATCCAAATACGCCAGCAGCTTGCTTTCGATTTGTTCACACCGGTCACGCCCCAGGCGGCTCAAGACCAGTTTTCGGACCGTTTCATTCGAATCGCCGAGCAAAGCAAAAATGTCATCGATGGCTTGGTCGTCACGCTCCATCAGGGCTTTTAACGCTGCCAGCCGAACCATGCCGGACGAGTGGCGCAACAACTTCGAAAGGGTTTGCCTTGAAAACGAATCTTTCAGAAAGCCTAAGATATAGACCAGCCGCCGCGTCAATTCCGGTTCGGAGCGCTGGATGAGCCTTTCCAAGGGACCGAAATCGGACATGGCCATGGTGCCGATGGCTTCCAGGAGAACGCGCTGAACGCCAGCAGACGGCATATCCATCAAAATGGACCCGAGGGTTGAAATCGCCGACTTGTCGAGCAGCAGCAGGAAGCGTTTCAGATCTTTCAATTGGCGATCGTCGAGGGTCGGATGGTCGGCCGCAACCCGCCGCAGGCCGTTTAAAAACGGATCGGCCGTAAGTTTGGCCAGAAACGCTTTTATAAAGGGCGCCGACCACTGCATCGAAGCGTGGTTTGCACGAAGATGATTTTTGAGTCGGGTTACGGTTTCAGACAGGTAGGCAAAACGGGCATGGAGCAGCGCGGCATTCAATTCCTGCCACAACGTGTCGAGCAATTCGGCCATGTCTTCTTGCAGGCATTGATTTTCAAGAATATAGAGCAGGACGTCGATCGCATAGTCCGAACCATCGAGCTGCTCTTCCGCGGCGATCATTTTTCGAAGCTGATCGCGCTCGGCAGTCGTCAACTCCCATAGCTCATCCTGGCCGGCCCGTGTTAAAACGTTAGTCGCCATGGCCGAATAAATGGTTCCGAATTGAAGGGATTGCTCATCTTTTTGCTCCGCATCGGGGGCCTGTTTCGCAACGCATGGCAAATCCGCAAAATTGACATCGTCCGGCAAGCCCAATTCCAAATCGGCGGCTTCATACAGGATGGATGGTAAATTGACCGCCCAGAGGGCCGTGACAATATCGTCTTCCGGGTCTTCATCCAATATGCAATGATCGCGCAATATTTTAAAGAATTCATCGATTTCCCATAATTCCAACCCATTTTGGAATTCGAGCCACAGGATGCCATCACGGTGCAGGAGAAGCGCCAGGTCCGTCAGCTCCATCATGCTCTCGTAAAGCACCTCGCCCTGGTATAAAATTTTCTTTCTTTCGATATGAATTCGGAAATTTCCGAAGCGGTCGAAGTGCTCGTTAAACAGCTTTTTCAAGGTACCCAGAGCGTTGTGATAGACGGTGTGCGTTTGTGAATAGAGCATCAGCTTTTTAAAGGCGCCGATCACACCTTGAATGATTTTTCCGGCAGATGCCTCCGCGCTAAGCACCGCTATCAAATTGCCACCCTGCCTCGTCATGCAACCTTAGCCTGCATTGAAGATTGATCTCACCTCGAGCTTTAATCAACCACCTGCTATCGTAAACAATATCAACGCAATAGGCCGTTCGTCGGTTTCGGCAACGCCCCCAAATGAGCACGCATCCTTGCGGGACGTTTGGTGTCAGGCTAACTCTTTGTCGGCATAATTTTTAAAATTCTTGAGGCTTCCTTAAAGTGACCCTGTTCGCGATCACCATTTTTAACAAATTTCGAACCGTCTCTGGTGGTAAACGCGAAAGGTTTGGGGCCTGGAGCGCCGGAGGTTCCCTTTGCCTATTGAACCGGTTGCGGCGCTTTTATTCTGGGCTGGACCCGGAGCGGATTTTTCGCCTAAGATGAAAACTTCGGTTTACGGACCCCCAACGAAAGGAATGATGTCATGATTCGTACCGTCGCCCAATATTTGGAGAGTTTGAACGATGGCCGCCAGATGTGGTGCATGGGAGAGAAGGTCAAGGATGTGCGCACCCATCCGACCCTGAGCGGGATCATCCGCTCGGCGGCCTTGGACTATGTGCTGCCCCATCGGCCCGAGTACCGCGATATTTTCGTCACCCGGGATGAAGACGGCGAGGAGGTCAACTTCCTGCTCACCGCGCCCAAGAGCTCGGCCGATCTGCTGCGCCGACGGGAGTGCTTCGCCACGGCCATGCGCAGCGGCGGCGGGGTGCTGCTGCACTGCATGGGGGCCGACGCTCTGGCGGCCTTCACGGTGACGGCCAACATCATGGACAAGAAGCTGGGGACGAATTACAGCGAGCGCGTGGAGAACTACCGGCGCCTGCTGATGAAGCAGGATCTGGGCATCACCGGCGCCATCACCGACGTCAAGGGCGACCGCGGCCTGCACCCGTCGCAGCAGAAGCAGCATCAGGATTACTACCTGCGGGTGGTGGACAAGCAAAAGGACGGCATCGTGGTGCGCGGGGCCAAGGTGCACATCAGCGCCTCGCCGTGTGCCAACGAGCTGCTCTGCTCGCCCTGCCGCACCCATGGCGAGGCGGACAAGGACTATGCCCTGGCCTTTGCCGTGCCGTGCAGCACGCCGGGGGTCAAGATGCTGGCCGTGGAGCCGGTGTCGCGCACCTACGACGACGAGGGGCGCTTCGACTATCCCAAGACCAGCCGCATGCAGCCCACCGAGTGCCTGATCGTCTTCGACGATGTCTTCGTTCCCTGGGAGCGGGTCTTCATGTGCGGCGAGTGGCAGTTCTCGCGCACGTTGGCCTATGCCTTCGGCAGCTACCACCGCCTGTTCGGCACCTGCAAGATGATCGGCAAGCTGGAGGCCATGACCGGCGCGGCGGCCCTGGTGGCCGAGTACAACGGCGTGGAGCATGCCGACCACGTGCGCAAAAAATTGGCCTGGATGGCCATGATCACCCACATGGTGGCCGAGCTGGGCAAGGCGGCCTGCCTCGACCCGGTCAAGGAGTTCGGTCACGACGTGGTCATGCCCAACGCCATGTCGATCAATGCCGCCAAGTTCACCTTCGCCAGCAACTTTCACCAGATGTGCCAGCACATGCAGGATATCGCCGGCGGCCTGTGCACCACGGTGCCGGCCTACCGCGACTGGCAGAACCCGGAGATCCGGCCCTATATCGAGAAGTACTTGAGCGCCAAGGACGGCGTGCCCACCGAAGATCGTTTGAAGGTGATGCGTTTGATCAAGGACATGACCGGCAACTACTGGCAGATCGACACGATCCACGGCGAAGGCTCCATGGCCGCCCAGCAGATGCACTTGTATGGCAGTGCCGACTGGAACCGCCTCAAGGCCGCCGCCAAGCGCTCGGCCCACATCGACGGCTGGCAGAGCGACTCGGTCTATGGCAATCTCTCCTCGGCCGACGACGTGCCCATGCCGCCCGTGGATGAGAGTTATGTGAGTGTTCCCAAGGCACTGAAGTAGAAAGATTGCAATCAAAAAAAGGCCGCGGCCTCCCGTCCAAGCCCTGCCTCGGCGGCGATGGCGGCAAAGCGTTCACGCCCGGCGCCCGGTTCGTCCGATTGGGCCGTGAGCCACTGGCACAGCTTTTCAAAGGCCCGACCGCTGAAGATCAACTGCCGGGCGGCCTCCACGCCGGACGGCAGGTCGGGGGCCTGCCCGGCCAGGTAGAGGATGGCCCCGGCGTTGGCCCGGACCAGATCGATGCAGGCCGGGTGATCGATGCCGCTGACGACGCGGACAAAGCGCACGGCTTCGGCGTGCACATCGCCCAGGGCGGCTACGTCGGCATAAGTACTTCGCTTTACACCCAGCGCTTCGGGGCTCAGGCGGTAGGCGCGGGATGTGCCGTCGGGGAAGAACTCCCGCACCGCCGTTTCGCCCAGGGTGGAGATCTCGTCCATGCCCGCCCGACCGTCGGCATCGTAGCCGTGCACCACCATGGCGCGCTGGTAGCCGATGGCCCGCATCAGTTCCGCGACCTTGTCCATCACCGGTTCGGCGTAAACCCCGCGCAACGCGTGGGTGGGCCGGCAGGGGCTGGCCAGGGAGGCGGCGATGTTCAACGTGGAGCCGAAGCGGATCTGGCTCAGGATGCGGAACAGGGCATTGGGGTGCACCTGGGGGCTCATGCCGTTGAAGATGCCGATGCCGGCCTGGTCGATGCTGCGACCGACCGCTTCCACGCTACAGGCCACGTTGATGCCCAGTTTCTCGAGCAGATCCACGGTGCCGCAAAAAGAGGTCAGCGCCCGGGCGCCGTGGCGCGCCATGCGCACGCCGCCCGCGGCCGCCACCACGGCCGCGGCCGTGCTGACGTTGAAGGTCTTGAGGGCGTCCATGCCCGTGCCCGAGTTCTCCACCAGGGGCGTGTCCCCGTCGATCTCGATGGCGTGCGTGTCCAGTTCCATGATGGCTTCCCAGGCCCCGGCAATCTCTTCGCTGGTTTCGCCCTTGGCGGCCAGGGCCGCCAAAAAGGCGCCCTGGTGCAGGTCGGGTTGGCGGTCTTCCAGCAACTGCCGGAACATGGCACGGCACGTTTGACGCGAGATGTCCTGTTTTTCGAGCAGCGATTGAATGGTGCGGCCGAATTCGCGCAGCGATGCTTCAAAGCGTGTCATGGGGACTCCTTTGTCATTCCGGATAGAGCAGGATTTTGATGCTTTCGCGCTGTTCCACCAGTTGCAGGGCCTCTTCCAAGGAGGCCAGCGGCAGGCGGTGGGAGATCATGTCGGCCACCGGAACGGTTCCGTCGGCCAGCCAGGCCAGGGCCTGAACGCCGTGCCGGTAGGCACAGCCGTAGGCACCCACCAGGGTTTGCTCGTAGTAGTGCAGTTGGTTGAAGCTCAGGGGGATGGCATCGGCCTGGGGCAGCAGTCCCGAAAAGACCACCAGCCGGCCCCTGGGGGCCAGGTGACCCAAAGCTTCCCGGTAGGCCTCCGGTGCACCCACGGCCACGATACAGACATCGAAGCGCTGATCGGCACAGCTCTGGATGCCGCCGGCAAAGGCGCGCCGCCGTGCATCCGGCTCGATGTTGACGGCCGCG
>JAKAFO010000200.1 GCA_021819735.1 Deltaproteobacteria bacterium
CCCCTGTGAACTGCTCCCAATCCACCGTGGATACAAACGCCTGCCAGCGCTCGGCCCAGGCAGAGGGAGCGGGAGGGGCCGGGACCCAAGGCGCTGTCCATGGCGCCGGCTCCTGAAGGGCCGGCGTTTCCTCGGGAGGCGGCGGCGTTTCAAGCGGCAACACCAGGTCTTCCAACGATTCGGCCGGCGCCGCATGCGCCGCCGATGCTTCCAACGCCTCGGCTTCGACGCCCGGCGCGGGCTCGGGTGAGGCGGGCGGCGGCATCGGTTCCGGCTCTGCGGCGGGTGCGGCTGTGGCGGCCGCTGGAGCCGCTTCCCGGCCGCGATCCCACTGCGCCTGCATCCGGTCGAGGGCATTTTGCAGCCCTTCGATTTTTTGCGTCAGCCGTTTTTCCGTGCGCACCAGCAGGACGAAGAGCGCCCCACACATCACGAACAACACCAGGGTCATGAACTTCTCCTCGGGATCGAACAAGGGTGATATCGACTACGGCAAGGGACAAGGATGGCCAAAGGTAACAGATAGCCGGCGGCATGGCAATGACGCCGGCCTGCCGAGCCGGCGGAATTTATTCTATTGTAAGGCGCATGGATCGGTTCTATCTTTCAGCTTACAATTTGACGAAAGGAGCGATGCATGCGTTACGATGAAGAGGCTCTGCGTTATCACCGGGAACCGCGTCCGGGCAAAACCGAGGTGGTGCCCACCAAACCCTTCCTGAGCCAGGCCGACCTGAGCCTGGCCTACACGCCGGGCGTGGCCGCGCCCTGCCTCGAAATCCACAAGCATCCCGAAACCTCCTACGACTACACCAACCGGGCCAACCTGATCGCCGTGATCACCAACGGCACGGCCGTTCTCGGCCTGGGCCGCATCGGCGCCCTGGCCGGCAAGCCGGTCATGGAGGGCAAGGCCGTGCTCTTCAAGCGCTTTGCCAACATCGATGTCTTCGACCTGGAGGTCGACACCACCGATCCCGACGAATTCATCCGCACGGTGCAATTGCTGGAGCCGACCTTCGGCGGCATCAACCTGGAGGATATCAAGGCCCCCGACTGCTTCTACATCGAAGAGCGGCTCAAGGAGCGCATGGCCATTCCCGTGTTCCACGACGACCAGCACGGCACGGCCATCATCTCGGCCGCCGCCATGCTCAACGCCGTGGCGCTCACCCAGCGCCGGGTCGAGACGCTCAAGGTGGTCATCAACGGCGCCGGCGCGGCCGGCATCGCCTGCGCCCGGCTCTATACGCGCCTGGGGGTTCAAAAAGAGAACCTGACCCTGGTCGACACCAAGGGCATCATTTATAAGGGCCGCACCGCGGGCATGAATCCCTACAAAGAGGCGTTCGCGGTCGAGACCGACGGCCGCACCCTGGCCGACGCGGCCCGGGGGGCCGACATGCTGGTGGGCATGTCCACCAAGGGGGCCTTCACGCCGGCGCTGCTGGCCACCATGGCCGCGCACCCCATCGTCTTCGCCCTGGCCAACCCCGATCCCGAGATCGATTACGACGCGGCCAAGGCGGCCCGCCCCGATGCCATCGTGGCCACCGGACGCTCGGATTTTCCCAACCAGGTCAACAACGTGCTGGGCTTTCCGTACATCTTCCGGGCGGCCCTGGACGTGCGCGCCAGCAGCATCACCGAAGAGATGAAGGTGGCGGCGGTCCACGCCCTGGCGGATCTGGCCCGGGAAGATGTGACCGATGCGGTGATCCGGGCCTACGGCGGCCATCCCATCCGCTTCGGCCCCGACTACATCATCCCCAAGCCTTTAGACAACCGTATGCTGCTCAAGGTCGTTCCGGCCGTGGCCGCCGCGGCCGTGCAAAGCGGCGTGGCCCGTCTGCCGTTGCCCGAGCACGGCGCCTATATCCAGCGCCTGGAGGCCTCCCTGGGGCCGGAACGCGAACTGATGCGCAAGATCATCACCCGCGCCCAGCAGCACCCCCTGCGCATCGTGCTGCCCGAGGGCAACCACCCCGTGATCCTGCGCGCCGCCCACCAGGCCCACCGGGAAGGCATCGCCCAACCCGTACTGTTGGGCGACCCGGACCAGATCGACGCCGTGGCCAAGGAGCTGCACCTTTCCCTGGACGGGATCGAGGTGATGGACCCCCGCTGCAACCCCCACGTGGAGACCTTCGAAAAGGAGTTGTATCTCCTGCGCCAGCGCAAGGGCTGGACCTTCAGCGAAACCCAGCGCCGGCTGCAGAACCGCTACGTGTTCGGCGCCATGCTGGTGCGCGCCGGACTGGTGGACGGCCAGGTGCACGGCATCGCCCAATCGTACCCCGACGCTATCCGGCCGGTGCTGCAGGTCATTGCCCGACGCGAGGGCGTGAACAAGGTATCGGGCCTCTATCTGATGATCTCCAAGAACCGCAGCCTGCTCTTTGCCGACACCACCGTCAACATCGACCCCAGCCCCGAGGACCTGGCCGAAATCGCCCTGCTCTCGGCCGAAATGGCGCTCTTCTTCGACATGCCGCCCCGGGTGGCCATGCTCTCGTTTTCCAATTTCGGCAGCGTCGCCCACCCCGAGGCCCAGAAGGTCACGGCGGCCCTTGAGATCGTGCGGCGCCGCAGGCCGGATCTAGTGATCGACGGCGAAATGCAGGCCGACACGGCCGTGGTGGACGAGGTGCTCCAGGGGAGCTTCCCCTTCAACCGCCTGGGACGCGGGGCCAACGTGCTCATTTTCCCCAGCCTGGCGGCCGGCAACATCGCCTACAAGCTGGTGGACCGCCTGGGCGGCGCCAAGGCGGTCGGCCCCTTGCTCATGGGCATCAGCAAGCCGTTCAACGTCTTGCAGCGCAACACCGACATGGAGAACGTGGTCAACGTCCTGGCCATCACCGTGGCCCAGGCCCAGAATCAGAAGGAGGGTCACGGGCGATAATATTTAATTGTCTATTAAAAATTAGATCGTTTTTTTAATCGAAGATATGTTTCTTGTTGACTTCGCCTGCACACCGTTTTAGCCTTCCCCATACGCAAGCCCAACCACCAAAGGGGAGCATCGCTTGGCTAAAACCCGAAAAGCCGGCCCGCGGCGCGAGCAGATCCTCCGCGCGGCGGAGAAGATCTTCGCCGAAAAAGGGTTTCAAGAAACCACCATCTCCGACATCGCCAAAGGCGCCGGGCTTTCGGAGCCGACGCTCTACGAATACTTCTCCTCCAAGGAAGAGATCCTCTTCACGATCCCCGAAGAGACCTCGTGCAAACTGGGCGAGCTGATCGGCTTTCACCTCAAAATGGCCAAGGGCACGGCGGCCAGGCTCCGGGCCATGATCTACATTCTCTTCTGGATTCACCAGACCAACCCCCACTATGCCGCCGTCAGCTACCTGATTCTCAAGCAGAGCGGGCGCTTCAGCAAGAGCCCGTCCTATGAAGCCCTGCGCCGGCGCCTGCGGCCCCTCATCGACGTGGTCGAAGAGGGCATCGCCGCCGGTGAAATCCGTTCCGGGTTCACCCCCTTTTTCATCCGTTCGGTGATCCTGGGCACCATCGAACACCTGACCACCCGCAAGCTGCTGCTGGGCACCGACGACGACCTGCTCGATTACGTCGATCCTTTGATGGAGCTGATCATGGGCGGCATCCAGCCGGACAGCCCGCCGGGAGCCCTGCATCTCAAGGTAACGGTCGAACCACAGGGGGCTGCCCGGGAACCTAATCCTGAAGAACGGTAGGAGGCCATTAATGGGCACGGAGGTAGGCGGCTTCGGCCGAGGGTTTGCGTACCAATTCGCCATGAATCTTAGGGATGCTTAAGCGCAGCGGAGGAAAAGCGCCCTGGACTGTCTGAGCGCAGCGAGTTTCCAGGGCGCCCGTAGCGCGCTTTAGCATCCCTTGATGAAATGGCGTGGGACGCAAACCCTCGGCCGAAGACGCCGGCGAGTCTGGCAGAAAGTGATTAAAAACTTTTATCCACTAAAGGAGGCACGCCCATGGATCGCATCTGGATGAAGCACTGGCCCGAATTTATCCCCCAGGAAGTCACCTATCCCAAAGGCAAAAAACCGATCTTCGAGTACCTCCGCGATAACGCCCGGGAGTTCCCCGACCGCACCGCCATCATCTTCTACGGCCAGCAGGTCACCTACGCCCAACTCGACCGCATGTCCGACCAGTTCGCCCGCGCCCTGATGGACCGCGGCCTGAAAAAAGGCGACCGCATCGCCCTCTTCATGCCCAGTTGCCCCCAGTACCACATCGCCCACTACGGCATCTGCAAGATGGGCGGCGTCATCGTCCCGTGCAGCCCGCTCTTCAAGCAGTGGGAACTGGCCTATCAACTGCGCGATACGGAAACCACGACCATCGTCACCCTCGACCTGCTCTACCCGGTGGTCGCCGCGGCCCGCGGCGAGTGCACCCTGAAAACCGTCATCTGCACCAGTTTCCACGACATGCTGCCCAAAACGCCCACCATGAACCTGATCCCCATGATGGCCGCCCCCAAGCAGACGCCCCCCGACACCCTCGATTTCATGGCGCTTCTCGCCCGCTACCCGAGCGAGCCGGTGCGCTGCGACGTCGGCCTCGACGACACCGTGCAACTGCAATTCACCGGCGGCACCACCGGCCTGCCCAAAGGCGCCGTCCTGACCCACGGCGGAAAACTGTTCAAGGTATCGGCGCTGTTGAGCGTCCTTTCCGGCAACATGGCCCACCTGGGCCACCAGGGCCCTCTCACCACCCTGGCCATATTGCCCACCTTCCACATCGCCGGCATGCTGGGCGCCGTGGACACCATGATCGCCATGGGGGCCACCCAGGTGCTGATGACCATGTTCGATCCCGTGGCCGCCATGCAGGCCATCGACCGCTACAAGGTCCATTTCTTCCAGGCGGCCGTGCCCATGAACCTGGGCATCATGGCCCACCCCGAACGCAAGCAATACGATCTTTCTTCGCTCAAGCTGTGCCTGACCACCAGCTTCGGCGTGCAGCTTACCGACGCCATCGTCCAGCAGTGGACCGCCGACACCGGCGGCTGTCTGCTGGCCGAGGCGGCCTACGGCCTGACCGAGACCCACACCTTCGATACCTTCATGCCCCTGAACCGGCCCAAGTACGCTGCCGGCTGCCAGGGTATCCCCATTCCGAGCCAGCAGATCAAGATCGTCTCCTGGGAAGAGCGTTCGCGCGAGATGCCGGTGGGCGAGATGGGCGAGATCGCCCTCAAGAACCCGGCCGTGCTCAAAGGCTACTGGAATCGGCCCAAGGAGACGGCCAAGGACCTTGCGGACGGCTGGGTCTACACCGGCGACATGGGCCGCTTCGACGAGGAGGGGTACCTTTACTTCCTGGGACGCAAGAAGGAGATGATCAAGGTGTCGGGTTTCAGCGTCTTCCCCGAAGAGGTGGAGACCTTCCTGCTGCAGCACGAAGCCGTGGACAAGGTGGCCGTGATCGGCGCCTCCGATCCCAAGAAGGGCGAAGTGATCAAGGCTTTCGTCGTGCCCAAGCCGGCCTTCAAGGATAAGATCGACGGCGCGGCGATCATCGAATGGGCCAAGCCGCGCATCTCTTCGTATAAAGTGCCCCAGGCCGTGGAGTTCCGGGCCGAGCTGCCCATGAGCGGGGTGGGCAAGATCTTGCGCCGGGTGCTGGTGGACGAGGAGCTGAAAAAGGGCCAGCCCTAACCGCTTTTCTTCCGCAGGTTGTGCTCGTAACGCATCTGCAAAAGCTCCACGAACAGGGCAAAGCCCATGGGCAGATAGATGTAGGCCTTGGGCACCTCCTGGTGCAACCCTTCCATGCAAAGCGTGATGCCGATGGTGATCAGGAAGGAGAGGGCCAGGATCTTGAGAGCCGGATGATGCATGATGAAATCGCCGATGGGCCGGGCGAAAAAGAGAATCACGACGAACGAGAGGATCACGGCGGTGAAGATGACCCACAATTGGTTCGTGAGGCCGACCGCCGTGATCACCGAGTCGATGGAAAAGACGATGTCCAGCAGGACGATCTGGGTGATCGCCGCCCGGAAGGCGCCCGGTGGAGAAACCTCCGGATCGCCCCTATGATCGACCAGCGCGACGGTGTGGTGGATTTCGCGCACCGCCTTATATAAAAGGAATAAACCGCCGGCGAGCAGGATGATATCCCTGGCCGACAGGTGCCACACCAGCGGCCGGGTCATGCCCACCAGAAACACGACCAGAGTCAGCAGTCCCAGGCGTGCCGCCATGGCCAAGGCCAAGCCGAAGATCCGCGCCTTCTGGCGTTGCTCCGCCGGCAGGCGGCTGACAAAGATGGCGATCACCAGAACGTTGTCCACGCCCAGCACCATCTCCAACCCGATCAACAGGGATAGTACAGCCAAAGTATCGGCCATGGGAATCTCCTTTCAGTTTCAAGGGTTAGTGGCTACCGGGCCTGGCTCAGCCGGCCTGGGGTGTTGGTGGTCAACGTCATGGCCATCACCGTGGCCCCGGGGGATCCGCTATTGCGAAGTACTTCACCCCGGGGAGCTCTTTGAAATCGGCATCCTGAGTCCAGATCACCGCGTTTTCCATCGACGCGGTGGCGTAGATAATGCTATCCGCCATGGCCAATTTATGGCGGATGGCGATATCGGCGGCTTCCAATGCGGTTTTTTCATTCAATTCGACGATTCGGCCTTGCTTCAAATGGGCCACGATGCGCACGGCCTCCGCTTCGCCCGCTTTGCTTTTCACAAACTTGAATATTTCGTAAACACAGATCGTGGGAACGAGCAACATTTGATGATCGCTGATGGGTTCGGCGAAAACGTCCGCGTTTTTCTCGCCGTTGAAGAATGCCAGCCATCCGGACGTATCGACGATGTTCATAGTCGGTCCTTTTTCTCTCGGGCATATTCGATTTCACGGCCTTTGAAATAGCCTTGCATTTCCTGGACGGGCCTGACCGGAATCATCTGAATGATGCCATTCAGCTCGACTATTTGCAGTTTAGTCCCAGGCTTGATGTTGGCGCTGATCCGAACCTGTTTCGGTATAACAATCTGATATTTTGATGAAACAGTTGTGGTGGCCATGAAGATTCCTCCCCTTAATTTTACCTTTTAAGCATCGACCGATTAAAGGTAATGGGATTTTCGTGAATAATCAAGCCCCGTAACTCGGACGAAGAACTGAACTGAGGCACAAAGCCGTAGGGGCGGGTTTCAAATCCGCCCCTACACATACAAACCATGCCGAGATGCGACCCGATCAACCGGCCTGGGCCTGGGGCATCCCTTCCTGCTCGATCTCTTTCATGGCGCGCTTCATCTGGCGCAGGGCCTGGCGGATGCGGTGCTCGTTTTCCACCAGGGCGATGCGCAGGTAGCCTTCGCCCTCCTCGCCGAAGCCGATGCCCGGCGCCAGGGCCACGTTGGCGCGCTTCATCATCTGCACCGAAAACTCCAGGGAGCCCATGCGGTCGAAGGGGGCCGGGATTTTGGCCCAGACGAACATGCCGGCCTTGGGCCGCGCAATGGGCCAGTCCATGCGTTCGAGGCATTCGCACATCACGTCGCGGCGGTTCTGGTAGATGTGGGCCTGGTGGACCACATCCTCGTCGCAGTGGCGCAGGGCCACGATGCCGGCCACCTGGATGGCCGAGAAGATGCCGTAGTCGTAGTAGCCTTTGATCTTGCGCAGGCCGGCCACCATATCCTTGTTGCCCAGGCAGTAGCCCAGACGCCAGCCGGCCATGTTGTAAGTCTTGGAGAACGAACCGAACTCCACGCCCACGTCCATGGCCCCCGGCACCTGCAAAAAGCTGGGGGCCACGTAGCCGTCGAAGGTGATCTTGTTGTAGGCGAAATCGTGGATCACCATGAAGCCGTACTTTTTGGCCAGGTAGACCACCCGCTCGTAAAGTTCCAGGCTGCCCAGGGCGCCGGTGGGGTTGTGGGGGTAGTTGAGGATCAGCACCTTGGGCCGCGGGTAGACGTTGGTGCACATCGTCTCCAGGCGCGCGACGAAGGTCTTGTCCTCCTCCAGCGGGATGCGCAGCACGCTGCCGCCGGCGATGATGGCCGCGTAGATGTGCACCGGAAAGGCCGGGGCCGGCACCAGCACGGTGTCTCCCGGTCCGATCAGGGCCAGGCACAGATGGGAGATGCCCTCTTTGGAGCCGATGGTGCACAGCACCTCGGAATCCGGTTCGAGGTCCACCCCGTAGTCCTTTTTGTAGGATTTGGCCAGCTCGATGCGCAGGTTGCGCATGCCGTAGGCTACCGGGTAGCGATGGGTCTTGGGATCGTTGGCCGCCTCGAGCAGCTTGGTGATCACCGGCTCGGGCGCCGGGTCCACCGGATTGCCCATGCCCAGGTCGATGACATCGTCGCCCTTCCAACGCTTTTCCATCTTCATCTGGTTGATCATGCCGAAGAGGTAAGGCGGCAGTTGGGACATGCGCTGGGCGAATTGAATGGGTTGGTTATCGGATGGTGCCATCGCTCGATCTCCTTTGCAAATGAAAGCCCCGGACCGCTGGTTTCGATCCGGGGCTTCAAACAGAGCGCCACGGACCGACCGTTACAGCCCGTGGCGTGGTTTCAACGAGGTTGGTTCTGCTACTCGCCGCCTTCCGCCCGAGCTGTGCTGCGCGCGGCGGCCGCGGCGTCGAGGTGCTGTTTCAATTTCATGACGACTGCCTGCTTTCCAAAAAGTTGCCTGAATATAGAGATTGGCGGACAATTTTGTCAATCAAATTTTAGCGGCCCAAGGCGGCCCGTTTTCGTTTTTGCGAGAATGCATAACGCAACTTTCCGCATTTCTGACCATATTCCGTCGAGAAACGCGACGCCAGCGTCAACGGCAGAAACCATCGGCCTTGGGGAAGGGCGTCTATCGGAAGGCTATCCTTGCCTGCCGGTTCCACCTCGGCACAGATGACGCCGGGCTTGGCCGAAATCAAGGAGACGGGGGCGCCCTGGGCATCGACAATCACGGAGGTGTCGACGAACGCCGCTGTGTATTGGATGCCGAAACTCATGGGGATCGAAGTGCGGAACGGGCCGGTCTTGTTGCAGGCCACCACCGGCACCCCGAGGTGCCGGGCATACGTCGCCGCGGTGTGCTTATAGACTTCTACCCAGTTGTCGCGGTCTCTTTTCAGGAAGAAGGAGGGCAGTCCGGGGCAGGAGTATTGCAGCAGTAAAATCTCCGGGCGGTTTTCAATCAGGCTGCGGATGGTGTGGGTCTTGCTGGTGTCGAAGCAGATGGCGATGCCGATCCGGCCGATGGGCGTGTCGAAGACGTTGGGGTTCCGTCCGCCGCCCTTGAAGAAGAAGGCTTCGTAGGCGGCCGGCTCGATCTTGCGATGGGACCATAGTTCGCCGTTCGGCCCGCAGAGCATGAAGGTATCGAAGAAATCTCGGCCGTCTTTTTCCAGGATGCAGGTGGCGGTAACCGTTCACGGGGTTAGAAAGTAAATACTACGCAATCCAAGCCAAATCAGGTTGTTGATCTTTGAAATAAGCCTGCACGAAACCTACAAGTACAGGGAAAGAA
>JAKAFO010000201.1 GCA_021819735.1 Deltaproteobacteria bacterium
TGTAGGGGATGATGAAGCCGGCAATGGCGAAGCGCATGGATTGGAAACCCACGGGCCAGGGCTTTTCGCCGGCGATGGCCGCGGCGGCGAAGGCGGCCAGCGCCACCGGCGGCGTGAGGGCGGACAGGCAGGCGAAGTAGAAGATAAACAGGTGCGCGGCGATGGGCACGACCTGGAACTGCTGGACCAGGGCCGGGGCCAGCACCGAGGCCGAAATGGCATAAGCCGCCGTGGTGGGCATGCCCATGCCGAGCACCATGGCGATGAGCATGGTGAAGATCAGGGCCAGCAGCAGGCTGCCCTTGGAGTAGGCGAAAATAATCATGGCAAACTTCTGCCCCAGGCCGGTCTGGGTGAGCACACCCACGATGATGCCGGCCGCCGCGCAGGTGGCGATGATCTCCATGGAGCCCCGCGCGCCTTTGGCCAGGGTGGTGGCAATGGCCTTGACGCCCATGCGGCTCTCCCGGCTGATCCAACTGGCCACGATCAGGGCGATAATGCCGTAGAGCGCCGCGCGGTAGGCCGAAAGCATAAACACCATCAGACTGACCAGTACGATGATCAGGGGGATCAACAGATACCCCTTTGCGCGCATGATCTTGCGGAACACCGGCACCTCATCCCGGGTCAGGCCCCGCAACCCCTGGCTGCCGGCGTACAGGTCGATCATCCAGTAAGAAGAAGCAAAATAGAGCAGGGCCGGGATGATGGCCGCCAGACACACTTTGGAGTACGGCATGTGCAGGATCTCGGCCATCAGAAAGGCGCCGGCGCCCATGACCGGCGGCATGATCTGGCCGCCGCTGGAGTTCATGGCCTCCACAGCGGCGGCAATGGTGCCGCGAAAGCCGGTGGCCTTCATCAAGGGAATGTTGAACACGCCGTCCACCACCACGTTGGCCACCGACGAGCCCGAAGCGGTGCCGATCAGGGCACTGGAGATGATCGACACCTTGGCCGGGCCGCCGCGCAACCGGCCGGCCAGGCAGCGGGCGAAGTCCACGAAGAACTTGCCGGCCCCGCTGGCGTCCACGAAGGCGCCGAAGATCACGAAAAGAAAGATGTAGTGGGCCGAGGCCTGGATCGGCAGGCTCAGGATGCCGTCCAGGCTGAAGAGAAAGGTGATCATGCGCTCCCAGGAGTAGCCCCGGTGGTAGAACAATCCCGGCAGGTAGTTGCCGAAGTGACCGTACAGGATGAATATGATGCACAGCGCCGCCAACGGCCAGCCGGTGGCACGCCGGGCCATCTCCCACACGGCGATGACGAAGAGCAGCGAGAAGAAGAAGTCCCAGCCCGTGGGAACCACTCCGACCCTGTAGATCCATTCGTCGAAGACCGCGAAGATGTAAATCATCGGCGCCAGGAGCATGGCGATGAAGATGTAGTCTACCCAGTGGGGCCGATCTTTGCCGGCATTTTTCCAGCCGGGCACCAGGGCAAAGAGCAGCACGCCGCCCAAAACCACATGCAGGGTGCGGAAATACCACGGATCGATGGGGCGCACGATCAGCACCCAGATATGGAACAGGCTCATGAAAAAGCCGATCACGGCCACGGTCCAGGCGAAGGGCTTGCCCAACACGCGTCCCGTGCTCACTTCCAGGTCCTTGATGTGCATCTCTTCGAGTTTTTTTTCGACGACTTCGATATCGACCGGTTTGAATTCGGTGGCCATGGGCGTTCTCCGTGGGTGGTCAGCGAGACGAAATCTACGGCGGGCCGCCGCGCAGATCAACGGCCCGCCGTGCGGTTTCGCGATTCAGGATGTCTTCTTATTTAAGGATAAGCGTCTCGGGAATCTTGATCCCCTTCTCCTGGTAATACTTCACGGCGCCGGGATGCAACGGCACCGGGCTGTAGATGATGTTCTCGGCCTTGACCTCGGTGGCCGAATTGTGCGCCGCGATCAGGATGGCGACGTTTTCGAAGGTCTTCTTCACCACTTCGTAGACGAAATCGTCGGGCGAATCCTTGGGCACCACCATGAAGTTCCACACCGACAGGGTTTCGATATCTTTGTCGGGGTTGGCTTTGTAGGTACCTTTGGGAACCACGCCCTTGGCGAAATAGGGATACTTGGCGATGAATTTATCGGCGTCCGCCCCGGTGGGGCCGAACACGTTGAGCTCATGGGTGGTTTCGGCTTCGGTGATCGTCACCCAGGGCAGCCCCAGGGCATTGCCGTTGGCATCGAGCATGCCGTCCTTGAGCTGGGAATCCAGATCGGCCGAACTGGCGTTGACGATGCGGCCCGCCTTGACGCCGGCCGCCTCGAAGATCAATGGCCAGTAGGTGGCCGGGGTGCCGCCGATGGGGCCCACGCCCACGCTTTTGCCATTGAGATCCTGGATGGTTTTGATGCCGCTCTTTTTCAGGGCGTACATCTGAAAGTACGAGCTGTACATGGGGAAAATGGCCCGCTGGTTCTGGTACTTCTTACCTTTGGCCCAGCCCTGGCCGTTCCAGCCTTCCCAGGCCGGCCCGTTGGTGACCATGCCGAAATCCAGCTTGTTGCCTTCGATCAACTGGACATTGTGCACCGGGCCGCCCGTGGACTCCACATTGCCCGGAATTTTCATGGTGTCGTTAAGCAGCCGGGTGAAGCCGCCGGCCCATACGAAATAGGTACCCCCCACGGGAGCGGCGCCGACGGTCACCGAGGCGGGCCATTTGGCTTTGGATTCGGCGGCCGGGGCGGGGGAAACGGCCAGGGCAAGAATGCCCAAGGCGACAAGGACGATGACGGTCTTCCTTTTCATGTGAACCTCCTTCTGATTGGGTCTCAACGATGACCTGGTTGATGGAGCTGGATTCGGTTGATGCGCACCCCGCTCTCCCGTGTGGGGGAGCGGCGGCGCGGGCCACACATGATCTGATAATCGCGTCTCATCATACTAAGGGGGGAGTCGGCGGAGATCAACTGTCAATTTTTCAAAAACCCAACGCGGCCGGCTTTACTCGGCCTCAAGATCCCCCGGTTTAGACCGATACAGAGATGGTATCTTTTGGATTTCGCGACCGCGACAGGTGAGGTGTCATGTTAACAAACCCGATTGACTTTAAGCAGAATCCCTCGGCGGAGAAGGCCGACGCGCCACAGCCCGCCCTTCCAAGCCACGCGTGCGATATGGCGGATGGCCTGCAATTCACCCGGTTTGCCATCGACCACTGCCCGGATCTTGCCTTCTGGATGGAGCCCGGCGGCCAAATTCTTTACGCCAACGACCAAGCCTGCCGCACCCTGGGCTATGCGCGCGAAGAGCTGCTCCGAAAAAATATATGCGAGCTGGCCCCCGGCTTCACGGCCCAGGCCTGGACCCAGCACTGGCGCACCCTCCAACAGGCCCAGCAGGTGCGCCTGGAATCGATGCTCGCAGCCAAAAGCGGCCGGCACATTGCCGTGGAACTGAGCGCCTATTTCGTGCGCTTCGGCGACCGGGAATTTCAGTGCGCCTTTGCCCGGGACCTGACCGAAAAGAAGCAGGTCGAGTGCCAAACCAAGGCGTACGAAATCCGCCTGGGCATGTCCCAGCGCATGGAGGCCCTGGGAACTCTGGCCGGCGGCATCGCCCACGATTTCAACAATATCCTCTCCGCGATCCTGGGCTATACGGAACTAAGCATAGAAGGTCTTGCCCAGGAGGCGCCCCAGCGGGACTACCTGCGCGAGGTCATCACGGCCGGCACCCGCGCCCGGGATCTGGTGCAGCAGATCCTCTCGTTCAGCCGCCAGGCGGACCGCACGGTGCAGCCGCTGCAATTCAAAACCATTGCCAAGGAGGCGCTCAAGCTGTTGCGCGCCTCGATTCCGAGCACCATCGAGATTCGCGCCAACATGGCCGGCGACGGCCTGGTGATGGCCGACGCAGGGCACCTGCACCAGATCGTCATGAACCTGTGCGCCAATGCGGCCCAGGCCATGGCGCCCGAAGGGGGGGTCATGCAGGTCGGCCTGGAGAACGTCACGCTGGGAGCCGACGATGCCGCCCGGCACCCCGGCGTCGAGCCGGGGCGCTACCTGCGCTGGATGGTCAGCAGCATGGGCAAAGCGGTCGAGCCGGGCGCAGATCCGGTCACCGGACCCCAGGCGCCCGGCAAAGGCACCGGCCTGTCGGTGGTGCGCGGTATTGTCGGTGAGTACGGCGGGCATATGTTCGAGGAGCACCCCTGCGGCAAAGGCACAACCGTAAGCGTCTATCTGCCGCTGCTGGAGAGCGCCAAACGGCCCGCGGCCGCGCCGGTCGAAAATCTGCCCATGGGCAAGGGCCAGGAGCGCATTCTGGTGGTCGATGACGAACCTGCCGTGGCCAAGATGGTCACCATGATGCTCGAACGCTTGCGCTACCAGGTCACGGGCCTGTCCAGCAGTATCGAAGCGCTGGCCGTGTTCAAGGCCAAATCCACCCAATTCGACCTGGTGATCACGGACCTGACCATGCCCAACCTGCCGGGTCAAAAGCTGGCGGCGGAACTGACCAAGATTCGCCCCGGCCTGCCAATTATCCTCTGCACGGGGTACAGCGGGGAGATCTCCGATGCCAAGGCCGCCAGGACCGGCATTCGGGCTACGATCATGAAACCCCTCGACAAGGCGGAACTGGCCAACACGGTGCGGACGCTGCTGGATAAGACCAAGGCGGCTGCATAGGCACAGCCGACCATTTACACTTCCAGATTCTCGACATCGGCCAGATCCTGCGAACGCCCGGTCGCCCGCTTGTTTCTCTTCAAGTTTTCGACATCGATGAAATTAATTTGAACCCCGCCCACTTCGAGGTGGACCCTTGATTGGTAGCACTGCTCGAACGTCACACCCTTCAGGGTGGTCAATATGTCGATGCGATGGGGCGGATAACCCAATTGGATGATCTGGTCTCCCACGAGAAAATCTTCGGCTTTTATACCGAGGGAGCCGAAACCGAAATCTTCGAGCGCTTTCACAATCCTGTCTGCATTGCTGGGCGATAGCTCAACCCAGACATCGAGATCTTTGGTGTATCGCGGGTGCCCGTGAAAGGCCACGGCATAGCCGCCCACGACCAAATACCGGACGTCACTTTTGTTTAACGACTCTATAAACTCTTTGAAATCCTTGCTCAGCATTGTATCTCCACGAATTGTATTCTGTTCGTATTTGTTCTAAAGCGTCGAGACGCTGCTCATAGGATTTTGTTTTCCAATAGGCGATATCCTTGGGTTGTGCATTCGTTTTATATTTGTGAATGACTTTACTGATTGCCATTAGAACTCCACGCTATGATTCCTAAATTCCTTAATCCTATCATTCTAAAAATAAAACGCCGCGCCGACATAGTACTGCCAGCCCTCGACATCGACTTCGCCCTCCGTGTTATCGAAGGTCAAGGTCGTCTGGTTGATGCGGGCGCCGCCGCTGATGCCAAAGTTCTTCGTAAAAAACAGATCGATGCCCGCCCGGGCATACACGCCGGCGCCGAAGCCGGAATCCGATTCGTCCGTGATCTCGTCGTAGGGGGTCGCTTGCGGTTCGGTGTCCCGCTGGCCATAGATGAGAAGCGGTCCGGCACCGGCATACAGCCGCAGCCATCGGGCCGGTTTTAGGCCCACAAACCCGCCCAGGAAATAGTCGAAATACAAGGATTCGACATCCACCGCCGCGGCGGCCACGCCGCCTCCGCCGCCGGAAGAGGCGTAAAAACTTCGGACCTCACTGTCCATGCTGAAATACGCGCCGGTTTCGAAGCCATACAGAAGCGCTCCCTGGCCCAGCGATTTCTGCACGTCGGCGCTGAACATATCGAGTTGGTAGTCTCCGCCTGCCACGTTCGGATCATCGTTGGCGATGGTCAGTTCGCCATAGGTGATATGGCAGACCAGGGTCCCGGGGCTATCCTCGGAAAAGGCCTGGGTTGCGGGCAGCAGAGCGATCGCCGCGCAGATGAGCAGCATTGTCCATTGCGCCCTGCGGCCGGATTTCATCCTCATCTTTATCTCCTTTACTTCAAGACCACCAGGGCGTCCACGGCCACGGGCCTGGCGCCCGCGAGAATCACGGGGTTCAAATCGATTTCGGCCACCGCTTCCAGTTCCAGGCCGATGGCCCCCACCTGGATCAGGATGCGGCCCAGGGCCTCGGTGTCGGCGGCCGGCATGCCGCGCACGGCCTCTAAGATCTTGCGGCCCTTGATCTCCTGCATCATCTCCAGGGCATCGCGCGGCGCCAGGGGCGCCTTGCGGAAAGAGATATCCTTGAGAATTTCGGTGAAGATGCCCCCCAGGCCGAACATGACGCAGGCCCCGAACTGCGGGTCGCGGGTCAGGCCCACCACCAGCTCGCGCCGGCCCGAGACCATCTCCTGCACCAATACCGCGGCGTCGGCTTCGCCGGCCATGGCGGCCATGAGCTCATCGAAGATCGTGAGCGCCTCGGCTTCGGTGCGCACATCCACGCGCACCAGGTTCTTCTCGGTCTTGTGGGCGATGCGCGCCGCGCAGCCTTTCAGCACCAAGGGGCAGCCGATGCGGCGGACGGCGTCGGCCAGGGCCTCCCGTTTTTGGACGAGCATCTCCCGGGTGACCGGAATATCGTAAGCGGCGAGCAGTTGCTTGGCCTCGTATTCGGAGAGCGTGGTGCGTCCTTCCCGCTGGGCAGTGCGAATCAGTTCCTGGGCCTTTGCTTTGCTCATGATCTCTTCCTCTCGTAATAGGCGTTGAGGTGCCCGATGGCGCGCAAGCCTTCGGACAACGTGTTGAAAACGGGTATGCCGCGCTGGACAAAAGCACGGCGGGCATCGGCGAACATCTCCACCACATCCAGGTGGTCCATGCCGCTTTTGGGGTTGAACAGGATGACGACGATGGGTTTGCCGGTTTCAGCCACCACGGCCTGGATGTCGTCGGCCAGTTCGAGGTAGGGCGTGACCTCTTTGACCGGCCGGCCGGTGATCCGGGCCATATTCTTATAATGATGAATGAGCGAGTTGAAGATCTGCAAATCGATGCGCGGGTCCGAGGCTGCCTGGCGCATGATCTCCTTGAGCGTCTTGGGCGCCACGAAGGGGTTGGCCACATCCACGGGATTGCCCGGGCTCGATCCGGGCTTGGGCAGCAGCGCGTCGATGCGCCCGGCCAGCGCCTCGTCGAAGGGCGGAATGCTCAGGCCGTAGGTTTCGGCGGCATCGGCGGCCGCAACGCCCAGGGCGCCGCCGCCGCCCAGCACGGAAAGGTTGCGGTAAACCCGGCCGGGCAGCAGCGTGAAGGCCTGGCAGGCATCGGCCATCTCGGCCATGCTCCGGACCTGCACGGCATTGGCCTGGCGCAGGATCGCCGGCCAGATGCGGCCGCTGCCGCCCATGGAGGCGGTGTGGCTCTGCACGGCCCGCGCCCCGGCGTCCGACAGGCCGCCCTTGTTGACGATCACCGGCTTGCGCGCCGCGGTGGCCTTCAAGGCCTGGAAGAAGGCCTCGCCGTCCCGGACCCCTTCGATGTACATGCCGACGACGCCGGTTTCGGGGTCTTCGCCGAAATACTGTAACAGTTCGGTCTCGCGCAGGTCAGCGCCGTTGCCGAAGCTTACCATCTTGCTGAATTGCAGGCCCATGGATTTGCCCAGGTTGGCGAAATCCACGGCCATGCCGCCGCTCTGGGAAGAAAAGCCAATCGGTCCGCTCTGCCGGGAAAGATCCGGGCCGGGCAGCATGGTCAATCCGCTGCGCGGGCAGTAAATACCGAAGCAGTTGGGGCCGATCACCCGGATGCCCTTTTTGGCGATGGCCACGATCTCCTGCTCCAGGGCCAGCCCCTCGGCCGTGCCCAGTTCCTTGAAGCCCGACGAGACGATGGATGCGCCGGCCGCACCTTTCAAGCGGCACGCCTCCAGGGCCGCCGGCACGGCCGGGGCCGCCACGGCGATGATGGCCAGGTCGAACCGACCGGGGATATCCTCGACGCTGGGAAAAAGGGTCTGGCCGTTCCAGGCGCCGCCCTTGGGATTGACCAGGTAAATCTCGCCGCCGTAGCCGATGGCGCGCAGGCTGTTGCAGATGCCGGCGCCGAAGCCGAGGCCCTCTTTGGATACGCCGACAATGGCCAGGTTGCGGGGATGAAAGATGCGCTCGAAATCCGTGGTTGAGACTGCTGCGCCCATGGTGTGGACCCCTTCCGGTTCAGGTTGAGATGCCCGCCGGCCCTGATGCGCCGGCCTTGGTTGTACCTGTTAGCAGACCTGAACCCTGACGGCAATGACGAACAAGGGTCGGCAGCATCGGACTCCAGGCAGGCGCGCCTGCGAGAAATTCAGAGGCTGAAATCTTACAGCATCGTAAAAATAGCCCCGACGACCAGTGCCGCGCCCACCAGCTTCTTGGCAGTGATGGGGTCCAGGGGTGTTTGCAGCAGGCCGAAGTGGCTCACCACCAGTGCGCTCAGAATCTGAGACTACATCAAATAGAAACCCAAGGTGATGTCATATTTGTCGGCCCCTTCGAAACGGCATCCCACCCCCTGGCTGGTGATCGCGATCACGCGTGCCGGCTTGTGGATCAGGGCCTGGTTGGCATTGTCGAGGTTGAAGCGCACCATCACCAGATCCCCCGGATGAATAAGGCTGGCCTTGGCCGCCGCAAACCGGAGGCCGGCCCGGGAGAGATCCTTGACGACCATGGTGCCCCACAGCGTGCCTTCCGCCCCGATCGGCCCCAAATCGCCACCCAGTGAAAAATAGCCTTCCAGGCGGACCGACTTGCGGAAAAAGCGCCTTTTTTCAAGCACCGCCGCAAATTGCTTCCCGCAGGAACAGCTCACGCGGATGGCGTTGCCCAGCTTGTCGAACTGGTCGAGGGCCACCGATGCCAGAATCCCGCAAGCAGGGCAGGTCAACAGCACCAAGCCGTCATCCCGCGGGAAAACCGGCTGCCGATCCTTTTCCGGGTCACCGGAGAGCTTTTCGAGCACCATGGGCCGGACGATGGGGGAGGCTGCCGGGCCACGTTTCTTCGAAGTGCGCTCGGCCGGCGCCGGTTTGGATTCTCCGTGGGCAATCGTGCCTTGGGCCCCATGGTCGATCGCACCTTCCGGATGCGCTTCGGGCCCATCGGCCCGCGATCGTCGGACGCCATGCGCCGGCCCGGCGGGCAGGCGATCGGCCACCAGATTCCCCAGAAACTGAACCAGCCCCACGCTGTTCGGCGCCCACGGGTCGCCCGCGGTGCGTTTTATTACGGCAATGACGCCGACGGGGAGCGTGCCGGAATAGATCATATGGCCAATGGCCGCCCCGGGGGCGTCGGCAAGCCATGCGCGCCACTCCTCCCGTTCCGACGGCGCCAATTGGGCCGTATCATCGACGACCACCGTTTTCTCCTGGCGCAACCGCACGAGCGTTTGTTTGATCTTCGAAAAGGGAATGAATTTCGATCCGCTGCCCGCCTCCGGGGACAATACCGACGCATGACGCCATTGGTAGAGCGTTTCCAGACGATTCGACGAACGGTTGATG
>JAKAFO010000202.1 GCA_021819735.1 Deltaproteobacteria bacterium
CCTGATGCCCAATCCGATCTTCCAACTGGCTTTCACGACCGGTCTGGCCACGCTCGAACTGTTCGTACACGTGGTGCTCTTCAGGGCATTCATGGATGTGATGGCGGTTCAGGAGCGGCCGCAGTAAAGGCAAAACTGCTTTACGGGAAGGGATGCTATGAAATGGCTCAAAGTGATGCTGCTGGGGGTCGTGGTCTTGATCGTGGCCGCGGCCGTGTTGGTACTGGTGGTCGTCAATCCCTTCGGCCCGTCGCCGCTGAACACCTATCGGACCGAGGGGACCCTGAACCTGGAGGGCCTCGCGAAACCGGTGCGCATCCTCCGGGATGAACTGGGAACGCCCTATATCCATGCGCGGAATCTGGAAGACCTGCTCCTGGCCCAGGGATTTGCCAGCGCCCAGGACCGGCTCTTCCAGATGACCTTGACCAAGCTGCTCGCCTCGGGGCGCATCGGCGAACTGGTCGGCGCCAAAGCCCGGGCCTCGGACGCGCGCATGCGCACCCTGGGCTTTCGCCGCCAGGCCCAGGCCCACCTCCAGCGGCTCGACGACCCCACCCGACACCTGCTGCAACGCTACGCCGACGGCGTCAACGCCTTTATCCGCCAATGCCCGGGGGAGATCCATCTGGAATTCAAACTGGCCGGCCTCCGGCCGGAACCGTGGGAACCCGCGGACACCTTGACCATTCTGTCCTTCATGGGGTGGAACAGCGCGGCCAACATCCAGCACGAGATCGTCGGCCGTATGCTGGTGGAGCGCTTGGGGCCGGAGCGCGCGGCCGAGCTTTTTCCTTTGAATATCAATCCGGCCGAAAACCAAGCGGTCCCGGGCGCGGCAGCACCGTGGCGTGAAGGCCAACCGGCGGCGCCGGTGGGGTTCGAACGCCTCCAGGCACTCCTGGCCCAGTTTCCGGACCCTCCGCTGCGCCTGGGCAGCAACAACTGGGCCGTGGCGCCGCAGCGCTCCCGGAGCGGCCGGCCCATCGTGGCCGGCGATCCCCACCTGACGGCCAACCTGCTGCCCGGTCCGTGGTATCCGTGCGGGCTGATCCTGCCGGACCACCGGTCCGTGGGCGCCACCATCGCGGGCACGCCCGGCATCGCCGTCGGCCGCACCCAATTTGTTGCCTTCGGCGTCACCAATGCCTACGGCGACACCCAGGACCTTTATATCGAGACCGTGGACCCCCGAAATCCCAACCAATACCTGGAGGGCGAGCGCGCCATCCCCTTCGAGGTCATCGAAGAGACCCTCAAATTCAAGGACAAGCAGGCCCCCGACGGATTCGCCAAGGAAACCCTGCGCATCCGTCGCACGCGCCGGGGGCCGGTGGTCTCCGACCTGCTGCCCGGCCTGGCCGCCGATCCGGTGATGACCATCCGCTGGTCGGCCTTCGAAGGCACCGCGGCGTCGCTGGGGTTCGATGCGTTTTTAAAAGCCCGTAACATAGATGAATTTCGGCGGGCCTTGGCGCCGGTCGATCAGATCATGCTCAACTATGTTTTTGCCGATACAGAGGGCAACATCGGCTGGCAGGTCAGCGGCCTGTTGCCCAGGCGCGATCCGGGCGGCGGGGATCTGCCGTATGCGGTCCAGTCGGACCGGGACAACTGGCGCGGCTGGGTCCCGGCGGACCAGATGCCCCAGGCCGCCAACCCAGCGGCCGGTTGGGTGGGCACCACCAACCACAAAACCACGACCCGGGATTGCCCCTACTACTACTCCAATTACTTCGCCACCAGTTATCGCCAGGAGCGCCTGATGCAGCTCATGGCCGGGGCGACCGCCACCGCGGCCCAGGATCACTGGCAATTTCAACGTGACCCGGTCAACCTCAAGGCGCGCGGCGTCGCGCCGATCATGGCCCGGGCCCTGCTCGCGCGGGAAGAGACCCAGGCCATGGGCCGCATTCTCGAAACATGGAACGGCACGGACAGCCGCGATCAGGCCGGCCCGCTCCTGTTCCATTCGCTTTTCAACGAGCTGGCCCGCCAAACCTATACGGATGAACTGGGCGAGGCCCTGAGCCAGGCCATGCTGGCCAACACCTACTTCTGGGAGCAGCGCCTCGCGCAGATGATTGCATCGGGCCGCTCGGTCTGGTTCGACGATATCCGCACGACCGACACGGTGGAATCCCTCGACGCCCTGCTGCAGCGTTCGGCCCTGGTCGTGCTCGGCCGGCTGCAAAAGCGCCTGGGCGGCACCCCGGCCGATTGGCGCTGGGGCGATGTCCACCGGTATGAGTTCATCCACCCGCTGGCACGCGCGGGCCTGCTCAAGCGCCTGTTGGGCGGCGGCGCGCATGCCGCCGATGGATCGGGCGACACCCTGCTGCGCAGCAAATCGCCCCACGACGATCTTTCCGCCGTGGATGTGATGGCCTCATTGCGCATGGTGGCGGACTTGGGAGATGCAGACAAGGTCCTGGCCGTCCTGCCCGGCGGGGTGACCGGCCGCCTGTTTCACCCCCATGCCACCGACCAGATCGCGCCGTTCCTCGACGGCCGGGAGCGCTACTGGTGGTTCAGCGATCAGGCCATCCAGGCCCACGCCCGGACCACACTGGTCTTGAACCCCGCGCCGGCGGGGCGCTGAAAAGGGGCAAACGGACGGCTCACCAGCCGGCGAACACGTTGTGTTCGCGCAGGATGTTCAGGCCGATGGCCAGCAGCACCAAACCGCCCAGCAGGTCGGCGTACCGGCCGAGGCGGGTGGCCTTGGAGACGCGTTTGCCCAGATGCATGCCCAGGGTGGTGAAGGCGGCGGCCACGAGGCCGATGACCAGCGCCGGCCGCCAGATGGAGACGTTGAGCATGGAGAGGCTCAGTCCCACGGCCAGGGCATCCAGGCTGGTGGCCACCGAGAGCATCACCATGGTGGCGCCCCGGGTGGGATCTTTGCAAGCCTTTTCGTCCTCTTGCTTGGCGAACGCCTGGCGCAGCATGCCCTGGGCCACGAAGAGCAGCAGGGCAAAGGCGGCCCAGTGGTCGAAGCGTTCGATCTGGGTCCGGATGGTCTGGCCGGCGGCCCAGCCGACGATGGGCATGAGTGCCTGGAACAGGCCGAAATGCCAGGCCAGGCGAAAGTTCTGGCGTAAATCGATGCGTCCCAATTGGATGCCGGCGGCCACGGCCACGGCAAAGGCGTCCATGGCCAGGGCCACCGCGATGGCGGTGATGTTCAACAGTGTCAACCGGTTCCCCCTTTGGCGTTGATTCTCGTCCGCGTATCGTTAAAATGACCCCATTTGCGCGAAAGGGCGTCATACCCCGATCTACGGAGGGATTCAATACGCTAATAAACCCCTAACAATCGCCGCGCTATAAGGACCCATCGGCGGCCGTACAGGGATCACCGCCCCGCAAAAGGAAGGGTTGGCATGCGCAAGGAAACCATTCTGGTAGTCGATGACGAGGAGGATATCCTCGAACTGGTGCGATTTCATCTCAGCCGCGAAGGCTTCGGCGTGGTGTGTGCCGAAACCGGCGAAGAGGCGTGGCGCAAGGTGAAAGAGAACCCCGTGGATCTCATGGTGGTCGATCTGATGTTGCCCGGCATGGATGGCCTCGAACTGACCCGGCGCTTGAAAAACGATGCCCAGACCCGCCCCATACCGGTGGTCATGCTCAGCGCCAAAGGCGAGGAGGCGGACATCGTCACCGGCCTGGAACTGGGGGCCGATGACTACATCACCAAACCCTTCAGCCCCCGGGTGCTGCTGGCCCGGGTGCGGGCCGTCTTCCGGCGCCGCGCCGCGCCGCCGCCGGAATCCGATGTGATCCGCATCCATGGCCTGACCATCGACCGGGGCCGGCGCAGCCTGACCATCGACGATCGGTGGATCGACCTGACCTTTACCGAATTTCAGGTGCTGGCCTTCCTGGCCGGCCGACCCGGCTGGGTCTTCACCCGCTCCCAGATCGTGGATGCCGTGCGCGGGGACGACTACCCGGTGACCGACCGCAGCGTGGATGTCCAGATCGTGGGCCTGCGCAAGAAATTGGGCGATTTGGGCCAGCTCATCGAAACCGTACGCGGCGTGGGTTACCGCTTCAAAGAGAAGCCATGATCAAGCGCAGACCCCTCATCTGGCAGCTTTACCCTTCCTTTCTGATCCTGGTGCTGCTCGCCGTGCTGACCACGGGCTGGTTCGCCTCCCGGGCCATGCACGACTTTTACATTGACCAGCGCGAGCAGGATCTGATCGAGCGCATCCATATTATGATGCCCCAGATCCAGTCGCACCTGGACCCTTTGAACGCCGTCGCCCTGGACCGTTACTGCAAGCAGATCGCCCTGGAGATCCCCATGCGCCTGACGGTCCTGTTGCCCGACGGTAAGCCGGTGGGAGATTCGGAAGCCGATCCGGGGCGGATGGAAAATCACCTGGATCGACCCGAGGTGCGCCAAGCCATGCTGGGGCAAATCGGCAGCGCCGATCGTTTCAGCGAGACCATCAATCGCAAGATGATGTACGTGGCCCTGCCCGTCGGCCGACAGCCGGTTCGGGCCGTGGTACGCCTGGCTCTGCCGTTGACCGCCATCGAGGAGCACCTGTTATCGCTGCGTGGACGCCTGGTCGTGGGCGGTTTGGCGATCGCCCTGGCGGCGGCCCTGGTGTGCCTGGCGATCTCTAGGCGCATCACCCGTCCCATCGAAGCCATGCGCGCCGGCGCGGCGCGTTTTGCCCGGGGCGAACTCTCCCACCGGCTGGCCGCTCCGGCCACCCAGGAGTTGGCCGGCCTGGCCCAGGCCATGAACCAGATGGCCCAGGAGCTGGAGCAGCGCCTGCAGGCCATCCTGCGCCAGCGCAACGAGAGTGAGGCGGTGCTTTCCAGCATGCTGGAAGGGGTGGTGGCCCTGGACCCGGACGAACACATCCTGCATCTGAACGGGGCCGCCGCGCGCCTGCTGGGCAGCGATGAGAAGCAGTTGCCGGGCCGCAGTATCCAGGAGGTGGTACGCAACCGCGAGCTGCACGAGATGATCCGCACCACCCTGGACCAGGGGGTGGCCGCCCAGGCCGACGTGGTGCTCTACCGTCCGGGCGAGCAGGTGCTCAACGCCCGCAGCATGCCGCTCTTCGATGCCGACGGCCGGCGCATGGGCGCGCTGCTGGTGCTCAACGACGTCACCCAGATGCGCCGCCTGGAGACCATGCGCACCGATTTCGCGGCCAATGTCAGCCACGAGATCAAGACCCCGCTCACCGCCATTCAGGGATTCGTGGAGACCCTGGCCCAAGGGGCGGTGACCGATGCCCAGGAGGCCCAGCGCTTTTTGGGCATCATCGACAAGCATGTTAAACGCCTGACGGCGATCGTGGATGACCTGATGCAATTGGCCCGTCTGGAGCAGGGCGACGAGAGTCGCCAACTCCGCTTGGAAAAGACGGCCGTGGCAAAAGTGTTGGGCGCGGCCGCCCAGCTCTGCCGCTCCCAGGCCGAAGCCAAGGCCATGCAGATCGAGATCCAATGCGCTCCAGACCTTACGGCCCGCCTGGATGCCGAACTCATGGAGCAGGCGCTGGTCAACCTGCTGGACAATGCCATCAAATACAGCCCGGAAAAGAGCCGCATCGCGGTGACGGCCGGTGCCGAGTCCGAAGAGATCCGCATCGCGGTGGCCGATGAAGGCATCGGCGTGGCCCCGGCCCACTTGCCGCGCCTGTTCGAGCGCTTTTACCGGGTGGACAAATCCCGCAGCCGCCGCATGGGCGGTACCGGCCTGGGGCTGGCCATCGTCAAGCACATCGTCCAGGCCCACGGCGGCCAGGTGACCGTCGCCAGCGTCCAGGGCAAAGGCAGCACCTTCACCATTCATATGCCGCGCCGTGCCTGATATCGTTGGCTTTGCCGGGTTTTTTTGCGGGCGGCTGAGCCGGCATTTTTGAGTCATCTCGGCCCTTGACGATTTTCCAACAAATTGATAAGGTTAGCCACCATCGGCGGTTTGGCGACACACCTTTCGCCGGCAAGTTCATCGCATCCGGCTTTAACTCTAACGAAGATGGCGCGATGCTGACCGAACAGGAAAAACTGGACAGTCTGACGCGTCTGGGCATCGAGCTGAGCCAGATCAACGACCTGGATATCCTCATGGAGCGGGTCCTGACCCGGGCGCGCCAGTTTGCCAACGCCGATGCGGGCTCCATTTACATCCGCCAAGATGACCGGCTGCATTTTGCCTACAGCCAGAACGATACCCTCCAGAAGAAATTGCCGAAGGGCGAGAAACTGATCTTTTCCACCTTCAAGATTCCCATCGACACCAAGAGCGTCGCCGGCTATGTGGCCGCCACCGGCAAACCGCTCAACCTCGATGATGTCTATCGGTTGGAACCCACCTTGCCCTACAGCTTCAGTAAACAGTTCGACCAGGCCGTTGGCTACAAGACCCAGTCGGTGCTCACCATCCCCCTGGAAAACAGCAGCCGGGCCATCCTGGGCATCTTGCAGATCATCAATGCCCAGGATGCGGAAGGCACCATCGTCTCGTTCCGTCCCCAGGACGAGCGCGTCATGTACCATTTTGCCTCGGTGGCCGCCGTGGCCCTGGAGCGGGCCCAGATGACCCGCGCCTTGATCCTGCGCATGATCCGCATGGCCGAGATGCGCGACCCCCGCGAGACCGGGCCGCATGTCAACCGGGTGGCCGGCTTTGCCGTGGAGATTTACGAACAGTGGGCCCTGAAACACCATATCGATCCCAAGACCATCGACAAAACCCGCGACGTGCTGCGCATGGCGGCCATGCTGCACGATGTGGGCAAGGTGGCCACCTCCGATCTGATTCTCAAAAAACCGGCCCGCCTCAGCATCGATGAGTACGAGGTGATGAAGCAGCACACCATCCAGGGCGCGCGGCTCTTCATGCAGCAGCAATCGGATTTCGACGAGGCCGCCGGCATCGTGGCGCTGAACCATCACGAGCGCTGGGATGGGCAAGGCTATCCCGGCCACGTCGATTTTCGCACCGGCCACCCGCTTAAGGAGTACATGGGAGCCGACGGCCGGGCCCGGGGCAAACAGGGCCGAGAGATTCCGCTGTTCGGCCGTATCGTGGCGCTGGCCGATGTGTTCGATGCTCTCAGCAACAAGCGCAGCTACAAGGACGCCTGGGACGAGAAGCATATTCGGGCTCAGATCGAGCAGAACGCGGGTTCCCATTTCGATCCCGAACTGGTGGAAATCTTTTTCAGCCGCTATGAAATGCTTCGTTCGATTCAGAAGCGTTATGCCGAAGAGAATTTAACATTGTCTTAATACAGGAGCACAAAGCCTATGGAGTGCAACCAGAACAAAAACATGCAACGTTGTACGTGCAGCTATGAATCGTGCGCGCGCAAGGGCGCCTGCTGCGAATGCCTGGCCTATCATCTGCCCAAACGCCAATTGCCGGCCTGCTGCTTCCCCGCCGAAGCCGAACGGACCTATGACCGTTCCTTTGCTCATTTTGCGCGGCTGGTAACCCAAAATAAGATCTGAAGGAGTTTACGGGTCTTTCTGTTCCCCCTGTGTGCGCGTACTGCCTTCGAACCCGGTCCTGACCCTGCTAATGGCCTGATTTTGTGAATTTAGATCGTGGGGCTTGTAAGTAGTCAAAAATGCGTTATTTTGCACTACTTTTGGCACGAACCGCAACCCGACCCGCTTGACGTGGGTTCGGCCAGATGCCGAAAGATCGTCCAGATCGCTGCGCGGCGGCGCGCGAATTCGATCCGGCGGTTGCCCGCGGCAGACGATGCGACCCGTCGCAAACCGGCGGATCGTTGTTGCCTCAACCTAGTAATGAGGATAGGCGATGAGCAGAGACATCAAAGACATCAAGAAGGATATATTGGATCAATTCCGGGCCATGGAAGGCGAAGAGAACGATGCGATTCCGGAAAACTGGCTGACCGAAGAGTATCTGCCATTCCTGAACCCTTTCGAAAAACGGGATTTTGAAAAGGCCATCAAACAACTGGCGGCCAAGGGATTTGTCAAATACGAGATGAAAGGGGAAATCCCGAAGCTTAAGTTGACCGAGAAAGGGGCCAACCTGATCCACTGAACGCTACTGCACCCGCCAAATTCACTCCGGCGTTTCTTCGACTCTATTCGTTTTGCCGTGAAAGGCCGGCTGGGGATAGCGCCCCCAGCCGGCCGCTTGTTAGTAGTTCTTCTTTTCCACCTTCCAGTTGGGGTTACTGCAGATTTCACAACTTCCGGTGAAGGCCTGTCCGGCATGGGTGTCTCCCTGCAATTGGTACATGAACCAGGCGGTGATGTAGCCCCGGGCCATGCCGGCGTTGCCCGCGAAGTTCATGTGACCCATGCCCGAGGCAATGCCGAATAGGGTGGGGGCTTGGGCCAGGGCATAACTGGTGGAGCGCACCAGGGAGGCAGACACGATGGTGTCGCTGGCGCCGGCTACGAGGAAGATGGGGCCTTTGACCTGACGAATCTGGCCCGGCGACGGTGCAATGGGGACGCTGCATTTCACCCGGGGGTCGGTGGCGGCATTGATAGCACCGCCGCCGCCCTGGGAGTGACCGGTGCTGCCGATGCTCTGGGTGTCCAGCTTGCCATAGAAGGGGCTGCCCGGCGTGGCGTTCTGTTCAATCAGGTAATCGATGCCGCCGATCATCGCCTCTCCGCTTTGGGTCATGGTGCTGTTCGAGGCCACCACCACAAAACCCCACGAAGCCAGGTGATTGAGCAGGGCGGTATAAGTCATCGTGGGGGCGCCGGTGCCGTTGCCCCAGGTGATGATGGGGTGGTCGCCGTCCATCTGCCTCGGGTAAAAGATGCGATAGCCGGTGACGCTGGTGCTGGTGGTGGCGTAGGGCCCGGTGGCGGCATATTCGGCTTCGATGTCGCCGGTGGCGCCTCCCCCGCTGCCCGAAGGCACGCAGCCGGCGAACATCACCAGCAGTGCCGCCATAACCGAGTACATTGCCATCCATTGCCTCATCTTTTTCATCGCTTTTCTCCTTCCTCTGTTTGGTTCTGGTATGCGTGACCCGAAGCCTTGGGGGCCACAAGGTTGGTATTTTGTTCTTCCGCCAAGAACTCCAAGGAGGTCGTGGGTCGAGCGTCACCCTGGGCGGGGCGGAAGAAAAAACACGATCTATTGAGCGTACTGGTTGCGATAAGCAGCTGGAAGGGGGGGGCTGCCAATCATGAAGCCTGCAATTTAAAGCTCACCCGCAGGGTGATCTTCATGGTGGTGATGCCGGAGTGTTGTTTGGAGTTACACCGGAAGCATTTTCAGCAATCGCGCGGATGGCATGCTCACCAAAACGACCAAGTGCGTACCATAATCGTTTTTCTTTGGCAAGAGACAGCGGCGGTCGCTGCACGGTAAATTTGTTCTAACTTCGAAGGGATCTGGCGCGCGAGTTTTCGGTCATGCCCAGATAATCAAAGACCGAGCGCACATTGAGCGTGAGCTGTCGCATTTTCTGTGCTGCGCTGCGGACT
>JAKAFO010000203.1 GCA_021819735.1 Deltaproteobacteria bacterium
TACTCACCGCTTTCGCTTTCCAACGCGATCAAACTTCAGAATACCGTAACTTTCTTCCCTCGATATCCCACTTTAAAACTCGGTCCGCTTGACCTGTTCGTCATAGCCGAACTATTTTTGTCATGCCGGAATAACGGCTTCGCCCTGACCGATCCGTTTTTTGGTTATCAAAAACCAAAAAATCCTTGTCCGGCTTGGTTGACAAGGCCGAACAACTCTTCTAAGGTGGAGGCCGGCTCGGGGATTGCCGGTGAATTCACCACAGATTTCAACCGCCAAGGGATCGCTCGATTGGATCTAAAAAAACTCATCCCGCTGTACCTCGGCGCGGCCATGGGCCCCATGGGCGGATTCGGCATCGTCACCATCCTGCCGGTCATGGCCCGTTCGTGGTCCGTGGCCTTCAGCACGGCCGCGGCGGCGATCACATTATATATGGTACCGTTCATCGTCATCCAGGTCTTCTCGGGTGCCATCGCCCAGCTCTTCGATGTGCGCAAGACCCTGCTCTTCGGCTTCGGCCTTTACACCGTGGGCGCCCTGCTCAGCGCCACCGCTCCCGACCTGTGGACCTTTCTGCTCTTTCGCGTCTTCCAGGGCGTGGGCGCCGGCTTCTTGACCCCCATCATCATGGCCCTCATCGGCGAGTTGGTGCCCGAGCACCATCTGGGCAAGGCCATCGGCATGCTGGGGGTGGCCTACACGGTGGGCGTCACCCTGGGGCCCTATATCTCGGGCGTCATCGAAGTGCACTTTGGCTGGCGCTGGTTCTTCTACTTCCTGGCGGCGGTATCGGCCTTTGCCGGCGCGCTCTATTGGGTCAACCGTCCGCCGGCGGCCAAACCCACGGGGCGCTCCGGGCGGCTGCTGGACATTCTGCCGGTGCTGCGCCAGGCTCTGGCCCAACCGGGCGTGCTGGCCACCAGCTTTGCGGCCTTCAGCCTGTTCCTGGCCTACATCGGCATCATGACCTTCACGGCCGACCATTTGAAGACCAGCTTCCAGCTCCCCTCGGACCGCGTCGGCACGCTGCTCTCGATCACCGGCTTTTCGGGCATCATCGCCTCGCCCATCGCCGGCTACCTGGGCGACCGCCTGGGCCGCACCCCGGTGTTTCTGGCGGGCACGGCCGTCGTGCTGCTGGCCATCCTGCTGATGCGCCTGGTGCCCTTCGATTTCACCCGGCATCTCTTCTTCTTCCTGGTGCTGGGCATCGGCGCTGCCACGGCCTGGACCTGCCTGAACACCATGGCCGTGCGTCTCTCGTCCACCTTGCGCCAGCCGGTCACGTCGCTTTACAACGCCATCAAGTTTTCGGGTTACGCCCTGGCGCCCGTGGCCTTCTCCGTGATTTACAAACCCTACCGGCTCCAGGGCGTGCTGGTGGGATGCATGGCCGCCGTGCTGGCCGCCGCCGGTTTGGCCTGGTCGGCGCGCGCCAACACCCAATAAAGGTTTTCACAGCCGCCCCTGGGGCGGTTTCCATAGACACGCATCAGGAGGTTCACCATGATTACCGTTATCGCCAAGTTGCCGATCCAAGAGGGCAAAGCCGAAGAGACCATCACCAAGATCAAAGCGTTGATGAAAAAAGTGGCCACCGAAGAGGGCACCCTGCTCTACAGCCTGAACCGCAAGAGCTCCGAACCCAACACGCTGATCTTCGTGGAACGCTACAAGGACAAGGCCGCCCTGGCCGCCCATTCAGCCACGCCCCACTTCAAGGAGTTCTCCGCCACGCTCCCCACGGTGCTGGCCGGCAAGCCGGAGATCACCGTCCTGGAAGAGTTGGAGGTCGTCATCCGTTAGCACGATGGTCCGACCCGCCGCATGCCCGGCATGCGGCGGGCCGGCGCAGTAAAGGAGTATGCGGCATGGAGCATTTGCTTTCCAAGGAAGATCTCGACTTTCGGGCGCGCTGCCAGGCGTATGCCCGGGACGAATTGCGGCCGCTGGCCAAGCAGCTCGGCGAGATCGACGATGTGCCCGAAGCTTTGCGCACCTCCCTGCGCGACTCGGGCCTGTATGGCCCGCTCTACCCCAAAGCGTTTGGCGGCCAGGGCCTGAGCGCCGTGCGCATCTGCCTGGCGCGCGAAGCCATGGCCGGTGTCTTCGCGCCGGCCGACACCACCTATGCCATGCAGGGGTTGGGCGGCTATCCCATCGTGCTGGCCGGCAGCGAGGAGCAGAAGCAAAGATTTCTACCCGAACTGGCGGCAGGCCGACGGTTGACCACCTTTTGCCTCACCGAACCCGAGGCCGGTTCGGATGTCTCCGCCCTGCAAACCACGGCCATGGACGCCGGCGACCACTTCGTCGTCAACGGCCGCAAGCGCTTCATCTCCAACGGCTTTTCGGCCGACATGGGCATTCTCTTCGCCCGCACGCCCTTGGCCGACAAACCCAACGCTATCTCGGCCTTCATCGTGGAAAAGAGCATGGCCGGCTGGAACGTGGACAAGCGCCTGGCGCTAATGGCCAGCCACGACATCGTGGCCTTCGAGATCAAGGACCTGCGCGTGCCCCGGACCCACCTGCTAGGGCCGGTGGGCGGCGGCTTCAAGCTGGCCATGCAGACCCTGGATCTGATGCGCATGTCGGTGGGCGCCGCGGCCCTGGGCATGGCCCAGACCGCCCTTACCGAAAGCCTGCGCTACAGCCAGGCCCGGGTGCAGTTCGGCCAGCCCATCGTGGCCTTCCAGTCCACGGCCTTCAAGCTGGCCGACATGGCCGTGGAGATCGAAGCGGCCCGGGGCCTGGTCTACCGCGCGGCCCTTAAAAAGGACCGGGGCGCCGCGGATGCCTCCTACCACTCGTCCATCGCCAAGCTCTATGCCACCGAAGCGGCCTTCCGCTGCATCGACCAGGCCGTGCAGATCCACGGCGGCGTGGGCGTGCTGCGCGGCTCGACCGTCGAACGGCTCTACCGCGAAATCCGGCCCCTGCGCGTCTACGAAGGCACCACCGAGATCCAGAAGGTGATCATCGCCAATCATCTGTTGAAAGCGGAGAAGCAAAAGAGGAAGTGATGCCATGAACGACACGTCCGAAAAAGCACCTGCGCCGGCTTGCGCTGCCTGCGCCATGCCCGCGGCCAAACGCATCTGCGTACAGCCCAAGGGCACCGGGGCCAAGGAGTGCCCCACCCTGACCCGCCAGGCGCTTCTGGCCCAGGCCAACCAGGCCTATGCCGCCACCGAGGTGGCCGAATTCGCCCGCCAGGCCTCGCGCCAGGAGGCCGATGGCTATGCCAATCGCCACGAACGGCCTTATGTGATGCAACCCGCCAAACCGCGCATCGTGGAGATCGGCGAGTTCGCCCGCAAGATGGGCTATCAGCGCCTGGGGCTGGCTTTCTGCATCGGACTGGCCAAGGAGGCCGCGGTGGTCGACCAGATCTTCCAGGCCCAGGGATTCGAGATGGTCTCGGCGGCCTGCAAGGCCGGCCGTACGCCCAAGGAGCGCATCGGCATCACCGATGCCGAGAAGATCTTCCAGGGCCGGGACGAGGCCATGTGCAACCCCATCTTCCAGGCCATGCTGCTCAACGAAGCAAAGACCGATTTCAACATCCTGCTCGGCCTGTGCGTGGGCCACGATTCGCTCTTCTTCAAATACGCCCAGGCCCCCACCACCGTGCTGGCGGTCAAGGATCGCGTGACCGGCCACAACCCGCTGGCCGCCGTGTACCTGGCCGACTCCTACTACCGCAAGATCCGCCTCCCGGCTAAAAAGGAGACACGCCCATGAACGAAGCATTGAAGCAATCCATTCTCGCCCAATTCGCACCGCGGCTCTCGGCCCTGGGCTTCGCCTCCATCGACCGCTTTGCCGCCGCCCCCGCGGGCCACCATCCGGCCAACCTCTGCAAGGATGCCCAATCCGTGATCGTCATGGGCATCACCGTGCCCCGGGGCATGCTGCGCTCGCCCGACTACCACCTGTACGCCATGCACCGCGCCTACCACACGGTCTATCGGCACCTGGACGAGTTGAGCCTCGAACTGAGCAACTTCATCGAAAATCAGGGCGATTTTATGGCCGTGCAGGTGCCCAGCTACGCCCCCATGACCTTTCACGGCGTCGAGCCCTGGGGCCTGCTCTCGCTCAAGCACGCCGCCGTGGCCGCCGGCCTGGGTGCCTTCGGCCGCAGCGGCCAGATGTACCATCCCCGGCACGGCTCCCGCCTGCGTCTGGCGGCCGTGGTCACCGACGCGGCCCTGCCGCCCGATCCCGTGAACGACAGCCTGCCATGCCCGCCGCGCTGCAACGCCTGCCAGAAGGCCTGCCCGTCCCAGGCCTTCCAGGAGGGCCAGTTCCAGAAGATGACCTGCCTGCAGCACACCATCAAGCACGCCATCTATCCTATCGCCCTCAAGGACCCGTCCGGCCTCAAGCACATCGAACGCATCATCAACACCGCCGGCCACGACTACTGGCTGGCGTGCAACGAGTGCATGCGGGCCTGCCCGTTGAACCGTCCGGGGAAAGAAAAATGATGTTATGGGGCGGCTTCTTAAGCTAACGCCGCAAGCCGCTCCCAGACGTCTAAACCGCCCGGCAGATCGAGCAGCATCGCGAGTGTCTTCAGGCTGTTCATGATCAGTGGCAGGTTCAGGGGTTTGGCCAGCCGGTAGGCTTGCAGCCATACCTGAAAGGCAAGGGCCGGCTCTTTTCTTTGGTAATAGATATAGCCCTTGTTGAAGAGCATGACACTACTTCCAACGCCACCCATCGCCGGTTGCATGGCTTGGCATTGGTCAAGAAAGGCAAGGGCGGTATCGTAGTCACACCTGGCTGCATAAATCGCGGCCATATTGTTGAGCACGGCGCCATGCCTTTCGCTATCACTTATCTTCTTGCATAACGCCAACGCGGATTGCAGCGATTGCAGCGCAGGCGCCAGTTGCCCGTCCATTTTTTGATTCCAGGCCAATTGCTGGTGGAGGTCGATCCGCTCTTCAGCGCCAGCAGCGTAAGAGATGGCATCCTTGAGCAGTTCGATGCGGATCTTATGGAGTCCCCGCTCGGAAATATCCATGCCCAGGCTTTGGGCGATCTGCACAGCCTTTTCCAGATCTCCGGACCGCTGCACTTTCCAGTATTCGATCAGCCCCTCGAACCATTGCACCACATCCAAATCCGCATTTTGCCCACCCGAATAAACCGCCTGCGCACTCATCCAGAGAAATAGTTTGCTCTCCGGCGATAGGGGTTTGAGTTCGGAAAGGTTGCCCAGATAGGAAGTGTGCCCCTCCCGGACTTCCAAGGCCGGCCCCTCCCCTGCCAGGGCGACGCGCAATTCGGTGCGTT
The DNA here is from genome assembly GCA_021819735.1 of Deltaproteobacteria bacterium. Lineage (GTDB taxonomy): Bacteria > Desulfobacterota > Desulfobacteria > Desulfobacterales > Desulfosarcinaceae > Desulfatitalea. The sequence goes on from JAKAFO010000203.1 coordinate 5,314, forward strand.
TTTTATCGCGGTCCATGCGATCCTGGTACCACACCTCGAAAAGCTTTACGAGGTAGCCGAGGCGTTTTCTCTGGGAACGGGATTCGCTCATGGCCAGCCACAGGTCGAAGAAGCCCTCTTTGATGCGATAGATCCGCGAGCGCTTGTCCGCCGGGTTTTCCGAGACGGTCAGGTAGCCGGCCTGGATCATGCGTTTAAGCAGCGAGGAGATCTGCTGGGGCGGCTTGCGCATGCGGGTCGCGATGGCCGCAGGGGTCCTGGGGTCCGTACGCATGAGGGCCATGGTTTCCAGCAGGGCGCGCTCCTGGGGAGCCAGCTCTTTCATGCGGTCCTGGTAGAAAGGGGTGATCTTGTCCAGCAGCTTTTCGAATTGGACTTTTACTTCCAAAATGTTGTCGAAGGCGATCAGCTCGTAGAGCATCATGATCAGGCGCGGGTTGCCGCCGGTCATGGTGTGCAAGGCCTTGATTTTAGGCATGAGGGTATCGAAGCTTGCCAGAAGATCTGTGCGGCCGTCGGTCTCCAGGTTTCGCTTCACCAGATCGAGGGTCAATTCCTCGCTCAGATCTTCGAGCACTTGAATATCGAAGAACTCGTAAAAAGGCTTTTGGACATTCAGGATGTCGGCGAAAAAGACCGGGGAGGTGGCCACCAGCGTGGCGCAGGGCGAATCCATGAGAAAGGTCCGCAGGCGATGGACCTCCTGTTGGTTTTTGATCTGCTGTCCGAAAAGGCTGTCCAGATTCTCCATGAGCAGTAGAAGCGTTCGTCCGCTCTGCTGCCGGTAGCGGCGCAAGCGGGGGATGGCGGTATCCGCAATCTCCTGGTCATCCTGAACCTTGGAAAGGGTTTGATGCAGATCGCGCCAGACGCCATCATCCGCGCTTTCTCCAAGACCGCGGACAATCTCCAGGAGAATGTCGGCGAAACACAGGATTCGGTTGTTCTCTTCGGGAAAACGCACCACCGTGTAACGCTCCCTCAGGTCCGGCCTGGTCTGCGCCGCATTTTCCACGAGACTCAAGAAATGGGTTTTGCCGATACCCCGCGGCCCGATGAGAAGGAAGTGCTGCACGCTTTTCTTGCCCGCGTTGCGCCGGAGCTTTTCCAGCAGATCTTCCAGCATGTCCGCCCTGCCGACGGTCGTCTGGATCAACCGGTCGATGTCGGTCACATGGGCCCTGAAAAGTCCTATGGGCGTTGTCATATTATTTCCCTTCGCATTCGTATGCGTAGTACTTCTTCCACCAGCGCTTGAGCAGCCGACTGGCAAAATCGAGATTTCCATCTCCTCGCTGCTCGATGTAAAAGTCGCTTTGCATATGCAGCAAGAGCCGTTGAAACGCCTGACTTAAAGCGGGACCCGTCCGCGCGTCGCTTCGGCGCTCCTCCACGCGGCGGTATATTTGAAACAGAGAAGTGTGGGATAGCCCCTTGTCGCTCAAACAGAGGTTTCCCAAAAGATGACACACCGCTTCCCGTTCCCGCTGCGGGTAATGCACATCGATGCGCGTGCGATAATGTTGCAGCTTGTCCCGGGCCATCTCACCCAGCAGGGATTTGTCATAAACCTCATCCACGGCAGCGGCGGACAAGGGCATGGCACTGTTCCGCTTCCAGAGCCGATAGAGCTCCTGGGTCAGCATCTGCAGAAAGAGGAAAATGGGGGCGCCCAGCAGCTTTAAGATGCGCGGAACGACGGAATCGTCGAACTTCACGCCGTGACCAAGAAGCATTTTGCGCACGAAGTTTTCCACTTCCTCCTCGCTAAAGGATGGCAACGGTTCCACTTTGAGATCGTTTACCAGCTTGACCATGCCCTGCTGGTCCAAAGCGGCGATCAGGTTGACGGAACCGCCCACCAGCCAGCGCAGATTGTTCTTCAAAGAGCGCTCCCTGATCTTGCGGAACCAGTGCAGAAAATCCGCATACTCATCCGGCGAAAGTGTCCGCATGCCACCGAGCATGTCAGGCAGTTCGTCAATGATGAACAGAACTTTTTCCGTGGTTTTAAAAACCCGCTCGATCAATTGAGTCCCGCGATCCTGCCATTCGATTTCCGAATGGTCGCTTTTTCGAAGCTGGATCTTGAATTCGGAGACCTCGATTTTCTCGACGCGCGAAAGAACGCCAGAGAGGAAGTCCCACCCCTTTGCCAGCCCTTCTTTTAAATATCTGGGTTGATGCTCATTGATGGCGTCGATCAAGGAGATAACAAAATCAACAGGAGTTTTCAGATCCTCTACGTTGAGATGGATCACCAACCAGCCATCCCTGGGTTTATCCAGCATGCGGTACATGACGCTCGTCTTGCCGGTACGACGGGGCGCCAATAAAAGGATATTATGTTTGTTAAGCGCCTCCCAAAGCGACTCAACAAATTCCTCCCTGAACAAAAAATCATCGTCCCTTGCAGGGCTGCCTACTATAAAATCAGACATTTGGTCTCCATATAAATAAAACACAACCGATTTACAACATACATGCATTATAATTTAAGAGGCCTGACAGTCAATCATTTTTATAAAACCGCATTGTTGTACATCAAAATTGATATATTTATAGGAGGGCTGTAGGGTGGGTGGAGCGAAATCGATCGCCCCGCCTTCACAACATCGTTGTTGCCAACAAAAATGTTGTGAACGCGGTGGAGGCGGATCGATACGAAGAAAATAATAAGATGAAGGACCGCTTAACTTAGCGCCGGCTTACGCCAGATAAAGCTCATCCAGCGAGGCAAAAAGCTGCTCCCGCTCTGTTTCGAAGGAGGCCATCAGTTTTGCGGCCTGTTGGGCTTCGCCGCGATGATACAGATCCACGATCTGCCGGGCGAGGCCGTGCACCGCTTCGTGATGCCGGCCGACCAGGCCAAAGGCGGGGATATCCTGGAGCGCTTTGCCGCCGGTGCCGTCATACCACTTGCCGAAGGCGCATTCGTGATGGCTGGCGACCTCCTTGGCATCGAGCGCCTGACGGCCGTGCAGGAGCCCCTCGAGCCGCGTGCGCCATTGCATGTGGGCGGTTTTGACGGCGCCGATATCGAAACGCGCGGCCGGCATGGTGAACTGCGCCACGACCTTTTTCAACCGGAAGGATAGTTTTTGCAGATCCTGGGAGCTGACCAACACCTGGGAGCTGCTGGCCGCCATTTCGCCGGCCGAGCCGTTGACCACCGCAATTTCCCGGGAAATCTCACCGGCCACGGTGGAGCTTTGGGCCACATGGCCGTTGACCTCCTGGATACCCTGGGAGGCCTGGGAAGCATTGCCGGCAATCTCCCGGGTGGCGGCGGATTGTTCTTCCACGGCCGTGGCGATGGTGGCGACGATTTCGTTGACTTCGTGAATGGTCTGCGCCACATGCTTGATCTGCCCCACGGTTTCGCCGGTGGAGGTTTGAATGCCGTCGATCCGCTGCTTGATTTCGAGGGTGGCCTGGGCCGTCTGACGCGCCAGCTCCTTGATCTCATTGGCCACCACGGCAAATCCCTTGCCGGCCTCGCCGGCCCGGGCCGCCTCGATGGTGGCGTTCAGAGCCAGCAGATTGGTCTGTTCCGAGATCTCGGTGATGGCCTCGGTCACCTTGTTGATTTCGGCGGCCGCGCCGCGCAACTCATCCATTTTGAGTGACATGCTCTGGCTCTTGGAAACCGCATCGCTCGTTATGGCGCGCGCCTTTTCCGAATTCTGGGCGATCTCCCGGACCGTGGCGCTCATCTCCTCGGCCGCGGTGGCCACCATGTTGACGCCGGTGGCGGCCTGTTCGCTGCTGGCCGCCACGCTGGTCATGTTGGCGCTCATCTGCTCGGCCGCCGCGGCCACCGACGAGGCTTTGGCCGAGGTGTCGCCCGCCCCCTGACGCATCTGCTCAGAAACGGCGCCCAACTGGCCGGAAGCGGCGTTGAGCGTGATCGTCCCATTGTCGATCTCGCGCATCATCTTGGCTAAATCGGCCACCAACTGGTTGAGCTCCTGGGCCAGCAGTCCGATCTCGTCCTGGCGCCGGGTATCGATATGCTGGGTGAGGTCTCCCCGGGAGAGGGCCTGGATGAACGCCACGCTGCGCTGCAGCGGGGCGGTCGTCGCCCGGGTAAACTTGATCAGCGCCAGCCCCAGCAAGAGCATGACGAGGCCGATGCTCCCCAGCATCAGCATGCGC
>JAKAFO010000204.1 GCA_021819735.1 Deltaproteobacteria bacterium
TAACCGCGGGCCGCATCGATCACGGCCAGGTCCGCCAGGCCGGTACTCAACAGCACGGGTTTGCCGGTGGCGGCCACGGCATCGAGCAAGGGAAAGAAGTTGTTGTCGGCCGAAGCCACCTTGAAAGCCGGCACCAGTGGGTCGAGCAGGGCCACCCCCTGGGGATCAAAGGGGGTGGAGAGAAAGAGAAGCCCGGCTGCGTCCGCCTGCTTTTTTAATTGTGGAAAAGCCGTCAAGGGCAGGCAGATGCGCCCCAGTTGGGCGATCCGTTCCACCTGGGAAGGCTCCACCAGCAGTTCGGGAATGATGGTCTGAAATTTGACCGCATCCGCGCCGGCTTCGGCGGCCCGACCGATCAGCTCCTCGGCCAGGGCATGGCTGCCCTCATGATTGTTGCCGATTTCGGCCACGATCAGGACTCTGGTTTGGGTGTCGAAGTTTCCGATGCGCATGCTGGCCGTCCTTACCCGGCGATCTGCTCCGGGCCATGGTAGTGAAATACGTGGTGTGCCGCCATCAGGCGGAATCCCAGGCGCTCATACATCCGCATGGCGGGGATATTCGCCGCCTGGGTGCCGACCCGGATCGCAGCCAAGTTCGAAAGCTGCCGCTGGGCGCAGGCGATCATGGCGGTGGCATATCCTTGCCCGCGATGGCGGGGGTGGACGGCGATCAGATCGATGATCAGCGTTTCCGCGGAGCTGAGCAATTGTAGAAAACCGACGATGCGATGTTGCGCTTCGGCTACGATCATGGCATCGCCCCGTTGGCCTGAAAAGAAGTTGCCGGCCCAATCGGCTTTGATCTGATTGGCAACCTCCCGTTCGATCTTGGGATCGGCATGAAAGCGGGAAAAAGAAAAACTCTCCCGGGCCACTTGGGTCACCGATAGCCGGTCTTCGGGTTCCCCAAGCCGCGCGCCGCTGTTGCCTGGAACCGGCGGTGACATGGGCCGTTCCAGCGTCAATAATGTGTCCACCAGACGGAAACCATTGCCTTCCAGGGCATGAACCGTTTGCATTTCGGCCGCCGGTACTTTGCAGTAGACAAAGCAGGGCGCATTAAAACTTGCCAGGATCGGACGCAGATCCGCCGCCAGGATGCCGGCCGTCGGCACGTCGAGACGGAAGGCCTGCTTTTCTAGCCGCGCGGAAAGCCAGTTGTCTTCTTTAAGGCTCAACGCCATGATTCATCAACCATAAGTGACCGGCTGCACATCGGCCTGGGTCAGATTTTCGGGAAGACTCTTGTACCACTCGATATAGGCGGGCAATCCTTTTTCCAGGGGCCATTTGGGTTCGTAACCGATCAGCTTGCGCGCCTTGGCCACCGATAAGGTGCCGCGATCCGGCATCAGTTTGTCTTTGGGGACATAGTTGATCGATACCCCCGGAAAGTACGCCTGGACAATGGTGGCCATCTGGGCCAGATGGCGGGCTTCGCCGTAGGTCATATTCAGAATCTGGTTAATGGAGGCCGGGTTCTCGATCACCTTGATCAAACCATCCACCATGTCGTGAATGCAAGTGAAATCCAGGGCGTCCGTGCCGTCGCCGGCAATGTTGATGTCCGCGCCTTTGATTGCATTTTCGATGAACACCTGTCCCACGCGGCGGCTCACGCAGCGTTCGCCATAGAGGGCAGAGGGGCGGATGATCGTATAAGGCAGGTTGAAGGCCTGATTATAGGCGATGACCAGTTTTTCGCCGCCGAACTTCAGGGCGCCGTAGATCCCCAGGGGTTCACAGACAGTCGTCTCATCCACCGCGTGGCCATTGAAATGGCCGTACACCATGCTGGAAGAGAAATAGATAAAATGTTCGACCTTGTCGCGTGAAGAATCCAAGGCGTTTTCCAAGGTCCGAAAGCTGTGATCGAAGGTGCTGTAGGGGTCCTTGTTGGATTTATTGGAGTGGGCCACCGCGGCCAATTGCACCACCACCTGCGGCTTGATGTCGGTGAACAGATAGGAGAGCGCATAGTAATCGCGAGCATCCTGGGCGTACATGGGTATGCCTGCGCTGCGCAACAGTTCCAGGCGTTGGTTGAGGATGTGCAAATACAGCTGACGATTGGCCGTCTTTTCCTTGGACGATTGGAACGTCAAAATGTTGTTGACCTGCAAGCCGTCCACCACGCACACGTCGGCGCCCAGTTCCTTTAATTTCAGCGCCAGGTTGTGGCCGATGAAGCCGGCGCCGCCGATCAGCATGATTCTGCGGTTTTTAATGGGTATCATGAATGCACCTCTCTGAGGGCTTTTTTTACGGCCCTGGCGATATACAGCATATCCTCTTCATTCAGATGCGGCCCCACGGGCAGGGCGATGGAGCCGTAACTGATCGATGCGGCATTGGGGAAAGAATTTTGGGCATATCCGAATTTTTCACGGTACCAGGTAAAATGGGGCACCGGACGGGGATAGTACACGCTGGTACCGACACCCTGCTGCTTGAGCTTTTCCACGATTTCGACCCGTTGGGGTCGAAGATCATCCCTGAGCAACACCGACAAGCAGTAGTAACTGCTGACGGCATCCTCCGGCGGATGGCTGAAAAGGCGCAGCTCTTCAAGCTCGGACAATCCGGCGTGCAGCGTCTGGTAGTTGCGCCGGCGCTGGTCCATGAAGCCTTTCATGCGCTTGAGTTGCACCGAGCCCAGCGCGGCTTCGATTTCGTTCATGCGGTAATTGAAACCCAGCAGGGTGACATCGTAGACGCCGGGGATCGAGCGCTCCTGGGGTGTGCGGTCCACGCCGAAGGCGCGCTTGCGTTCGATGCGGTCGGCCAGATCCGCGTGCCGGGTAATGAACATGCCCCCTTCGGCCGTGGTCATATGCTTGACGGGGTAGAATGAAAAACAGCCGGCATCGCCCCAAAGCCCGGCATGGCGGCCCTTGTAATAGGTCCCCAGGGCCAGGGCGCAATCCTCGACCACGAAAAGAGAGTGCTTGCGGGCGATGGCCATCACCTGGTCCATGGCCACGGGCAGGCCCAGAAAATGGACGATGGAGATGGCTTTGGTGTTGGGGGTCAGCGCCGCTTCAATCTGCGGGATGTCGATATTGCCGGTTGCAAGTTCGCAGTCCACGAACACCGGTTTGGCGCCGGTGAAAGCCACGGCGTGGGCCGTGGCATTGTGGGTTTGCGCCGGCACGATCACCTCGTCGCCCGGGCCGATCCCCAGGTCGAAGTAGGCCAGGTGCAGCGCGGCCGTGCAGGAGGAAACCGCCACGGCACGGGGGGCGCCTGTCCAGGCGGCGAATTCGGTTTCAAACTGTTTGGCGCGGGGGCCGTGCACCAGGATAGGGGAATCGAGCACAGCGGCCACCGCGGCCTTTTCCTCATCGCCGATCAAGGGCAAACCAAAAGGAATGGTTCTCACTAAGAGGTTACTCCTTGCGCTTGCATAGTCGTCCTTTTACCGATGGTCGCAAAGTTCATATCGTGAACTGTGTCAGCAATATCCATGCCGATGAGCGGTCGTGACCCATCAATAGTACGTCACGGCCATGGCCTTGCTTTGGGATAGGGATCGTTCGGCCGCCAGGCATACCGACATCGTTTTAAAAACATCTTCCACATCGACCACCGCCGGGGCCTCTGCGCGGATCGACTGAATGAAGTTGTAAACCAACTCGTCTTTGGGGACACCGGGATAGGATGCCGTCAATTGCTCGGGGGACGTTTCGGCCAAGCGACTTTTATAAAGGTTCGCGTGGGCCGGGCCATTTTCGAAGGTGGCGTCGGTGCCGAAGATCTTGAGGCCATGGAAGTGGGGCTTCACGCAACCCAGATTGGTAGTCACCTTGGCCAGCAGACCGCTGTTGAATTTCAAGAGGCATACGACGAAATCATGGAAGCGGAAGGCCGAATTTTTCGACGCGATGCGGTTGCCCCAGGCGCTGACTTCGGTCACGGTGTCCCGTGAGAGCCAGAGCAGCAGATCGATCATGTGAACTGCCCCACCTAAAATGGCGGAGTAGTATTCGATCTGACCACGCCAGCCCTGGGTTATTTTTTCCAGCCGGCCGTACTCATAATCGGCTTCCATATAGTATAGATGTCCAAAATCGCTGGCGGCGATCATCTGACGCAGTTGCATGAAGCGGGGCGAGCGGCGCAGGATCAGGTTCGAAGAGATGCGAAGGTGCGGTTTGGCCTTGGACAGCTCCCGGATGCGCGCCAACTGCCAGTCATAAAGGCAGATGGGTTTTTCGACGAAAAGGTGCTTGTCATGCTTCAAGCCCATCTCGATCTGTTCGAAGTGATAATTGTCATAGGAGGCGATGGAAACCACGTCGATGGATGGATCTTGCAGAATTTCTTCGGCATGGGTGGTGCGGGATATGTTCGGGTACAAGGCCTCCACCCGGCGGAGCGTCTCAGCGTTAAAGTCGCAGATTGCTGCTACTTCACAGCCGGGATGGCGCTGGTAACCTTCGATATGGCGTTCGCCGACGCCCAACCCGATGATGCCTGCCCGCAAGCGCTTCACGTCGCGGCTCCTTGGGCGGCATCGCTGACCGCCACGTGCAGATCGCTCAATTCGTCCAGGGTATAGAGATGGTGGGGCTTGGTCATGCGTTGCACCATGGACCGGAAGCGATCTAAATCCGATGGGGTATCCACCGCCAGATGCATCGGCGGGTACGTCTTGGCGGCGCGGAAATTCACGATCTTGAAATCCTCAGGGTGCAGATAAAAAAAGCGGGTGACATGTTCTTGGTCTTGGGGATCGCTCAGGCGCGGGCAAATTTCACGGAAAACGCTGCCCCGGACCACTTCCACCGATTGGCCAGGCGCGAACGTGCGCGGAAACACATTGGTCACCAGATCGGCGTCGCCGGTGCGAAACAGCGCCACGGCGTGATCGATCAAATTCTGATCCAGCAAGGGGCTGTCGCCATTGACGCGCACGAACGCATCCAGGTCAAAAGCCTCCAGGGTCTCTTGGAAGCGCTGGGCGACATGATTCAAAGAACCCCGAAAAAAGGGGATGTCGTGCCGTTTGCAAAACAGGGCCACAGGATCGTCGCTGGGGTCGATGGAAGTGCTCACGACGATGCCGTCTATGTCGCGGCATTGTTTCAAGCGTTCATGCAGATAGTGCAGCAGTGACTTGCCGGCGACTTCGGTCAGCACCTTACCTGGGAGGCGCCGGGAACTCATGCGCGCCTGAACGATGGCTGCGATACGCATTGGCACATCCTTTTAGCTGTGCAACTTAGCACCCTTTCGGAGCATGTGGCGCAAGCGCCTGACACCAATCAGCAATATCGATGCCAGGCAACCGGTCTGGTGCCGGATGCGCGGCAGGTGCGCAAAGCGACAGGCGCAAAGCAAAACGCCGGCTGCGCCGGGTCTGTAGCAAGTCAAATAATTGACATTTTCATGGCTTTGCGGCGGACGCGCTTAATAAACGCGGAATTGCTTCAGAATTAGAAGCGTTATGGACTTGGTACGCAACTTGCTGAAGCTGCTGGAATGTTGTTTGGAAACGATCATAAAATTCTGGTTACGGGCGGCGCCGGGTACGTCGGCTCCCATGCAGTGCATTGTCTGCTCGAAAAGGGCGTGCATCCCGAGCAAATTATCGTTTTCGACAACCTGCTTTACGGTCACCCCGAATTCCTGCCCGCGGGTGTTATCCTCCACAAAGGAGATCTGCTTTGTAAAGAGGATGTTAGGCTGGTGTTTGAAAACCATCCGATTAAGGATGTTTTACACTTTGCGGCTTATGCTTACGTCGGCGAATCCATGGCCTTGCCCGGCAAGTATTTCGAAAACAACATCATGGGCGGCATCAATCTTTTAGAGGCCATGGTTCAAGCCCAATGCCGTCGCATCATCTTCTCATCCAGTTGCGCGGCCTATGGGACCCACGGCGATATCGACATCAGCGAAGAGACCGAATCCAAACCCATCAATCCTTATGGCCAGAGCAAGTTGATCTTCGAGACGATCCTCGCCTGGTACCATCGTATTCATGCCGTTCGATCCATCTCCCTGCGCTATTTCAATGCCGCCGGCGCCGCCTACGGCATCGGCGAACGGCATATTCCCGAAACGCACTTGATCCCGCTGTTGATCCAGACGGCCATGGGCCGCAATGAGGTGTTCACCCTACTCGGAGACGATTACGATACGCCGGACGGCACCTGCATCCGCGATTATATTCATGTCGCCGATCTGGCCAGGGCCCATTTGGAAGCACTGAAATTCCTGTACGATCATGAGGTGTGTGACGTCATCAACCTTGGCAGCGGCGAAGGCAAAAGCGTGCGGCAGTTGGTGGGCATGATCGAGGATCTGGCGGGAAGGCCCATCCCGACCAAAGTCGCGCCCCCGCGGCCTGGCGATCCGGCGGTGTTGATCGCCGGCAATGGCAAGGCCGCAAAGGTGCTGCACTGGAAACCCCAAAAAAGCCTGGCAGAGATGCTTGAAAGCGCCTGGCATTGGCATTGCCAAGAGTGCGGACATCGAAGATGAAAATCGTTCACCTGAACACGCTGGATACGGGAGGGGCGGCCACGGCCGCCTATCGCATTCATAAATGTTTACAGGCGGCCGGGGCGGACTCGACCATGCTGGTGTTGCACAAAACATCTCCGGACGACAGTGTGCGGTCCATGGTCGGCTCAGACAGCAGTTTTATTACTAAGCAAAAGCTCTTTCAGCGCTGGAATAGATTGCTCCAAGAATATCCGCGACGTCCCAAAGGACTCGAGCTTTTTTCTGATACGCTATCCCCTATCGATCTTCGCGCCTGCAGGGAAGTAATCGATGCCGACATCATCCATCTTCACTGGGTTGCGGGCTTATTCAACAACGCTTCTTTCGTAAAAGCTTGTTCGGGCAAGCGCCTTGTATGGACGCTCCATGATATGAACCCCTTTACCGGGGGCTGCCACTATGCAGGCAAGTGCCTGGGGTTCATGAAGGAATGCGGACGATGCCCTCAGTTAGGCTCTTCCGTTGATGATGATCTATCGCGACTGAACTGGAATGCCAAGGCTGGAGGTTATGCCAAACTCAACCTGTCGCTGGTGGCACCCAGCCGTTGGCTCGGTGACTGTATCGCCAAAAGCGCTTTAATGGCGAAGTTCCCATTGCAAGTGATCCCTTATGGATTACCCCTCGAAACTTTCCATCCCAACTCTGCTGACGGTCTTCGTCACAAGTTCAATATACCCCAAAATGCCAAGATCGTTCTTTTTGGCGCCGAGGATCCGGGCAATCCACGCAAAGGATTTTCCTATCTGTTACAGGCCATCGAACTTCTCGATACCAACAAGCATAATCCGGATAACCTGTGCTTCGTGGTTTTTGGCGGGTCTTTCACCCCACCCCAAAAAGAAACCCCATACCAAATCATATCGGTAGGCAAAATCGAACAACAGCATGAGCTGGCTCAGCTTTATGCGTTAGCGGATCTGTTTGTGCTTCCTTCCCTGGCAGATAACCTGCCCAACACGGCCATTGAGGCAATGGCATGCGGAACACCCGTGGTCGCTTTCGATTCGGGTGGCATCGGTGATATCGTCGATCATAAGCAAACCGGGTATTTGGCCAGAACCGGCAGCCCGCAACAGCTATCGGAAGGCATCGACTGGGTATTGTCGGCGAGGGAGAAGGGCACATCTTTCACGCAACGCTGCCGGGACAAGGCGGAAGAGAAATTCTCCTTCCAAAAGCAGGCCCAGGACTATCTGGACCTCTATGGTTCGCTCGGCCTCAAAACGCCGGCTATTAAGAAAAGAAACACCATGGCAAGCGCGGCATGGCCAACGATTAGTGTGGTGACACCATCGTTCAACCAGGCCGCTTATCTGGAAGCTTGCATTCATTCGGTACTCGAGCAAGATTATCCCAAAATCGAATACATCGTCATGGACGGCGGCAGTACCGATGGATCAAGTCAGATAATCGAGAAGTATTCCGACCGGATGGCCTATTGGCAGAGCCGACCCGACAACGGTCACTATTGGGCCGTGCAGGAAGGCATCCGGCGCAGTACTGGAGAAATCGTCACCTGGTTGAATTCGGACGACCAGTACCATCCCCATGCATTCAAGATCGCGGCTTCCATTTTTATGCAGCGCCCGGACATCGCCTGGATAACGGGCCGTCCCAACAATATCAATTCCGATGGGACGAAGTTCTCCCAAAAGGCTTTTCTACCGGTGTGGTCGCGCCAAAAATTCCTCGACAGGCAGTATCATCGCCCTTTTATCCAGCAGGAAGGTACTTTTTGGCGCCGATCGCTTTGGAACCAGGCCGGCGGAAACTTGCAGACCCAGCTATCGCTGGCGGGAGACATGGAGCTGTGGACACGCTTTTTCAGGTTCGCGGAGCTCTTTTCCGTGGATTACAATTTCGCTGCCTACCGAACCCATGGGGACAACCGGGCCTTGCTGTACATGGACCGGTATCTTAAAGAGGCCGAGTCCGTGATAGACCAGGAACTGAAACTGTTCCGGGAAGGCCGATGGCCCCTACTGGCACCCGCGCCCGAACCGATCACCAAAAAACAGATCGCCGCCTTCCTGTCCAGGAGCGGTTTGCACCGCTCGGCGAGATCCGAAAAGCAGGCACCGCCCAAGCCTTCGCTCTCCATCACCTTGTCGCCACTCCAGCTTTCGCCATCCGAACTTAACGATAAGCCTTCAATGCAGAGATCCGCCAAAGGCGAGACCATTGACATCTCGTTGATTCTGCCCTCCAAGGATCGGATTCATGGGCTCAAGGATGTACTCGAAAGCCTTCCCGACGCAATGGGTGATTGCACCTATGAAATTATTCTTTATGCGGATAGGGAAGAGAATACACAAATCAAGGAGATAATTGGTCGGCACGCCATCCGGAAAGTTTTCTATGACCGGGACTTGTTCGAATCCCGAGAAGCGTTTTCCTGGTCGAAATTGATGAATCATGCCTTCGCTCAAGCTTCGGGCGCCTGGATCATGTATGCCAGCGACGATATCGTTTTTTACCCCAACTGTTTCAGCCATGCATTATCGTCCATTGAAAAGATGGCGGATCCGGCCGTTGGGGGAATTACATTTCTTCACCGCAATACGGTTGAAACTCACCAAGGCGCTTTCGAACCTTTCGGCTACGACTCTCTGAATGGTGACAAGCTCTATATCAATTTCGGATTGATCAAGTCCGAAGCTTTCAGGAAGAGCAACGGCTTCGATGAGGATTTGAAGTTTTTCTGGGCGGACGTGGACATCTGCATGCAGATTTGGCTGAAGGGATATCGGATTGTACCTTCCCACTGTTCCCTGGTGGATCACCATAACTTCCTGGAGAGCCGGCAACAGGAAAATCGCCAACGCCTGTTTGCCCATGATACGGCCCATTTTCTGGAAAAGTGGAAGGCCTCTGACATGTTCTCCGGCCGTAACCCATTGGATAAGTTAAGGTATTTTCTGAGGGCGGACCAAAGCG
>JAKAFO010000205.1 GCA_021819735.1 Deltaproteobacteria bacterium
ACGTGGCCTACTACACCGGCCGGCTCATCGAGCGTGCCATCAAACAGGAGTTCGGCGACCACACCCTTTTTTTCGTGGGGCTGCACTTTGCCGCCGACGACAAAACCGATTTCATGTTCAAGAACGTGGGCACCGCCGAGCAGTTGAAAATCGTCAACACCCGGCTGGCCAGTATCCGCCGGCGCCTGACACCCATCCTGGGGCGCCTGCATGCCGAAGACAAACGGGCCAACATGCTCACGGCCCAGGAGGCGGTGGAGGTCCCCTTCCGGCCGGAAATGGTGGCCCGGCCCAAGGAGATCGTCACGCGCATGAACGACCGTTATGTCAAAATGCACACCCTGTTGCAGCACATCCTGCTGGCCGTGACCGAGGAGACCCGGTCGGCCGCGCCCGCCGAGGCGGCCCCCGCCGCGCCGGCCGTGCGAACCACCGCCGAAGGCCAGACCTATATCGAAACCGATACCTATGTGATGTTTTGACGTTCCCAAACCAACCGATCCTCGTACGCGTACGCGATGGAGATTTCCGGGTGCGCGTACGAAGGGTGGGGGCGAGATGGGGCTTTATTTCAGCGCCGCCGTAGGATACATAGTCGCTTCGAGTTGTCCGATATGACCCTTTGAGCACATCGAAAAGCCCATGATCGCAGCGGAAAATCTGACCAAATCGTACGGCGGCCAAATCCTGTTCGACGCCATCAGCTTCAAGATCAACGCCCGGGAACGGGTCGGGCTGGTGGCCCGCAACGGCCACGGCAAGACCACCCTGTTCCGCATCCTGGTGGGCGAAGAGGAGTTCGACAGCGGCGCCCTGGCCATCCCCAAAGGCTATCGCCTGGGCCACGTGCGCCAGCAGATCAGCTTCAGCAAGGAGACGGTCCTGGAAGAGGGCATGCTGGGCCTGCCGCCCACCAAGGCCGACCACCATTGGGAGGTGGAAAAAATCCTGGCCGGCCTGGGGTTCAATCCCACCGACCTCCAGCGCCACCCCAACGAGTTTTCGGGTGGCTTCCAAGTGCGCCTCAACCTGGCCAAGGTGCTGGTCTCCGAGCCCGACCTGCTGCTGCTCGACGAGCCCACCAATTACCTGGACATCACCTCCATCCGCTGGATCGAGCGTTTCCTGGTGGCCTGGCCCCGGGAGCTGATGCTCATCACCCACGACCGCGGCTTCATGGACCGCGTCGTGACCCACACCCTGGGCATCCACCGCCAGAAGACCCGCAAGATCGCCGGCGACACCGGCAAATATTACACCCAGATCGCCCAGGACGAAGAGATCTTCGAAAAGACACGCCTCAACGACGAGCGGCGCACCAAGGAGATCGAGCAGTTCATCACGCGCTTCCGGGCCAAGGCGCGCCTGGCCGGCCTGGTCCAGTCGCGAGTCAAGGCCCTGGCCAAGCTGGAGAAAAAGCAGAAGCTGGAACAACTGCGCGACCTGGATTTCAGCTTCCGCGACCAGCCCTTCCGGGGCAAGCAGACCGTGGCCGTGCGCGACCTCGCCTTCGCCTATCCCCACCGGCGGCCCCTGTTCAAGAACCTGGATTTCGTGCTGCACGCCGGCGAACGCATGTGCGTGGTGGGCCCCAACGGCAAGGGCAAGACCACCCTGCTGCAACTGCTGGCCGGCAAGCTGACCCCGGCCGCGGGCGACATCGTATTTCATCCCGGCGTGGTCAGCGGCTTCTACGAGCAGACCAACATCCAGGTGCTCAACGACCGCTACACCGTGGAAGAAGAGATCCTGCACAGCCATCCGGACCTGGATCGGCAACGGGCGCGCAACATCTGCGGCGCCATGATGTTCGACGGCGACAACGCCCTCAAGAAAATCGAAGTGCTCTCCGGCGGCGAAAAGGCCCGCGTCATGCTGGGCAAGCTGCTGGCCACGCCGCTCAATCTGCTGCTGCTCGACGAACCGAGCAACCACCTGGACATGGAGTCGTGCGACGCCCTGCTGGCGGCCATCGACGCCTTCGACGGCGCCGTGATCATGGTCACCCACAACGAGATGTTCCTGCACGCCTTGGCCCAGCGCCTGGTGGTCTTCCAGCAGGACCGGGTGGAGCTCTTCGACGGCACCTACCAGGAGTTTCTGGACAAGGGCGGCTGGGGCGACGAGCCGGGCCTGCAACTGTCGCGATCCATATCCGAAGCGACCGCCGGCGAAGATAACAAACGCAATAAAAAAGAGTTACGCCGCCTGCGTTCGACGATCGTGGGCGAGAACGCCAAACTGCGCAAGCCTTTGGAGACGGCCATCGCCGAAACCGAGGCCTTTATCGAAAGCGAAGAGCGCCGCCTGGCCCAACTCAATGCAGAGATGGTGGCCGCGGCCCAATCCAGGGAGGGCGGCCGCATTCCCCAACTCTCCCAGGCCATCAACCAGTGTCAGAAGAATATCGATGAAAAGTTCGCCTCCCTGGAAGAGCTTTACAGTCGGAAAGAAAGTCTGGATGCGCAGTTGGCCGCCAAGCTGGCCGAACTGGGGGACGTCTAGCGCGAAGCAAAATCGCTTGCTTCCTAGCGATTCATAATTATATAGAAGAACAAGATTATCTTGCCGCAAAGGAGGAAGGTCATGTACCTCCCCTATTACCTCTTGACGGCCAGGCCTTTTCAAATCAGCGCGGATCCGCGTTTTCTCTGGTTGGGAGACGATCACCAGGAAGCGCTGGCCAACCTCGAATACGGTCTTTCCCAAGGAAACGGCTTCGTGGTGCTGGTAGGCGCCGTGGGCACCGGTAAAACCACGCTGGTCAATGCCCTGCTGGAAACGCTGGACGATGGGGTCGTCGTGGCCAACATCAACCAGCCGGGCTTCGAGGTGGTCGAATTCCTCTCGTTCGTGGCCCGCGCCTACGACCCCGGGGCGGTTGTTGCCAGCAAATCGGAGTGCCTGAACTTCTTCAAGAACTTCCTGCAAAAAGCCTGGTCCGACGGCCGGCGCGTCTTGCTGGTGATCGACGAGGCCCACCGGCTCTCGGTGGAAGTGTTGGAGGAGATCCGCCTGCTCTCCAATCTGGAGCAGGACGGCAAAAAATTGATCAACATCTTTTTTGTCGGTCAGACCGAGCTGCTGCACAAGCTGCGCACCTCCGAGTGCCGCGCCTTGCGCCAGCGCATCACGCTCTTCTACCATCTGCGGCCCCTGACGGCCGCGGAGACCGAAAAGTACATCCTGCACCGGCTGCGCGTGGCCGGCTGCGCGCGGCGGCTCTTCTCCGACCATGCCATGCTGGCCATCCATGGCTATACCCGGGGCTATCCCCGCCGGATCAACAAGCTGTGCGACCGGGCCCTGCTCACCGGCTACCTCAAGGATCGCACGCAGATCACGGCGGCCATTGTCCGCGAATGCGCCCGGGAGATGCGCCGCATCGATCCCCTGCCGGGAGCATTGGGAAGACTCCCGGCCCTGTTCTTCAGCGATTGGCGCTGGACCTGGGCCGAGGAATGGCGCCAGTGGCCGTGGGTGGAACGCTGCCGGCGCGGGGCGCACGCCCTCGGGCGGGGCGTGCCCCAAGCCTTGAGTCAAGCGGGCAAGGCCGTTGCGGCCCAGGTTTCCGGTTGGGCCGCGGCCCGCCGCACGAGCCTTTCCTTTGCGGGCCAAAAAAGGGCGCTGGCCGGGGTGCTTGCGCTGGCCGTCCTGACGGTGGTCCTGGTGAACGGTTGGAAGCTCGTGCACACGGCCGAACTGGATACCGAAAAGACCGCGCGCATCAGCGACGGGGCCGCGGAAAAGCCCTATGCCCTGGCCAATTTCCCGTCCAAGACCCAGGCGCCACCGGCGGCGGATAGCGGCGCCGCGCATCCCGGGCCGCCGGCATCCGTGGCGGAAAAGACCGATCCGCCCCCCCCGCAATCCACCTGGATCAAGGCCTTGACCCGCATGAATCAAGGCAATTACAAAGAGGCCGTGGCCCTGATGGACGCCGAAGGCCCATCGGCCGAGCAGATGCCGGTCTACGCCCAGGCCCTGGTGGGGCGTGCCGGCCAGCTCATGGAAACCGCCCCCGAAGAGGCCCGCAGCCTGCTGGAAAAGGCGGCCGGGGCCGACCCGAATAACGCCGAGGCCCATCTCCAACTGGGCCACATGCACCTCCGGGCCAAACAGAACCTCAAGGCCATCAAGTATTACGAAACCGCCATCAAGCTCAGGCCCGCATCGGCCGAGGCGCTCTATAACCTGGGGTTCCTCTACGCCGCCGCCGGCAACCTGTCCACGGCCGAAGAGATGTTCACCCGGGTGGTGGCCTTGAAACCCGATTATCTGGACAAGGCGCTGTTCAACCTGGCCGTGGTGCAGCAAAAGCTGGGCAAGCCCCGGGAGAGCATCACCTCGCTGGAAGCGGCCGTGACCCTCCGGCCGGAGAACGAGAAAGCCCAGGCCTACCTCAAAAGGCTCAAGGCCGGATCGCAGGAGCGCCGATGATCGCAACGGATGCCGCCCGGGGCTATCTCGGGCTATGGATATGGATATGGGCCTGTCTGATGGGTTGCGCCGGGTCCCCGCAATTGATCACCCCCACGGATGCCGAACTGGCCCAGGAGATCCTTCCCTTTCATCTGGCCACGGCCAAACCGCCGCCCCCGCCGCCGGAACCCAAATACTTCACCCACACGGTCCGCCGGTCGGGTGAAACCTATATGGGCATTGCCCGGTGGTACACCGGCAACCCCGCCAATTGGGAGTTGATCTCCCAGGCCAACCCCACCATCGATCCCCGGCATTTGCGCCTGGGTCTGGCCATCCGGATTCCCGAGGCGATCATGATCACGCGCCAGCCCATGCCCAAGCCGTCGCGACCCAAGCAAAACGCCGCGCCACCCGCCGCGGCCAAAACCCCGGCGCCGGCCACGGACATGGACCTCTTCGGCCCCATCGAAAAGCCGTCGGCGCCGGCCAAACCCGGCCTCGACAAGATCACGCCGGAGCTGGAACCCCTCGAGTAGAGACGCAAAATTTTGCGTCTCTACGGAACCCAACACCCCCAAGGAGCCACGCGGCCCTGCCTTATTTCGTGCCGCATCACGCCACAAACCCTTCGTCCGGGCTCCAGCGCCGGATGCTCAGCAGGTCCGGAAAGGCTTCGGGCTTGTAGATCGATTTGTTGAGCAGCAGGCGCAAGCACTCCTGAATGCTTTCGGACATGGTGGGGTGGGGGAACATGGCTTCGAGCACGTTGAGGGCGTTCTTCTCCTGGTCGATGAGCAGGGCGATGGACATGATCGTGCTCGAGACCTGGGGGCCGGCGGCGCGCATGCCCAGGATCCGTTGGGACTCGTCGTCGCGCACGATGATCTTGACGAACCCGCTGGAGGCGCGCATGGCGATGGCCCGGGGCAGCAGCGCATTGCTGTAAGTGGCCACGCGGTAGGGAATCTGGCGCCGCCGGCACTCTTTTTCGTGCAGGCCCACGGCGGCCACGGCCGGATAGAAGAACATCACCGTGGACATGTTGGGAAAGGTCAGGGCCTGGGTGGGCAGGCGGAACATGTGCTTGACCGCGTGGCGGCTCTCCATGACCGCCATGTTGACCAGGGCCGGGCGGTGGGTGACATCGCCGGCGGCATAGATGTGCTCGCGCACGCGGCCATCGGAATCGCAATCCAGGTAGCCGGCCTTGTCCGGGAAGATGCCGGCCGCCGCCAGGTTCAGGTGCCGGATGTTGGGGTCCCGGCCGATGGAGACCAGCACCGCGTCCACCTCCACCACCGTGGCGTGGCCGTCGGCGAAATCCAGCACCACCTCCAGGTGATCGGGTTTTTGCAGGATCTCGCGCAACTGGGTGGAGTGGAAGATCTTCACCCCCCGCGCCTCCAGGTTGTGGCTCACGTATTCGCTGACATCTTCGTCTTCGTAGGGGATGACCCGCTCCTGGTGGTCGGCCAGAAACACCTGGGTCTGACCGAAGTTGGCGAAGATCGTGGCGTATTCGCAGCCGGTGACGCCGGCGCCGATGATCATCAGGCGCCGGGGAAAGCGCTGTAATCGCAAGATGCCGTCCGAATCGAAGATGCGGGTCTGGTCCACCGCGATGTGGGGGATGGGCCGCGGCTTGGAACCGGTGCAGATCAGGAAACGATCGGCCGCCACGACCCGTTGGCCCCCGCCGGCCAGCGCCACTTCCACGTGGTGGGCGTCTCGGAAAGAGCCCCAGCCGCGCAGGTAGACGACCGCGCCGGGCCCCTGCCAACGGCCGTGGGCAAAGGTCTCCAACTGCGACAGCATCTGGTACTGTTTCTCCTTGACCGCCGTGACGACCGTATCGCGCACCGCCTGGTAATCCACCTTCAGGTCGCCGCAATGGTACCCGCGGTCGGTCTTGGAGGCGATGGTGTAGTCCTTGGCCAGTTCCCACATGGTCTTGGAGGCCAGCGCGCCCCACTTGACCCCCGTGCCGCCGATCTCGTCGCCCTCCACCAGGCACACCTTGCGGCCGGCATCGATGGCCCGGATGGCCCCGGCATATCCGCCCGGACCGGCCCCCAGGATGCATAGATCGAACTTTTCCGGATCGGTCGTCATGGTTTCGTCCTTTCAAGCGCTTCAATGCCATGGATTCTAACAGCTTTTGCCCCGGGCGCAAGGGGGGATGGTGGGGCGGGCGGAAGGTGCGCGGTTTGCCAGGGCCGCCAACGGTCCCTATTATGGGCAATTAAGCCGCGAGATCCTGCGTGCATGGGAAGAGACGCAAGATATTGCGTCTCTACACGGAACCCACGACCCAGGCGACCATTTGCCGTGTTGTAATTAACGGTGCAGCGCCCGTGTTTAAAGGGTGCGTAATGCCCCCGTAGAGACGCAACATTTTGCGTCTCTTACGCTTTACCAGGGAGGTTCAAAGATGGTGGAAGACAATTTGGTAGAAGTACCCTCGCCCGAAGTGTGCGTCAGCAAAATCTTCGAGATCAGCGGCGTCAAGTTCGACCCGCCGATCGCCGTGGACTTGTGGCCCAAGATCCTCAAGCACAAGTGGCTGCTTTCGGAAAAGCTCGGCCGCGACGTGGGGCTGCGCATGGCCTGCGTGGATTTCGTGGACAACATGGAGCAGGCCCTCAACGAGTACCTGGCCTACAAACGCAAGGACCTGCTCAGCAGCCTGGGGGCCCAGACCATCGGTCGCCACATCTGGGACACCATCTCCGACTCCCAGCCGCCCAAGCAACTGGTGCAGCGGCGCATCATCCTGCCGCTCACCCAGCCGGAGCTGGCCGAAAAGCACGGCGTGATTCCGCCCAAGACCATCATCTTCTTCGGCCCGCCGGGCACGGGCAAGACCCACTTCGTCAAGGCCATCGCCGGCGTGCTCTCCTGGTACTACATCGAAATCGTGCCCAGCATGCTCATGGTGGACGGCCTGGAAAAAGTCGGCGCCAACCTGCGCGCCATCATGGAGAAAGCCCGCAACCTGGAAGAGGCCGTAATCTTCATCGACGAGTTCGAAGAGATCGCCGGCAGCCGCGACAGCGCCAACCGGGTGGATAAATCCATCACCAACGAACTGCTCAAGCAGGTGCCCTTGCTCAAGAACCAGGGCAACCGCATCCTGCTGGTGTGCGCCACCAACTACATCCGCCAACTGGACGCGGCCCTGCTGCGGCCCGGCCGCTTCGACTGCATCATCCCCGTGGGCGGCTTGAGCGACGACGAGCGCAGCACGATTCTCAACTACTACCTGGCCCGCATCAACGCCGGCGACATCGACATTCCCTGGCTGGTGGAGAGTACCGCGCGCTTTACGCCCGCCGACATCGAATACTTCTTCCAGCAGGTGGCCCAGTTCGCCTTCGAGCAGGAGCTGGCCGGCCACAAGGATTACAAAGTCAGCACCGCCACCCTGCAAAGCATTCTGCCCCAGATGCGCCCGACGCTGACCGACGAGATCGTCGCGGCCTTCGAAAAGGAGCGCGCCAAGTTCGCGCGAGTGTAATGGATTTGACGGCTGACGGGACGCGGACAGGCCCGTTGCCGGAAACGCCGCCTTCGATGCTAATCTCGTTCTCAATCGCCATGCGGCGGATAACCCGTAATGTCGCGGATCTTCTCATAGAGCGGCTGGAGCCGTTTGTACATCTGCTTGTAGACTTCCTGGTAGAGCCGCTCGTACTGGCGCTGGTTCACGGGGTTGGGCTCGAAGAGCCGGCCGGTGTGGGTCATGGCCTGCACGGCCGAAGCAAAATCGGCGTAAAAGCCTAAACCCACGGCGGCATCGATGGCCGCGCCCAGTCCGGCGGTTTCGTATAGATGGGGCCGGGCCGTGGGCAGGCCGAAGATGTCGGCCGTCAGTTGCAGGGCCTGGTCGCTCTGGGAACCGCCGCCCGAGACGCGCAAGGTGGCGATGGGCGTGCGGGTGCGCTGCTCCAGACGCTCCCGGCCTTCGCGCAGGGCATAGGCCAGGCCTTCGAGGATGGCGCGGTAGAGATGGGCGCGGGTGTGCACGTCGCCGAAGCCGATCACCGCGCCCTTGGCTTCGGGCCCCGGAAACTTGAGCCCCGGGCTCCAGTAGGGTTGCAGCATCAAGCCCATGGCGCCCGGCGGCACCTGTTCGAGCAAGCCTTCGAACAGCGCCTCGGGGGTCACCCCCTGGCGGGCGGCCGCCTGCTGCTCCAGATGGCCGAATTGCTGCTTGAACCACTCGACCATCCAGTAGCCGCGGTAGACTTCCACTTCCACGTTGTAATGGCCGGGCACCGCCGCAGGATAGGCCGGCAGCAATTTGATCGGCTCCACGTAGCGCCGGTGGGTCACGTTGATGGTGGCCGTGGTGCCGTAGCTCAGGCAGCCGATGTGATTGGCCAAAGCCCCCGAGCCGATCACTTCGCAGGCTTTGTCGGCGGCCGCGGCCACCAGCGGCAATCCGGCCGGAATGCCGGTCTGCTCGGCGGCCGCGGCCGTGATCCGGCCGAGCACGCTGCCGGGCGGTTTCAGCTCGGGCAGCAGCTCGGGGGTCGCCGGCAGGCAGCGCCAGTGCCAGTTCCAACGGCTGGCCCAGCGCAGGCGGTGGTAGTCGAAGGGCACATAGCCCACCTGGCAGCCCACCGAATCCACATACGCTCCGACGAGCTGATACGTGAGATAGCCGGAAAGCAGCAGGTATTTATGGGTGCGGCGCCACACGTCGCTGTCGTGCTGGACCAGCCAGTTGGCTTCGGCCTCGGCGCGGATGTAATCGATCGTGTCGCTCAAGCCGCCGAGGCGGAAGATCCAGCCCCAGAGGCCGCCCAGGGGCGGCAGGCCGCGGGCCTTGCGCTGGTCCAGCCACAAGATCGCCGGTCGCAGGGGCCGGCCGTCGGCCCCCATGTTGACCACGGTGGCCCGCTGGGTGGTCAGGGCCACGCCGGCCAGCGATGCTTTGAGGCCGGGGTCCTTTTGCCACAATCCCTGGCAGGCCT
>JAKAFO010000206.1 GCA_021819735.1 Deltaproteobacteria bacterium
CGATGCCGACCACGACATTGCCCATGGTGGGCTGGGCTTTGGGCGGGGATACGATCCGCAGTCCCTCGGCGGCAATGGCCGCGGCCAGGGCGTAGGCGTCCGGTACGTAGAACACCAGTTTGTCCGGATTGTTGGTGTAGTTGGGATTGCGATCGTCGGTATAGTGCAGCAGGACCACATCCGAGCCCTTGCTGTCGACAAATTCCAGCACCACCTGTTCCAAGTCCTTTTGCCGCATGCAGGTTTTTACTTTCATGCCCATGACCCGGGTGTAGAAGTCGGTGGACTTCTCCAGATCGCTGACGCCGATACCCGCCGCGACCAGCTTGGAGTCGGCCGGCTGACAGCCGAAACACGATAGCATCAAGCCGAGGCCAACAATTCCCAAAATCCAAAAATGCTTCGATTTCATCCTCATCTCTCCTTTTCAGCAACATCGGTTAGCGCGGCGCGATTGTTCGCCGAGCCGAAGCCGGATAGCGAACCCTCACGCGCCTTGCACCTTGAATCCAATCCATTTTAGGGGAACTACCTCTGGGTGATTCCCTTCGATCGTAGCAAGGAATATGCCTTGAAATGGAATGGCCCCTGTCCCAAGGCTGCGTGAAGATTCTGAAGATCGAAGCCTATGACGGGTGTGTCATGGCACATCTGGCTTGTGGCACGTGCGTGTGTCGTGTCACAGAGGGGCAGGGCCGTGGCGGTGCGGCGATTCAGCGCCGGTCCGAATCCAGCGCTTCGCGCACCTTTGCGGCCAGGGCTTTGATCATGAACGGTTTCTGCAGGAAGTGGACGCCCGGGGCCAGGACCCCGTGATGGGCGATGACGTTGGCGGTGTAGCCGGAGATGAACACGACACCGATGTGGGGATAGGTCGCCCGCAGGCGCTGGGCCAGTTCTCGGCCGTCCATTTCGGGCATGATCACGTCCGTGATGAGCAGGTCGATCGTTCCGGTCTGGGCCTCGGCCAGGCGCAGGGCCTCCCCCGGCGTGGCCGCACCCAGCACGCGGTAACCGAGTTTTTCGAGCATCCTTTGGTCCAGTGCCAGCAAGGAGGGCTCGTCTTCCACCACCAGCAAGGTCTCGTGGCCGCCGGGGACCGAGGCGGTCGGTTCTTCCTTCGGGGGTTGGGCTTTTTTGCCGCCGTGGCGCGGCAGGTAAATGGTGAAGGTGGCGCCCTTTCCCGGCTCGCTGGCGACATCGATGTGGCCGCGGTTCTGTTTGACGATACCGTAGATCATGGGCAACCCCATGCCCGTGCCTTTGTTGACGCCCTTGGTGGTGAAAAAAGGCTCGAAAAGAAGGTTTTTGGTCTGCTCGGTCATGCCGCAGCCATTGTCGCTGACCGTGAGCACGACATAGTCGCCGGGAATGGCGCCTTCGGGCGGGCAGCTCTGCTCCGCGCCGACCGTCGCGTTACCGGTTTTGATGGTGACGACGCCGACCCCCGCGATGGCATCCCGGGCATTGGCGCACAGGTTGGTCAAAACCTGGTCCAACTGGGTAGGGTCCATATGGACCGGCCAGATGTTTATGCCCGGCAGCCAGATCAACCGAATCTGCTCGCCGATGAGGCGCCGCAGCATGTTGAGCATGCCTTCCACAGCTTCGTTCAAATCCAGCACCTGGGGCACGATCATCTGTTTGCGGGCAAACGAGAGCAACTGACTGGTCAGGTCGGCGGAGAGCTGGGCGGCCTGCTGGATCTCTTTTAAAAAGTGGCGCGCGGATGGCGGCAGTTCCCCGCCGGCCAGGGCCAGCTCGGCGTTGCCCAGGATGATGCTCAGCTTGTTGTTGAAATCGTGGGCCACCCCGCCGGCCAGGCGGCCGATGGATTCCATCTTGCGCGCTTGCCGCAGTTGTTCTTCCGCCTGCTTGCGTTCGGTAATGTCGCGCCAGGCGACGATCCCGCCGATGATGTCGCCGGCGCCGTTGCGGATCGGCCCGGCCGAACAGAGTAACGGCAGGCGCTCGCCGCGCGCGTTGAGCCGAACGATTTCGACGTCCTTGATTATCTCGCCATGCCGAATGGCCCGCACCAGCGGTAGTTGCTCGTACGGCAGGGGGGTTTGGCCGTCGGCCTGGAACACCTGCCATTGCGCGGCCGCCTCTTCGATGGAGCGGGGGGCATAGGCGGCGCCGTGCAACTGCTGACCGTAGCGGCTGATGCGCATCACCTTCAGCGCCTTATCCGCGATGGTGATGCCTTCGGGCACATGCTCCATCAGCGCCGAGAGCAGCCGGTCGCCTTTTTCGGCCTCGGCGAGCGCCTGGCGCAAGCCTTTTTGCGTGCGAAGCAGGTTTCGGCCGGTGAAATACGAGATGGCGGCGTTGCTGGCAAGCAGCGCGAAGACCAATATCAGTGCCAAGACGAGGGCCTGGCGCCGCGCATCGGCGACGCGGGCCCGGCTGATGGCAATCAACTGCTGGGTATCGTCGGAGATGAATTGGGTCTTCATCCACAACTGGGAGACGAAAACCGCATGCCGTTCGGTGCGCATTTCGGTGGGCACCGAGGGGTCCAGGGCGCTGGCGATCAGTTTCTGGAGCGAGGTTGCAAGATCCTGCGCATTTATTCTGATCTGGCGCACAAAATACTCTTCGTGGGCGTCCGTGAAGGTCATTCCTTGAAGCATGGCATCCAGGGATGCGCTCAGCGCCTTGATCTGATGAATGGCGGTTGCATCCGACCGGATTTGAACCCTAGTGGCGGTAACATGGAGGGCATGGATCTTGTTTTGAATCTCCTGATAGGCGCGGCCGCGCGCGGCTTCACGATCCAGATGTTGGAGGAGCGTGAGGACAATAGCGATAACCGCCATGGAAACCATGAGGGGGATGATAACGCTCAGCGCGAGTTTCGTTTCCGTTCGCATGGGCCTACCTGAAGAGGTTGACCAATTGGGGTGCCGCCGCGTCCAGCGCGCCGGTATCCAGAAACTCCAAAACATCGACCGAAATTGGGTTCCCGCCCGTTTTGCGCGCGTGCCACTGGAAAAAATTGTCCAGGGAAATGACGATGGACTGGCCGAAGGATACGCTGATGCGGGTTCCCGGCCAGGTTTCTTTCAGGAATGCGGGGTCGAAGCCCCATTGGCGGGCGAGGATCGCTTGTGCCCCCGCCCCGTTGTCCACGGCAAACGTTTCGGCCTCGATGAGCGCCTCCATGAGCCTTCGCAGCGGTTCGGAGGCGCCGGTGGGCGCTTGCCTGGCAGCCAGAAGCCAATGATAGGCGAGGTTGTTTTGGGGGTCCCACAAGGTGGCGTTTGCTCCCAGGCGTTTCCTGGCGGCGAACGCGTCGGGGGCAAAAGCGCAAACCGCGTCCACCTCGCCACTTACCACAGCCTCGGCCAACCGTTCCGCGGGAATATTTACGGCCATGATATCCGTGGGCCCTATATCTTCCGTCATCAGGAACGCGTAGAGGAAATATTCGGTTGTGGTGCCCGTGCTGAATCCCACGCGCTTACCTTTGAGGTCCGCCGGAGTGTAAATGCCGCGGTCCTTGCGGGCCACGATCCGGCTCGCGGTGGTCGAGCCGATGGAAGCCAAGACCCGCAGGGAGGGGTCTTCAAGGGCCTTCTCGGCGAAAGTGACGTCCGACACCGTGGCCACCTGGGCTTGCCCGCTGCACACCGCATCGACCGCCGCGCGTCCGGAAGGATAAAGACCCATGGACACGGCCAAACCCGCCGCCTCGAAATAGCCCTGGTCCTGGGCGATGGCGATGAGCCCCGAGTAAGGGGCCGGATGCACGGCCAGGGAAAGCTTGATGGGCGGGCTTTGGGGCGAGCGCTTGTCGCCCGCCGGGCATCCATGGAGGATCGCTATTGCGATCAGCAACAGGAGTGTAACCAGCGTTGTGTGAAGGAGGCGGTTCCGCATAAGTGCTCCAGTCTAGGAGAGGCTCGGCGTGCGGATATTATGTGAATAAACTCTATCAGCAACCTGCTCTAGGGAGCAACCCATATTCCCGGTTCGTCTGGATCTATTTGCCGCGGCCATCCTGGCTACTTGACCACCAGCACCGCCGTGCCCTCCAACGCCCGCACCAGGCGGATGCTGGTGTCGCCCAGCACAAACTCTTCGGCTTTGGACATGCGTTTGCGGCCCAGGACCACCAGATTGTAGTTCCCTTTTTGGACTCGATCGATGATGCCGTCGGCCACGGTGGGGTAAGGGGTGTCGACGATCTCCAGGAGGACCTGGTCCGGCGGGAAGCCGGCGGCGATGAGCTGTCGGCGTGCTTTTTCCATGGCCTCGCGGATGCGGGTGGGCGCCGTTTGCATGAATTTTTTACCCATCATCTCTTCGCTGCCGGTGGGCTTGCGGAAGATGTGCAGCAAGGTGATGGCGCTCTGTTCGGGGCAGGCGGACATGCGCAACAGGCAATCCAAGGCCGCGTTGGAGCTGGCTGAGTCGTTAAAGGCCATTAAAATTGAGCATTTCATGGCATGCCTCCCCTTTGACTTCAAAGCGAGTCAAGATACCCTTCCAGGTCTTCGACGATTTCCTGGGCGTTTTCGTAAAAGACATCGGCCCCCCTGGCGAAATGGAGCAGCACGTTGTTGAGCATGGGCGGAATGTAGGGATAGAGTTTGCGCAGGTTCACCAGGCGCGCTTTATGCAAAATGGAGAAATCCTCGTCCGTCAGTTGGTGGATGAGATCGCCGTAGGTGTAGTGGTCGGTGGCCAGCATGTACTGATCGTGAAATCCTTTGCCGATGGCGTAGATCAGCAGGTTGCCCAGGCCGATGATATCCAGCCCGAAGGGATTCTCCTTGAGCTCGAAGTCATAGTCGAAGTCGATCCACACATAGCGTCCGTCGTCGTGGGTCACGTAGACATGGTCGTTGCGCAGGTCGCCGTGGCGGAATCCGTGCTGGTGCAAAAAGCCGATGGCCTGGATGGCCGGGATCAGGCGCCGCAGGACATCCGGCAGGGCGGTCTGGAAGTAGATTTCGTGGGGCATGCGGAACTCCTGCACCACATGGATGAGGAAATTGACCCCGCGCACGATGTCCAGCACGCGCACGATATTGCCCCGGCTGTCGGTGTAGGCCGTGCCTTGCATGAACTCCGGGCGTCCCGCCACCAGTTTTAAAATGGCGGCCTCCTTGGCCGGATCGCGAAAGCAGTGCACCGGCACGCCGCCCAGGTGGGTCATGAACGATTCGGCGAACGAGAGCTTGAGGATCTTGCGCTCCTGGGTCTCCAGGTCCACGGCCTTTTTGACCCAGAACTTGGGATCTTCGATGCCGAAACGGTATTCGCGCTCTTCGCCGGTGACCAGGAAACTTCGGCCGCCCACGCGGATTTCATCGCCGGGGCCGATGTCGTAGTAATCGCTGGTGTCGGTGAAGATGCGTCCCGTGGGTTCCATGAGCTATTTCCCGTCCTAGCGCATGCGCGGCGGCAGATTGGCCATGGCGCCGCTGACCGTCATCAAGAAGTTGCGCAAGCCGTTGCCTTCGATCACCAGCCCGAGGTGCAGCGACATCACCGAAATGGAGTCCGCATCGTCCGGATGCAGGTCGATGGTTTCGCCGTGATAGATGCGCAGCACCCCTACCACCGCATTGCGGCTCTTGATGGGAAAGGAGTACATGGAACGGATGTTCTCGGCCCGGGCCGCTTCGGGGTACTGGATGCGCGGATCGCTCAGCATGTCGGGCACCAGAAACGGTTCGCCTTTGATGAAGGCGTTGTCCTGTTCGCCCAACAGCAGCGGCCCCTTCTTCAGGTAGCTGTCGCTGAGGCCGAAGCTGGCCACCCGGAAGAGCTGCCGTTCGGTTTCGTCGTAGAGCATGATGCTGGCCCCTTTGACCTTGAAGGTGCGGGCGATGCCTTCCACCATGTGATCCATGAGGATGTTCAGGTCCTCGTAGGTGGAGATGGCGCGGCTGATGGCTTTGAATTCCCTCAGGTCGAATCTTCTTTGGGGTGCGTCGCTCATGGCTGTTTTGCCTCCGCGGATTGGGTTTCCATATCGACGATTTTCTGGAGCGCTTCCAGACTCAGGCGCCCCTGGAATCTTTTTCGATTGATGAACACCGTGGGCGTGCTGGTGATGCCGTAACGGTTGGTCTGTTCGATCTGGTCCTGGAGCGTGCGGACCGATTCGGGCCGTTGCAGGCATTGGATAAATGCTTCTTCCGACAATCCGGCCCGGAGCACGACCGAGCGGAAATCTTCGGGGGTCGGTTGGGGCTTGCGCAAGGCGAAGGCTTCCTTCTGGTAGGCATCCAGCAGGCCCTGCTCGGCGGCGCAGACCGCCCCGATGGCCAGATCGCAGGCGCCCCGGTGCATGGGGTTCCGCATAAAGCGGTTGCAGGCCGTGTCCAGGGGCAGGTTCACGAAGCGGATGTTGATCTTGCCGGGGTTGGCCGCGGCCAGTCGATCCATGAGATCGGCGGCATGACCGCAATAAGGGCATAGAAAATCGGAGATCTCGATGACGGTCACCGGCGCGTCGGCCGGTCCGTGGACATGCAGGGTAGTGAAGGCGACCTGCTCGGGTTTCTGGCGGCCAAAGGCTTCCACGGCGCGCCGAACCTCTTGCTCTTTGTGCTCGGCGACAAACCGGGCTTTGCTTTGCTTCAGGTAGGCGTTGGCCTCCCGGGCCACTCCGGCGGCGGCCAGCACGACGATCAGGAGGGCCAGGGCGGCCGCGGCCGGGACCCGGCGGGCCGGCGGCGCGCTTTGGGGGTTGCCCGGGGCCAAGGGTCGGAGCGGGTGGATGCGGGCGCGGAAGAGCACGCGGGCGACGGCGGCGAAGAGCAGCAGGTTGAGGATGTAGGTCAACAGGCACAGGGTGCACATGGCCTTGACGGCGCCCAGGGTGATGGCCAGCAGCACAAGCGCCTCGAGCACGCCCAGCAGCGTCACCCAGAAGAGCGGGACGGCGGCCGTTGGGCGCATGCGCTCGGGAGCAAAGGCCAGGGCGCCGGCCAGGCAGAGGACGACCAGGTAGAAAAAGAGGCCGTAGATGGCCAGGGGCACGCCGAACAGGGCGGCATAGCGGGATTTGGCGACGGTGGCGCAACTGAAGAAGGCGTTTTGGTCGCCGCAGGCCTGGGCGCTGAGGCGGTGGAAGATGGCCGGGCCGGCATCGTCTACTTTGGGAAGATCGAGGTAGTAATACTCCTCGGCCAGGGTAAAGCTGGCGATTAACCCGATCAGGCAGAGCAGAATGAGGATCGCAGGCAAGAAGGCTCGTTTGAACATGGCGTCACTTTTGGTTTTTGGTTGTCGTGGGCTGGGAGTGCTTACCCGATGAAGCGCAATAGAGCTCTAATATGTGATAATCGTTTGGGGAAATCAATATCCCGGTTGATTTTGAACCGGTAGCCGTGAAATAGTCGCTGCACCATGCAACCGCCTGTGCTTCAAACCCCCGGCGCCATTACCGAAACCGTGCGCGGGATCGTGGATCGGGTCACCTACCACAATCCCGACAACGGCTGGTCGGTGCTGCGCGTGATTCCGTTCGATACGCCCCATCAGCAGGAGACGGTGGTGGTGCATCAGACCCGGGTGTTCGCGGGCGCCACCATGGAGTTCCACGGCAACTGGACGGTGCACCCGCGCCATGGCCGGCAGTTCAACGCCACGCTGGCGGTGGAGAAAAAGCCGGCCACCCAGGCGGCCCTGGAGCGCTATCTGGGCTCGGGTCTGATCAAGGGCGTGGGGCCCAAGACGGCCGCCAAGATCGTGCGGCACTTCGGCGCCGATACGCTGGCGGTGTTCGAAGGGGCCATGGATCGGCTCGTTGAGGTGCCGGGCATCGCCGAAAGAAAGCTGGCGACCATCCGGCTGGCCTGGCAGGAGCATCGCGCCATCCGGGATGTGATGATGTTCCTGCAATCCCACGGCATCAGCACGCTGTTTGCCGTGCGCATCTACAAGGCCTACGGCGACCAGGCCATCGCCATGGTCTCCGCAGATCCCTACCGCCTGGCCGGCGATATCTATGGGATCGGTTTCTTCTCGGCCGACAAGGTGGCCCTGAGCTTCGGTCTGGCCGTGGACAGTCCCCAGCGCATCACGGCCGGTATCAAGCATGTGCTGGCCGCCAGCCGGCAGTTCGGCCACTGCTACCTGACCGCCGCCCAGATCCAGACCCAGGTGGATGAGTTGCTGGGTCTGACGCTGGGCGAGCGTCTGGGGTCGCTGCTGGCGGGCATGGTGGCGGAGGGGCTGGTGATGGTGCGGCGCATGGAAACGCCGCCCGGGGTCGAAGAGACCTGCTACTATGCCAAGTCCCTTTACTACGACGAGCTGTACGTGGCCCGGCGCATCGCGGCCATGGGGCCGGCGCCGGCCGCGGACCCGGCGCGGGTCGAACGCTGGATCGCCGCCTACTGCCGGTCCCAGGCGATCCAGTTGAGCGCCGAGCAGGCCGCCGCCATCCAGGGGATCGTGGGCCATCGCTTTGCCGTGCTCACCGGCGGGCCGGGGTGCGGCAAGACCACGGCCACGCGCATCCTGGTGCGACTGCTGGAGGCCATGGGCCACCGGGTGCTGCTGGCCGCGCCCACCGGCCGGGCGGCCCAGCGCATGCTGGATGTGATCGGCAAGGAGGCCAAGACCATCCACCGGCTGCTCGAGTGGCAGCAGAACGGGTTCAAGAAGAACGAAGAGAACCCCCTGAAGGTGGATTTTCTGATCGTGGACGAATGCTCCATGCTGGATATCAGCCTGACCGCCGATCTGCTCAAGGCGGTGCCCGGGGATGCCCAGGTCCTGTTCATCGGCGATGCCGATCAGTTGCCGTCGGTGGGCGCCGGCAACGTGCTCCGGGATATCATCGCCTCGGGCGTCGTGCCCTGCTTCCGGCTGACCCAGGTCTTCCGCCAGGCCGAGCAGTCGCTCATCGTGCGCTATGCCCACCAGATCAATGCCGGCCAATTGCCGGCCATCGATTCGCCCTTCAAGAAGCCGGGCATCTGGCAGTCGGGGGCCGACTGCCTCTTCATGGATTCGGACGAGGCCACCCAGGAGCAGATCGGCTTCGTCGCCCGGGTCAAGCGCTTCTACGGATCGGCGGCCGCCTATGCGGATGGTGACGAAGGGCTCGATCCGTATGCTTTCCGGGTGGGCGAGCCCCTGGTGCGCTACGGCAGCGAGTTGACCATTCCCAAAAAGTTCGCCCATGTGGATCTGGGCCAGGTGCACCACTCCCAGACCCAGGTGGAAGAGCTGCTGGCGGTGGTCAAGCAGGTGCATCCCTGGTCATCGCTGCACTACGGCCTTTCGGCGGTGGACATTGTCCAGAAGCTTTACCTGGAGTGGATTCCCAAGTACCTGGGCAAGGGGTGCGAGATCCAGATCCTAGCCCCCATGGTGCGCGGCACCCTGGGC
>JAKAFO010000004.1:0-8265 GCA_021819735.1 Deltaproteobacteria bacterium
GATCCGCCGTCACGACCCCCGGGCCCGCGGCCTGCTCCAATCCATACCCGTGGATGACAAGGAGTTCTTCGAAACCAAAGGCCTGATCCGCAACGAACGGCTGCACTACAACCTGATAGGCGACCCCGGCCTGCGCTTCAACCGGCCCCTTCCCATGACCGTGCAGGCCCGGGCCGACGATCACGCCCGCATCCGGCTCAGCGGCGCGACACCCCCGGCGGCCCAAAGCCTGTGGGTGCAGCAGATCGACCCGGACCGGCTGCAAGCCACCGTGCCGGTTGAGGCGTCCGATGACCAACGCCGGGCGTTTTTCCGGCAGGCCCATGAGCCGCCCCAACTGCTTGCCCTGCAACAGTTGAATGGCCGCCCATGGGAGGTGGCTCTGGAAGTCAAACAGCTCCAGGAAAATGCCGGACGGATCATTCGGGTGATGACCATGGGGCAGGGGCGTTGTTACTACAAGACCTTAGCTTGGCCACTGCAACCACAAGAAGCAAACTAATTCTTGCTGGCGCAGTGGTAGGCGCATTCGGCGGATGGTGGCGCAGAGCGGTTGCCGAATACGCCGGCGAGTTATCCACTTAATTGAAAATGTTTTAAGGAGTAGTTAGAATGCATTACGAAGGCAACATCATCCGGCCCCCCAGCGAGGCCAACTCCATACTGCTGCAAGTCACCGTGGGCTGCTCCCACAACAAATGCGCCTTCTGCGGCACCTACCGCGGCGAGCGCTTCAAGATCAAGCCCGACGACATCATCATGGCCGACATCGCCTTTGCGGCCCAATACTGCAAGCGCCAGCGCCGCGTCTTCCTGTGCGACGGCGACGCCCTGATCATCCCCCAGAAACGACTGCTGGCCATCCTCCAAGCCATCCGCACGCAACTGCCCTGGGTCACCCGCATCGGATCGTATGCCAACACCAAAAGCATCGCCATGAAGAGCGACGAAGAGCTCAAAACCTTGCACGAAAACGGCCTGGGCATCCTTTACATGGGCTTGGAGAGCGGTGACGACGATACCCTCAAGGCCATCAACAAAGGCGCCAGCGCCGAACGCATGATCGCCATGGGCCGCAAGGCCAAGCAGGCCGGCTTCAAGCTCTCCGTCACCGTCATCCTGGGCGTGGCCGGCCGGGAGCGCTCCGAAGCCCATGCCCAGGCCACCGGCCGGGTGCTCACCCAGATCGACCCCGACTATGTGGGCGCCCTGAGCCTGATGCTCGTGCCCAACACCCCCATGTACGAGGAATACCGCACCGGGCGCTTCCCCTTGCTGGGCCCCGACGAAATGCTGCGCGAGCTGCGCACCATCTTCGCCGAAACCCACCTCACCCAGGGGTTGTTCCACGCCAACCACGCCTCCAACTACCTGCCCATCCGCGCCCGCCTGCCCCGGGACCGGGAGGCGGTGCTGGCGCTCATCGATAAGGCCCTGGCCGGCCGGGTGGCGCTCAAGCCGGAGTGGATGCGAGGGTTGTGATTGCAGCTTGTAAATCTGTAAGACGAGGCTTGCAACCGATGCCGATCCATTGTAACAAACCGGGCGTTCCACGCGGAAGCCTGCGCGGTTACAAATTCTTGGAATGACTCCCAAAGGAGAAAACATGATGAAATGCCGGACCACTGAAAACACCACTGAACTGGACCAATGTTGCGTCAACGCCATTCGGGGCTTGAGTATGGATGCCGTCCAGAAGGCCAATTCGGGCCATCCCGGCGCGCCCATGGGGCTGGCCGCGGCCGGCTACGTGCTGTGGACCCGGGTCATGAACCACAACCCGCGCAACCCCGACTGGCCCAACCGCGACCGCTTCGTGCTCTCCGGCGGGCATGCCTCCGTATTGCTCTATAGTTTGCTCTATCTGACCGGCTACGACGTCAGCCTGGACGATCTGAAGAATTTCCGCCAGTGGGGCAGCAAGACCCCCGGCCATCCCGAATACGGCCACACGCCCGGCGTGGAGACCACCACCGGACCGCTGGGCCAGGGCGTGGCCAATGCGGTGGGCATGGCCATGGCCGAACGCCACCTGGCGGCACGCTTCAACCAGCCCGAGCATGCCATCGTGGATCACTACACCTACGCGATCTGCGGTGACGGCGACATGATGGAAGGCATCACCTCGGAGGCGGCCTCCCTGGCCGGCCACCTGGGCCTGGGGCGCCTGATCTGCATCTACGACGACAACGGCATCTCCATCGAAGGTTCCACCGATATCACCTTTACCGAGGATGTGGCCCAGCGCTTCGCCGCTTACAACTGGCAGGTCCTCAGCGTGCCCGACGGCAACGATCTGGCGGCCATCGAAAAGGCCTTGCATGACGCCCAGGCCGACACCCAGCGGCCGTCGCTCATCGTTCTGCGCACCCACATCGCCTACGGCAGCCCCAACAAGCAGGATTCGGCCGAAGCCCACGGCGCCCCTCTGGGCGAGGCCGAGGTGTGTCTGACCAAGGGCTTCCTGGGTTGCGACAAGGACCTTCTGTTCTGCGTGCCCGAAACCGCTCTGGATCACTGCCGCCGTACCGTGGATCGCGGCCAGGCCAGCGAGGCCCAGTGGCAGGAGCGTTACAGTGCCTTTGCCAAACGCTATCCCCAATTGGCCGATGAGTGGGTCAACGGGCTGAGCCATTTCCTGCCCCGGGGCTGGGAGCAGGATCTTCCCGTATTTAAACCCGAAGACGGCGCGGTGGCCACCCGGTCCGCCTCGGGCAAGGCGCTCAATGCCTTGGCCCAGCGCATTCCGACCCTCATGGGCGGCTCGGCCGACCTGGCACCGTCCAACAATACGTTCCTCAAAGGGTTGCCCGAGTTCCAGAGGGGCAGTTACCAGGGACGCAACATCCGCTTCGGCGTACGCGAGCACGCCATGGGCGCCGTCATGTCCGGCATGTTCCTGCACGGCGGCATCCGGCCCTTCGGCGGCACCTTCCTGGTGTTCGCCGACTACGTGCGGCCGGCCATCCGCGTGGCGGCCCTGATGAAGCTGCCGCTCATCTATGTGTTCACCCACGATTCGGTGGCCGTGGGCGAAGACGGCCCCACCCACCAGCCGGTGGAGCATCTGGCCGCCCTGCGGGCCATTCCCAACCTGCTGGTACTGCGGCCCTGCGACGCCAACGAGACCGTGGATGCATGGATCGAAGCCATCCGCAGCAACAACCGGCCGGTGGTGCTGGCCTTGAGTCGTCAGAACCTGCCCGTGCTCGATCCCAAACAGACCAACGGTCAACTGGCCCGGGGCGGCTACATCCTGTCCGACTGCCAGGGCACCCCGGACATCCTGCTGATCGGCACCGGCGCGGAAGTGCACCTGGCCCTCAAGGCCCAAAAGATGCTGGCCGAGAAGAAAATCGCGGCCCGCGTGATCAACATGCCCAGTTGGGAGCTGTTCGAAGAAAATGACGAAGACTATAAAAAAGAAGTACTGCCGCCCCAGGTGACGGCGCGCCTGGCCGTGGAGGCCGGTATCGCCATGGGTTGGGAGCGCTACGTGGGCACGAATGGCCAGGTCGTCGCCATGACCGGCTTCGGCGCCTCGGCCCCCGGCGGCACCGTGCTGGCCAAGTTCGGTTTCACGGCCGAGAACGTGGCGGCCCGGGCCGAGGAGATGTTGAAGCGTCGGTAGCACCGATATTGACCTTAAAAAGTAATCCGCGCTCTTGGGCGCGGATTTCTTTTATGGCCTTCGCATGTCTTTTGGTGCTTGGGGTTTTCAGCCGGATATGTTTTTTACCTTCAGGCTTCTTCCACCAAACTCAGGATCGCTTTGGTCGTATACTCGCCCACATCCGCCAGGGCGTCGGTGGGCAGAAAAAGATGCGCGTTTTGGGAGTAAAGACAGGTGACGCCGGCCGGGAACTCTTCGTCGGCCAGGTAGCAGACATAGCACAGGCAAATTTTGGGCAGAGGGCGCACCACGAAGGCCAGGTCGCCGCTGACGGAGGCCGGCGCCGCCGTGCCCTCCAGGCGGGATAGGATCTTCTCTCGCATGCCCGTCAGGCGGCCCACGGCCGGTACCAGGGCTTGTTCGGTGCGGTTGGTGAAGGCGCCCGCATAGGGGGCGCTGTTGGGAACCTCCTTGAAGGACTTGAAAGGTTCGAGCATGGGCGCCATGCTGACCGCATGCAGCGCATAGAGCGAGATGATGATGCCCCGGGGGCCTTCTTCGGGCAGTTCGTCCAGAAGGATGCCATCGGGTGCGATGCGGCAAGCGGCCCCGAAAGCGTTCATTTGCAGAAAAGCCTCCTGGTGGCGCGCGGCCATGGCATCGGTGCGTTCGTCCAAATCCCGCGCGAATAGTTTTTTTAAATTCTCCCGAATGATGCCTGCGTAAGCAGTAGACATGCGTTTTCCTCTTCTTTCGGCTTCAAAACTGCAACGGCATAACTTCCATCTTCCCACTTGCTGCTTTTGGTCTATGCGATCATGCGCCCGATGCGATCGGCCGTCTCCTTGGCCCCCGCTCGGGTCAGCGCCGGCTGCAGGGCGCGCAATACTTCGCGGATCACGGCGGTTTTGGCGCGTGGGGACAGCAGATGGACCTCGCCGGTTTTGACATCCAGCACCATCTCTTCCAATTGGGGATACTCCGTTTTCAGGCCTGAAATGCTTTGCCTGATCTCGGCCAGGATTTTTTCCACGGCCGCGCGCTCCGCGTCCGCGAGCAGCACCGCTTTCCCCAACTTGGTTAAAGGGCCACTGCCCGATCCGCCGCCGGCGCCTGCCTGCTGGGCCGTTTCGATGCCTTCGGCTGTTAGGCCGATGCCGCCCGAGAGGGTTTTGATTTCGACCCAGCCTTTGCCGATCAGCTCCTCGGCGGTTTTGCCGGCGTGCTCTTTGTCCAGTCCGATGGCGGCGCCTACCACATGCATGGAGCGCTGGACGCCCGCCGCGCCGTCGGCACTGCGATACAGTTCCAATAGGAACGCCTTTTGCGTTTCGTTTTCGAAGCTCATGGGGCACATCCTTGAATTCATCGTTGGCTGGGCCGACCGCCCATCGGCCGGTGGCTCACATTAACATACGGCGGATGGGAAGGAAACGGTTTGATGGGCGCTCTTTAGGATTGAAGCCGGTCGCATTTTCCAATAGATAGAGAGCGCGTCCGTAAGCGCGTTGGGAGATTTTTCGAAGCGGGAGAACCATGAAAGAATTCTTCAAAGTGACGACCATCGAGGCTGTGCTGGCCCTCAGGAATGTTTTTGGGCGCTCAGGCACCGAAAGGGTGGGGATCGAACAAGCCCTGGGCCGTGTTCTGGCGGCCGATCTCTTGGCGCCGGGCGATATTCCCGGTTTCGACCGTGCTACCGTGGACGGCTATGCCGTGCGCGCCGCCTCCACCTACGGCGCCAGCGAAGGGGCGCCGGCTTATCTGGCGGTCGTGGGGGCGGTGGAAATGGGCCGCACACCGATCCAGGCGGTAGGC
The DNA here is from genome assembly GCA_021819735.1 of Deltaproteobacteria bacterium. Classification (GTDB taxonomy): domain Bacteria; phylum Desulfobacterota; class Desulfobacteria; order Desulfobacterales; family Desulfosarcinaceae; genus Desulfatitalea. The sequence goes on from JAKAFO010000004.1 coordinate 5,432, forward strand.
CCCGGGCAGGCGGCCCGTATCGCCACGGGCGGCATGCTGCCCCAAGGGACCGACAGTGTGGCGATGGTGGAGCACACCGGCGTCATCGATGACGCCACCATCGAAGTCTACCGCAGCCTGGCGCCGGGCCAGCACGTGGTGGCCCGGGACGAAGACGCGGCCAAGGGCCAGACCCTGTTGTCGGCCGGCATCCGTTTGCGTCCCCAGGAGTTGGGCCTGCTGGCGGCCTGCGGCGCGACCGATGTCAATGTCTTCGTCCGGCCCCGGGTGGGGATCATCTCCACCGGCGACGAAGTCGTGCCGGTCGGCGCCGTTCCGCTGCCCGGACAGGTCCGGGACGTCAACACGCACACCCTGGCGGCGTTGGTGGGCCAGTGCGGCGGGCAAGCCGTGCTTTACGGCATCGTGCCGGATCGTTACGAGGCCCTGCTCGCGGTCTGTCGGCAGGCCCTGGCGCAGAACGACATGGTGCTGGTCTCCGGCGGCAGTTCGGTGGGCACCCGCGATCTCACCGTGGAGGTGCTGGCCGCCCTGGAACAGAGCCGCATCCTGGTGCACGGGGTGAGCATCAGCCCCGGCAAGCCCACGATCCTGGCCCAGTGCGGGGCCAAGCCCTTCTGGGGGCTGCCGGGTCATGTGACATCGGCCATGGTGGTGTTTATGGTGTTGGTGCGCCCGTTCCTGGCGCACTTGGCCGGTTGGATCAACGACGCGCCGGTGCGCGTCCCCGCGCGCCTAACCCGCAATGTGGCTTCGGCCCAGGGCCGGGTGGATTTCGTGCGCGTGCGGCTGACCCGTCAGACAGGCGAAATTTGGGCCGAACCGATCCTGGGGGCCTCGGGACTGATCCGCACCATGGTGGCGTCCGACGGATTGATCGCCATCGACCTCAACAGCGAGGGGCTGGAGCAAGGCGCACCGGTCGACGTCGTGTTGTTTTAAACAAACCTAAGGATCGTTTCATGCCTCCCAAGCGCAATATCTATCTTCAGATGAAGTCTTTGGAAGAAGCCCGGCGCATCGTGCTCGACACCTTCGGCGACCGGCTGACCGAATCCGAGACGGTCGCCACTCCCGACGCCGTGGGGCGCATACTGGCCGAGCCGGTGGCTGCGCGGCTCTCGTCCCCCCATTTCCATGCCGCGGCCATGGACGGCATCGCGCTCAAGGCCCGGAGCACTTTCGGGGCCCATCCCACGCGGCCGAAAACACTTTCAATCGACCGCGACGCCTTTTACATCAACACCGGCCGGGTGCTTCCGGCCGGCACCGATGCCGTCATCATGATCGAGCAGGTCCAGCGGCTGGATGATAACCGCGTCCAGATCGAAGCGCCGGCCTATCCCTGGCAGCATGTGCGCAAAATGGGCGAGGATATCGTGGCCACCGAAATGCTTTTCGCCCGGCAGCACCGGGTTACGCCCTATTGCGTGGGGGCGCTGCTGGCCGCCGGCCGCTTCGAGGTCCAGGTGTTGCGGCGGCCGCGCGTGATCATCATTCCCACCGGATCGGAGCTGGTGGAGTGGCACACCCGGCCCCAGGTCGATCCGCGTCCCGGCCAGGCCATCGAATCCAACGCCTTTGTCTTGGGCAAGCTGACCGAGGCGGCCGGCGGCGGCTACGAACGCCGGCCCCTGTTGGGGGACGATGTGGGCCGCATCGCCGAGGCCATCCGCACGGCCGCCCAAGCGGCCGATCTGGTGATGGTGGTGGGCGGTTCATCGGCCGGCTCCGAAGATTTCGCCCGCGGCGCCATGGAACAAGTGGGCGAGATCCTGGTGCACGGCGTCACCATGATGCCGGGCAAGCCCACGATCGTCGGCCGCGTGGCGGACAAGCCGGTCTTCGGCATGCCGGGGTATCCCGTATCGACCATCATGGCCTTCGAGCAACTGGTTCAGCCGTTGCTGGCGCGCATGCTGGGCCAGCCGCCGCCCCAGCGACCCATGGCCGATGTGCTGCCCACCCGCAAAATCGCCTCCAAGCTGGGGACCGAAGAGTTCGTGCGCGTCAAGATCGGGCAGGTGGGCGAGCGGCTGGTGGCCACGGCCTTGCCCCGCGGGGCCGGACAGATCACCAGCATCACCGAGGCCGACGGCATCATCCGCATTCCGGCCCATGTGGAAGGGCTGGCCGAAGGTCAACCGGTGGCGGCGGAGTTGCTGCGGCCGCTGGCCTCCATCCAACGCACGCTGGTTGTGGTCGGCAGCCACGACAATACCCTGGATCTGCTGGCCGACGAGTTGCGGGCCCAGACCGCGCACCTGACGCTTTCGTCGAGCCATGTGGGCAGCATGGGCGGCCTGATGGCCGTCAAGCGTGGGGTGTGCCATCTGGCCGGCACCCATCTGCTGGACGAGGCCACCGGTACCTACAATGTCACCTACATTCGCAACCTGATGCCGGATCTGCCGGTGCGCCTGGTGCATCTGGTGATGCGCGACCAGGGCCTGATCGTGCCGGCCGGCAATCCCAAGGGCATTCACGGGATCGAAGACCTGGTGCGGGACGATGTGGTCATGATCAACCGCCAGGGCGGCTCGGGCACGCGCATTTTGCTCGACTACCGGCTCAAGCAACTGGGCCTCTCGCCGGAGCGCATCGCCGGTTACGGCAACGAAGAGTTCACCCACATGGCAGTAGCTGCCGCTGTGACCAGCGGCGCCGCCGATGCCGGCCTGGGCATTCAGGCCGCGGCCCAGGCCCTGAGCCTGGATTTTATCCCCGTGGTCACCGAGCAGTACGATCTGCTGATCCCCCAGGTTCACTTCGAGACCAGCGCCGTTCAGGAACTGCTGGGCGTAATCCGCGGCGAGCGTTTCAAGGCGCGGGTG
>JAKAFO010000004.1:8365-40373 GCA_021819735.1 Deltaproteobacteria bacterium
GATGGCTGGCAGGCGCGGGTGGTATTGGACGTTTAGGAGGTGCCTATGGAAATCACGCGTATCGATGACTACCGTTGGCGGGTCGAAGCCTTCGGCCGGATGAACGTGCCGGGAATCGTCTATTCCAGCGCCCGCATGCTCGACCAGGTGCGCCAGGAAGAGGCCTTGAACCAGGTGGCCAACGTGGCGGTCTTGCCCGGCATCCTCAAGGCATCCCTGGCCATGCCCGACATCCACTGGGGCTACGGCTTTCCCATCGGCGGCGTGGCGGCCTTCGACTGGGAGAGCGGCGTGGTGTCGCCCGGCGGCGTCGGCTACGACATCAATTGCGGCGTGCGTCTGGCGAGCACCGACTTGCAGGTGGAAGAGGTCCAGGGCCGCATGAAAGGCCTGGTGGATGCGCTTTACCGCAACGTGCCCTCGGGCGTAGGCGCCACCGGATCGGTCAAGTTGTCGCCCAAGGATCAAAAAAAAGTGCTGGCCCAGGGCAGCCAATGGGCTGTGGATCATGGCTTCGGCACCGACGAGGATATCGATCACACCGAAGACCGTGGCTGTCTGGACCATGCCGACCCCGAGGTGGTCAGCCAGCGCGCCCTGGAGCGCGGCAGCAACCAGTTGGGCACCCTGGGGTCAGGCAATCACTTCCTGGAAGTGGGGGTGGTCGAGGAGATTTTTCACCCCCAGGCCGCCGAAATCTTCGGCTTGCGCTTGGGCCAGATCACGGTACTGCTCCACAGCGGCTCCCGGGGCTTGGGATACCAGGTCTGCGACGATTTTCTGGCCGCCATGGGCAAGCATGTCAAGACTCTGGGCATCGAGTTGCCCGACCGCCAATTGGCCTGCGCCTATATCCACTCCGAGCAGGGGCGGCGCTACTTGAAGGCCATGGCTTGCGCCGCCAATTATGCCTGGAACAATCGCCAGATCCTGCTGCACCGCTGCCGGGAGACCTTCCAAGAGGCCCTGGGCATCGGCCCCCGGGCCTTGAACATGCGTCTGGTCTACGATGTCTGCCACAACATCGCCAAAAAGGAAGAACATATCGTGGACGGCCGCCCACGGACCGTGTGTGTCCACCGCAAGGGCGCCACGCGCGCCTTCGGACCGGGGCGGCCCGAAATCTGCGCCGACTATCGCGAGATCGGTCAGCCGATTCTGATCCCGGGCGACATGGGCACGGCCTCCTATGTATTGGTGGGCACCGAGCAGGCCATGCTGGAGACTTTCGGATCGACCTGCCACGGGGCCGGGCGGGTGCTCGGCCGCAAGGCGGCCTTGCGCCAAGCCAAGGGGCGCTCCATTGCCCGGGAATTGGAGGATCGAGGCGTGCTGGTGCGCTGGTCCGGCCGTTCGACGTTGGCCGAAGAGATGCCCGAAGCCTACAAGGATGTCTCCCAGGTGGTGGATGTGGTGCACGAAGCCGGCATATCCCGGAAAGTGGCCCGGCTGAAACCGCTGGCGGTAGTCAAAGGGTAGTATCGAGGTGTTACATTAGTTGCTTTGCATTACCCGCGCGCATCTGTTACATAAAAACAAAATTATCCATCGGCACCCAAGGAGAAAACCATGCTGAATCCCGAAATCTTCCGGCAGTACGATATCCGCGGTATTGCCGGCAAAGATCTGAATGAGGCCGATGTGGTCCTGCTGGGCCGGGGCATCGGCACCTATCTGAGTCGGCAAGGCCGGCGGCTGATCGCCGTGGGACGCGATTGCCGCTTGACTTCGGACGACTATGCCCAGCGGCTCACGGAAGGCTTGCTGGCCAGCGGCTGCCAAGTGGTGGATATCGGCGTGTGTCCCACGCCGGTGGCGTACTTCGCCATCCGTCATCTCAAGACCGAGGGCTGCGTCATGGTCACGGCCAGCCATAACCCGCCCGAATACAACGGCTTCAAGATCTGCAGCGGCGTGGACTCGGTCTTTGGCGAGCAGATCCAGCAGATCCGCGAGTTGATCCAGGCCCAGGATTTCGTGACCGGCCAGGGCAGCGTCGAGAGCTATGAAATTCTTCCGGATTATGTGGATTACCTGGTGGAGAACATCGCGCTGTCGCGCCCCTTGCGGGTGGCAATCGATGCCGGCAACGGCACGGCCGGCCTGACGGCCGTGCCGGTGATCGCCAATCTGGGCTGCGAGCTGCACGAGCTGTATACCGAAATGGACGGCACCTTTCCGCATCATGAGGCCGATCCCACCGTGGCGGACAACATGGCGGACCTAGTGGCCTTGGTCAAAGAGAAGCAATTGGACGTGGGGCTGGGTTTTGACGGCGACGGCGATCGTCTCGGTGTCGTGGATGCCGACGGCCGCCTGATCTACGGCGACCAGTTGATGATTCTCTTCAGCCGCGAGATTTTGGCGCGCAAGCCCGGCGCCACGATCATTTCCGAAGTCAAATGCTCCCAAACTTTGTATGACGACATCGCCAAGCACGGCGGCCGGGCGGTCATGTATAAAACCGGTCACTCCATGATCAAACAGAAGATGAAGGAAAGTCATGCCGAATTGGCCGGAGAAATGAGCGGCCATCTCTTCTTCGCCGACCGCTATTTCGGCTATGACGATGCCACCTACGCCGCTTGCCGTTTGCTCGAAATTCTGGCCGACGAAGACAAAACCATCGGAGAGCTGCTATCCGACGTCCCCCAAACCTTCAATACGCCCGAAATCCGGGTCGATTGTCCCGACGACATCAAGTTCGACGTGGTGGCCCGGGTCACCGAATATTTCTCCAAGCGGGAAAAGGTGATCGATATCGATGGCGCCCGGGTGCTCTTCGACGGCGGCTGGGGCCTGGTGCGCGCTTCCAATACCCAGCCCGTGCTCGTGTTGCGTTTCGAGGCCGTCTCGCCGGAACGTCTGGTGGAGATCCGAAAGACGGTCGAAGAAGCGTTGGAGAATATCAAGCATGAGCATCATTAGCCTGCATCCCATCGGCACCATCCACAGTCCCTATCGGAGCATCGAAGATATGCCGATTCAACCCATCGGCGACGGAACGACCCAGGGCACCGTGGTCTTGGAAGCGGCCTATGCCGATGGCTTGGAAGATATCGAAGGGTTTTCGCACCTCATTCTGATCTACCAATTTCATCGCGTCAGGGGCTTCGACCTTAAAGTCAAACCCTTTCTGGACGACCGAGCGCACGGACTCTTTGCCACTCGCGCCCCACGCAGGCCCAATCCCATCGGTCTTTCGGTGGTTCCTTTGTTGAGCAGAGAAGGCAACAAACTATTCGTGGGCAACATCGATGTGCTGGATGGAACGCCCTTGCTGGACATCAAGCCTTTCGTGCCCGACTTCGACTCGCCGATGGTTACTTCCGTTGGCTGGCTCGCTGGAAAAATGCGTCAGGCAAAGCAGATGCGCTCGGACGGCCGTTTCGCGGCAAGCGATTGAAACTCGGCGATGGCTCAAATTTTTCTTGTGTAACATCATGGCGGTGAGGTAAGCATTGTGCGCATAAGCTTTCTTGTTACATATTGTTGCAAAGATCAATCCCAGGCTTAATTTGCTGTTAATGAAAAAAGAACAGAGCAGGTAGGTTTTCAAATGACTTCAAAAAGCAGCAAAAAAAAAGAGATCCCGCTGGTGAAAGCATTGGCCAATCCCGACCGTCCCCAGGCGACACCCCTGGATGTTTTTAAACTGGCCCGCAAATTCTGGTTGGAAGGCAAACGGATCTCCATTGGGGATTTGGCCAAGGGCGTGGGGGTAAGCCGCGTGACCCTCTACCGCTGGGTCGAAAGCAAGGACCGGCTGGTAGAAGAGGTCCTATGGTCGTTCGCCAAACCCACCTTCGATGACGCCATCAAGGAAACGCCGGGGGGCGGCGTGGAACATGTGGTCGGCGTTCATCGTCGCTTCATGACCGCCTTGGGTACCTTTGAGCCCATGCGACGCTTTATTTATGACAATCCCAAGACGGCGATCCGCATTCAAACCAACGATCCGCGCAGCGCCCATGGCCGCATCATAGAGGCGACCACCCTTCATCTGAGCGATCAGATCGCCAAAGGGCGTCTTAAATTACCTGCACCGGTGCGCGAAGTGGCCGAGATGATCGTCTTCACCGGCGGCGCATTGCTGTACAGTGCGATTATCGGTGGTCGTTCAACGCTGCCGGCCATCGAACAGTCTTGCACCATCACGCGTATGTTGTTGCAGGGCAAGTTCGTCAAACAATAATTTTTATTTCCAATTATATTTCCGTCATTCAGATTTCATCTGACAGTTGGGCAGAGCGGGCTGAGGGCTTGAACCCACCGGCTGATGATGCCTTCCCAACGATCGTCCTCCGTTAATCCAGGCAAAATAGGTTCCGCGCATAGACTTTATAGTGGTTTTCCTAATTGCCAAAAGGATCGATGCGTAGTAGGGAATTACAAAAAATAATAATGTAAGTGTTTGTTAGAGAAATAGACTAAGTAACTGTGATTCGTCATCAAGGTCCCTGAGGAACATGTAAAAGACCCTCCCGGGGGCCAGGAGCCCCATGTCCCATGCATGGGATAAGCCGACCGCCGATCGATGCTCCCGGCCCTCTATTCGTGATAAACCTTTCCCTCCGGAAGGAAAGGTTTGTCACGATTTTTTTTGATACCCCGCTCGGGAGAACCTCCCAAGGGGTTTGGAGGGGGCAGGTTTTTGGACTTCGCGATTTGGTAATTCCCCTAGTTGCCAATGGCCGGTAGCGTGTAGTATGTATGTTACAGATTGTAACATCGTTCAGAAATTTTTAATCATCATGGACCGTAAACGAGGTTCATGGTTCAGAAAAGTGCTTAATGGAAGAACTGGCATCGGAGACCAGTCGTGAAGTCAGCGTTGAGGCCCTGGAAAAAGCGGAATTTAATTTGCGGATGCGGATCGGTTTTTTAGTTGCGAACTGATGTGTCAGTATTGTAGTAAGAAAATGCTGGGTGCTTTGAGAACATAACGCTGATTGGTTTCCTGCGGGTCAGTTTGCCTGAGCAATTTTGTTAGGCTTCATTTTCATTCAAAAAATTTGAATTCATGACCATTGTGGTCATGCTGCCGCCGCGTGCGCGCGGTGACTTCATCGGACCGTTTGCAAGACCCTTAGGCGTCTCGTGAGGCAAGAATGAATGATCCCGGCAGGAAGATGCTATCTCTCCGAAGGTCGGCCTGTATCCACGCCCTGCGCTCGATGATGATACTGACTCTGGGGCTAAATGCCTGTGCATCGGTCGGACCCGATTATACTAAACCCGAACTGTCCCCGCCCAATGCCTGGCATGCTTCCCTGGAAGATGGATTGCAGCCTGCCCCGGTGGCGCCCGAAATGCTGGCCCGGTGGTGGACAACCCTCAACGATCCGCTGCTGACCGACATCATGGAAAGGGCCGTCCGAGGCAACCTGGACCTGCAAACCGCCCAGGCAAGGGTCCGGGAAGCGCGCGCCCGCCGAGGGATCAGTCAGGCCGCTTATTTTCCGGTGGTGGATGCCAATGGCTCCTATACGAAGACCCGCACCAGCGAAAGTACCACCCCTTTTGGTGACAGAGACAGCGAACTTTATTCGGCCACATTGGATGCCGGCTGGGAGATCGATGTTTTCGGCGGCGTGCGTCGCTCGGTGGAGGCGGCTGATGCCGACCTGGCTGCCTCCCAGGAGGATCTCAACGGTGTTCTGGTATCCTTGCTGGCCGAAACCGCGTTGAATTATGTGGACGTGCGCACCTTGCAGTCCCGCATCGAGGTGGCCGAAGCCAATGTCAAAGTCCTGGACGAAACCTATCAGCTCACCCAATCGCGCTTCAAAGCCGGGCTGACCGATGAACTGGCCGTGCAAGGCGCCCTGTATCTATTAGATGGTACCCGCAGCCAGATCCCGGTTTTGACGACCAGGCTGGAATCGGCCATGAACCGCATGGCCACCCTGCTGGGAGGGTACCCCGGAGCCATGCATAAAGAATTGATGCCCAAAGCCCCGGTGCCGGTGCCGCCCAAAAGCGTGGCGGTGGGTGTGCCGGCCGAAACGTTGCGCAACCGGCCGGATGTGCGCCGGGCCGAACGCCAACTGGCGGCCCAGACCGCCCGCATCGGCGTCGCCAAGGCCGACCTCTATCCCCGCTTCAGCCTCGTCGGCACCATTGGGTATCAATCCCTGGAATCCGACACGCTCTTCGAGGGGGATAGCTTGGGTTGGGTCTGGGGCCCGAACGTAAGCTGGGCCATTTTCAGGGGCGGGGCGGTGTTGCGCAACATCGACGTCCAGGAAGCCCGCCAGGAGCAGGCGCTAAAGCAATATCAATCCACGGTGCTGGGCGCTCTGGAGGAATCCGAAAGCGCCATGGCCAGTTATGTGGGCGAGCAGCAGCGGCGCGATTCGCTGGTAACGGCCACCCGGGCGGCCAGCCAGGCGTTCTTCCTGGCCCGCAACCAGTACGAGGCGGGCCTGGTGGACTTCAGCGTTGTGCTGATTGCCCAGCAAGCCATGCTTTCCTATGAAGATCAATTGGCCCAAAGCGAGGGAACGGTAACCACCAACCTGGTGCGGCTGTATAAATCCTTGGGCGGCGGTTGGACCGTCCAGAGCGGCGCGGTGCCGAACGCCGGCGTAAAAACCGTGGGGAATAAAGAAAATGCAAGCAAATAGCGCCGGCAAAGAGATTACCGATGTTCTGGGAATCGACCAGAACCAGCCGCGGGAAAAGCGGCGCGGGCGGCGTTGGATTCTGGCGTCGGCTGTGGCGGTGCTCGGCCTGCTGGCTGCTTTGGCGGTGGTTCCCAAGGGTATGGGTGGCAATGGCCGGCAGCCCCTGGACTACAAGACCGAACCAGTGGTGCGCGGCGATTTGACGGTTCTCGTGACCGCCACGGGCAACCTGGCCCCCACCAATACAGTGGAGGTGGGCAGCGAGCTGTCGGGCATCATCCAGAGCGTCGAGGTGGATTTCAACGACCGCGTCAAGGTGGGGCAACCCCTGGCCCGCCTGGACAATACCAAATTCGAGGCCGCTGCCATGGAATCTAAGGCCGCCCTGGCGTCGGCCGAAGCCAAGGCCCTGCAAGCCAAGGCGACCCTGATGCTCAAAGGCCAGAATCTGACGCGCCTGCAAAAAGCCCACAAGCTCTCCGGCGGCAAGGCGCCCTCGCTTGGGGAGTTGGAGATTGCCGAGGCCGACCTGAGTCGCGCCAAGGCCGACGCCAACGCTGCCCAGGCGGCCATTCAACAGGCCCACGCGCGACTCAAGATCGACGAAACCAACCTCGCCAACACCATTATCTACTCGCCGGTCAACGGCATCATTCTGAGCCGTAAAGTGGACCCGGGCCAGACGGTGGCCGCTACGCTCCAGGCGCCGGTGCTCTTTACGCTGGCCGAAGATTTAACCAAGATGAAATTGCAAGTGGATGTGGACGAGGCGGACGTGGGCATCGTGCGCGAAGGGCAGAACGCGACCTTCACGGTGGAGGCCTATCCCGGACGCACCTTCGATGCGCGCATCGCCCAGTTGCGCTATGGTTCCCAGGTCACCAACGGGGTCGTCACCTATACCACCTTATTATATGTGGATAATTCCGACCTGGTGCTGCGGCCGGGCATGACGGCCACGGCCAAGATCGTGGCCAAAAGAATTGACGACCAGATCTTGATACCCAATGCGGCCCTGCGCTTCACCCCCAAGGAGGAGGCCCAGGAGTCGGGCCAACGCCGCGGGCTATACGCCATGCTGTTCAAACGCGCCAATAGCGCTCAAGGCCAGGTGAGCGTCGGCAAAATCGCCCACACGCGGGTATGGGTCCTCAAGGACCAACAGTTGATCCCCTTTGTGGTGACCACCGGCCAAAGCGATGGCATCCTGACCGTCGTTAAAGAGAGTGAACTGTCGCCTGGCATGCAAGTGGTCGTGGATGTGGCCCAGGCAGGATAGGGAGTGCTCGGATGCTGCAGTTGAATGCATGGAAACCTGGAATCAATCCTGCCGAGCTGCAAAGCGTGCGCCCGGCGGTGGTCCACTCCAGTTCCCTGATCGAGCTGCGGGGCGTGACCAAGGTGTACGGCAAGGGCCAGGCGGCCGTGCAAGCCCTCAAAGGCATCGATCTGCGCGTGAACCGGGGGGATTTCGTGGCGGTCATGGGACACAGCGGTTCGGGTAAATCCACCTGCATGAACATTCTCGGATGCCTGGATACGCCCACGGCCGGAAACTACTTCTTCGAAGGCGTGGATGTGGGCCGCCTGGCCCGCGATCAGCGCGCCCTGTTGCGCCGGCACTACCTGGGCTTCGTTTTCCAGGGATTTAACCTGCTCCAACGCACCTCGGCCCTGGAAAATGTGGAGTTGCCCCTGATCTACAGAGGGCTGCCGGTCAAGCAGCGCAAGGAAAAGGCGCGCCAGGCCCTGGCATCCGTGGGGTTGAACGGTTGGGAACACCATACCCCCAGCGAGCTGTCGGGCGGCCAGATGCAGCGCGTGGCCATCGCCCGGGCCATCGTCTCCGAACCGCAGTTATTGTTGGCCGACGAACCCACCGGCAACCTGGACTCGGCCCGCAGCAAGGAGATCATGGAGCTGATCGTGCGCTTGAACCGGGAAAGGCGCTTGACCATCGTCATGGTGACCCATGAAGCCGACATGGCGGCCTATGCTCGGCGCCAGGTCCACTTTGTGGACGGGCAGATCGAATGGGTACAGACCTTTTGAAGGATGATCCGGAGCAGCGACGCCCATGTTGATTGAAACCTTCCTGTTGGCCCAACGCGAGATTCGGCGCAACGTCCTGCGCTCGTCGCTGACCGTGCTGGGCATCGTCATCGGGGTGGCGGCCGTGATCGTCATGGTCACCCTGGGCGGCGGCGCCACGGCCAAGGTCACCGATGACATTTCCAAGCTGGGCAGCAACCTGCTTCAGGTGCGGGTCGGGCAAGCCTTCCGGCGGACCGGCGGCGTACGCAGCGATGCGCCGGCCTTCAAAATGGAGGACGCCACAGCCATTGCCCAGGGCGTATCTGGGCTCCAGGCGGTGGCGCCGGTCTCGATCAAACCCATGCAGGTTATCTTCGGCAGTGCCAACAAGTCCACCAGCATTACCGGCAGCACGCTCGAATATTTGAAGGTGCGAGACTGGAAAGTCGCCCGCGGCCGCTCGTTTACCGAAAACGAAGAGCGTTCCGGGCAGTCGGTCTGTCTGCTGGGCGAAACGGTGCGCAAAACCCTATTCGGCAAGCAAGAGTCTCTGGGCCAGAACATCCGCATGGGCAAAACCTCCTTCCGCGTGGTCGGCCTTCTGGAGGCCAAGGGGCAATCCAGCTTCGGCACGGACCAGGATGACTTTGTCTTGATCCCCATCCGTACGTTTCAGCGGCGCATCGCCGGCAACGTCGATGTGGGCAGCATTATCGTGTCGGCCTTGGACGGTGTTTCCACCCAAAAGGTCAAGGCCGACATCGAAACCCTGATGCGCGCGCGCCGCAACCTGGGCGGCGTCCAGGAAGATGACTTCAATGTTCACGACATGAAAGAGATCATCGATACCATGACCAGCACCACCAAGGTTCTCACCGCCCTGCTGGGCGCGGTTGCCGCCGTGAGTCTCCTGGTGGGAGGCATCGGTATCATGAACATCATGCTGGTGTCGGTTACCGAACGCACCCGTGAAATCGGCACCCGGCTGGCCATCGGGGCCCGGGAGCGCCAGGTGTTGATGCAGTTCCTGGTGGAAGCGGTGGCCCTCGCCTCATTCGGCGGGCTGATCGGCATCGCCGTGGGACTGGGCATGGCGGCCTTGGGAGCCCATCTGCTCCAGATGCCCTTTGTCTTGAATACGGGTATCGTGGTGGCCGCGTTTCTCTTTTCCGGCGCCGTGGGAATCGTCTTTGGTTACTTTCCCGCGCGCAAAGCCGCGCGCCTCGATCCCATAGAGGCGCTGCGGTACGAATAGAAAGGATTTTTTTCCCGGTTTTTAGAAATTCCCCCCGCGAGTTTGGCTGCCGCATTGGCTTCGATACGGCGGCCTCTGACGCGATACGACGGACACAGACTCAACTAGTAGATAGGTAATCGCCGACAGCTTTTTCAATGGCTTCAGTGGCGTTTCCCAAAGGGTTTGAACCCCACGATGGAGGGGTTGGTGGATCGGCTTTTAGCATGTGTACGATTAACATCGAAGCGGGATGTAAGGAATACCGACACCGTTAGCGCATGTAAAAGTATCCACGCCGATAAGGAACGAACATGACCGACCGGGCTCTCCTCAAAGCTGAAGCGTCTTCGGACATCGCCATCATCGGCATGGCCGGGTTTTTCCCCGACGCACCGGATGTGGATACTTATTGGCACAACATCCTGCGCCGTCATGTGGCCTTCAGCGAGATTCCCGCCCGGCGCTGGGATTGGCGGCTCTATTACGATAGCGATCCCCAGGCACCGGACAAGGTCGTTTCCCGCTGGGGCGGATTTCTGCCCGAGACGGTGTTCGATCCACTGCTTTTCGGCATTCCCCCCAAGACGTTGACCTCGGTCGAAACCGTGCAGTTGCTGGTGCTCGAGAGCACGCGCTTGGCTCTGGCCGATGCGGGCTACCAGGAGCGGCCCTTTGACCGCGAGCGCACCTCGGTGTTCATCGGCGCCGGGGCCGGGGAGAACGACCTGGGGCAGATGTTCAGCTTCCGCGCCTTGATGCCGCACTATTTCGGTCCCAGCGCGGCCGAGATCCTATCCCGGATGAAGCCCGGCGTGCCGGAATGGGACCCGGATGTCTTCACCGGCGTGATCACCAACATCATCGCCGGCCGGGTGGCCAACCGCTTCAATCTGGGCGGCACCAGTTGCACCATCGATGCCGCCTGCGCCTCGGCCCTGGCTGCCCTGCGGGCCGGCATCATGGAGTTGCGCAGCGGCGAAAGCGACCTGGCCATCGTGGGCGGCGCCGATACCTTGATGGGGCCCTTTGCCTACAGTTGCTTTTCCGTGGTGGGGGCACTGTCTCCCAAGGGCGTGAGCCGGCCCTTCGACGAACAGGCCGACGGTCTGGTGTTGGGCGAGACGGTGGCCACGGTGATCCTCAAGCGTTTGGCCGATGCCCGCCGGGACGGCGACCGGGTGTATGCCGTGATCAAAGGCATCGCCGCCTCCAGCGACGGCCGGGCCAAGAGCCTGACGGCTCCCAGTGCCGACGGACAACACCTGGTTTTGACGCGCGCCTACCGCAACGCGGGCATCGACCCCCGCACCGTGGGGCTCATCGAGGCCCATGGCACGGCCACCAAAGTGGGCGACCTGGCCGAAGCCGCGGCCCTTAAACAGTTCTTCAGCCGGCAGGCGGCCGAGGCCCGAAGCTGCGCCGTGGGTTCGGTCAAGTCCCAGATCGGCCATGCCAAATGCGCCGCGGGCATTGCCGCTTTGATCAAGGCCGTCCTGGCCCTGCACCACAAAGTCCTGCCGCCCACCGTAGGCGTCGAAACCCCCATCGCCGACCTGGACGGTCCGGACAACCCCCTTTACCTCAACACCCGCACCCGGCCCTGGATCGTCGACGGCCGGCACCCGCGGCGGGCCGGCGTGAGCGCCTTCGGTTTCGGCGGCACCAATTTTCATGCGGTGCTGGAAGAGGCCCCGGCCGAGGCCGGCGGCCGCCCGGCGCTCGCGCCCGTGGCGACCTGGGATAGCGAGCTGCTGCTGTTCAAGGCCGACGGCCGGGAGGCGCTGCGCCAAAAGATCGCCGCGTTGCTCCGGCAACTGCGGGCCGGCGCCGTTTGTGCCTTGAAAGACCTGGCCTTTACCCTGGCCGGTGAATACAGCTCCCAAAAAGAGGACGGGGTGCGCCTGGCTGTGGTGGCCGCTTCGCTTCCGGATCTGGCCGCCAAGCTGGAAAGCGCCGTGACCATGTTGGATTCGGGCGCTGCGGCCGCAGCCGGCATTTACTTCGAAGCGGGAGCGCCCCTCGCGGCCGACCGGATCGCCTTCGTTTTCCCGGGACAGGGCTCCCAATACCCGGGCATGCTCAAATCGCTGGCCGTGGCCTTCGCCGAGGTGCGCGCGGTATTCGAACGCTTCGATGCCCACCTGGCCGAGCAGTTGCCCAAACCCTTGAGCCGCTATATCTATCCGCCCGATCTTTTTAAGAGCGAAGAGCAGAAAAGCGTCGAGCGCGCCCTGACCCAGACCTTCGTGGCCCAGCCGGCCATGGGTGCCGCCGATGCCGCCATGCTGCGCTTGCTGGCGCTCCTGGGCCTGCGGCCGGCCATGACCGCCGGCCACAGCTACGGCGAGTATGTGGCTCTCTTTGCGGCCGGCGTGTTGGATGAAAAGGCCCTGGCGCTGATCTCCGAGGCTCGCGGCCGTTTCATCCTGCAGGCCTCCCAGCCCGAGCCGGGTACCATGGCGGCGGTCAAGGCCCCCGAAGAAGCGGTGGCCGACGCGATCGCCGGCCTGGACCAGGTGTGGATCGCCAATCTCAACGGACCGCGCCAGACGGTCATCAGCGGCACGTCGGCCGGCGTGCGCCAGGCCATCGAGCGGCTCTCCCGGAAAAAACTTTCGTGCGTGCCGATTCCCGTGGCCTGTGCCTTCCACAGCCCGATCGTGGCCGGCGCCCAGAGCCGTCTGGCCGAGTTCTTCGGCCAATTCGAGTTCCGGCCGGCCCACATCCCGGTGTTCAGCAATACGACCGCCGGCCTTTTCCCGGAAGCGGCGGAGGCCATCCGCAACCTGCTGGTGGAACAGTTGGCCCGACCGGTGCGTTTCGTGGATGAGGTCGAGGCCATGTACGCGGCCGGCGCGCGGATTTTCGTGGAAGTGGGCGCCGGTAATGTCCTGACCCATCTGATCGACCGGATTCTGGACGGAAAACCGCATGCCGCCATCTGCACCGATATCAAAGGCCAAGCTGCGCTGACCCAGTTGCAGCATGCCCTGGGCCGCCTGGCGGTTTTGGGCACCCCCCTGACGCTCGAACCGCTCTTTACCGGACGCGGCGTGCGCCGGCTGGATCTGGAGCGGCTGACGGCCCAAGGCTCGGCGGTACTTTCCAAAACCGCTTACATCATCGGCCAGGGCGGGGTGCGCCCCGCCGCCCAGGCGGCCCGCGCCCACATCCACCCGCCGCGCCCCATCCGCTTTGCCGACGATGGGCCGGCGACGCCCGAACCGCTGCCGCAAATCGCCCTAACCCCAGAAACTCCCCACACACCATCCTTCGGCGGTGAGACCATGGAAACTTTCAAGCCCGCTCCTGCTGTTCATGGAGCCATGCCCGACGTCACGGTCATGGTCAAATTTCAAGAGCTGATGAGCCAGTTCCTGGAGACCCAGAAAGCGGTCATGACGGCCTATTTGGGCGCGGGTGAGGGCACCGGCCTGGATGCCGTCGGCGCGGCGTTCGCCGCCGCCCCGCTCCTGAACCCGTCCGCGGTGCCGGCCGAGCCGCTGCGGTTCGAGCCTGCTCCAGCATGGGACAGCCCTTCGGCCCCGGTTCCGCCGCCGCCCGCGGCCGTGCGCGAGGAAGCGGCGACGGCCCCCGCGCCGGAGCAGCGCTTCGATCTGAGCGCCGTGCTGCTGAAAATCGTCAGCGATCGCACCGGCTACCCCGGCGAGATGCTGGACCTGAAGCTGGAGATCGAAGCGGATCTGGGCATCGATTCCATCAAACGCGTGCAGATTACCGAAGAGCTGGTGGCGAGCCTGGAGGCCGTCGGCATCAAACTGCCCAATGAAGAGCTGGCCGCCGTGGCCGGCAGCGTTACCCTGGGCGACATCATTACCAAGCTCCAGGTGCTCATTCAGACACAGCCGGCGCAATCGGCGCAGCCATCGGCAGCCGCGCCAGCGGCGCCCGTCGGCTTCGATCTTGCCACAACCTTGCTGCGCATCGTCAGCGAGCGCACCGGCTATCCCAGCGAGATGCTGGACCTGAAGCTGGAGATCGAAGCGGATCTGGGCATCGACTCGATCAAGCGCGTGCAGATTACCGAAGAGCTGGTGGCGAGCCTGGACGCCGCCGGCATCAAACTGCCCAACGAGGAGCTGGCCGCCATCGCCGGCAGCATCACCCTGGGCGCAATCGTCGAAAAGCTGCAAGCCCTGCTCCAGGCGCACACGGCCCGGCCGGCGGCACAGCCCGTGACCGCCCCGCCGGCAACACTCGTTCAGCCCATGGCCCCTGCTCTGGACGCCAAGGCCATGCTGCTGGGCATCGTCAGCGACTTGAGCGGCTACCCGGCTGAGATGCTGGATCTGAAGCTGGAGATCGAGGCGGATCTGGGCATCGATTCCATCAAGCGTGTGCAGATCATGGAGCACTTCCTGGCGGCTTTGGAAAAGCAGCAGTTGACGCTGCCCGATGCCGAGGTGGCCCAATTGGCGGCCAGCGTCACCCTGGGGGAGATCGTGGCCCGCATCGATCTGCTGCTGAGCGCATCGGCCACGGCATGCGAGGGGCCTTGCCATGCGCCGGAACGCCGGGCCGAGCAGCGTGCGACCGCGCCCCAGCCGGCGGCGCCGACGGCCGCGCCGGCAGGCGCCACGGTGGCCGAGGCCCTGACGCCCCAAGCCCTGCAAGGCCTGCTCTATGAGTTGATTCAGGAGTACACGGGCTACCCCAGGGAGACCCTGGCGCCCGATCTGGAATGGGAGGCCGACCTGGACCTGGACCCGGCCGGAAAGTCCCGTCTGCTGACGGCCTTTGTTGCCGCCGTGGGCCGGGCCTGCGGGGCCGTGCCGGAGGCCGACGTGGAAGCGGGGCGGGCGGCCCGGTGCGTGGAACACACCCTGGCGTGGATGGCCGCGGCCCCCGTGGCCCGGGACCTGATCGAGCGCCGGGCAGTCGAACAGATCCGACGCTTCACCCTAGTGGAACGCGAGCAGCCGTTGATGGTGCCGCCCGCCAAACCCTTCGACGGCAAGCGCGTGGTGGTCACCCAGATGCCCGATGATCCCTTGGCCGCCGCGGTGGTGGCCGAGTTGAGGGCCGCCGGCATCCAGCCGGTGCGGCTCGTGCATGGGCCGGCTTTCCGCGATGGCGCCGAACAGGCCCATGGGGTCGATCTTACCGCCTACGATCAGCTCAAGGCGACCATCGAGGAGATCCGCAAGCAAGGGGCGCCCGTGGGATTGCTGCACCTGGTGCCCCTGGCCCCGGCCCCGGCTATGGAAAACATGCAACTGGCCGACTGGAAGCAGCGGCTGGCCCTGGAGATCAAGAGCCTTTTCTACCTGACCAAACTGCTGGCCGACGATCTCACCGCGGCGGTCCAGGGCGGAGATGCCAGCCTGGTGGCTGTCACCGCCATGGGCGGTGCCTACGGCCGCGCGGCCGACGGCGACCAGGCATGCACCTTCTTCCCGGGCAGCGGCGGCGTCAGCGGTTTTCTGAAGAGCGCGGCCCTGGAGATCCCCGGCCTCAATGTGCGCGCCGTGGACCTGGAATTGGGCGAAGCGCTCCAGACCCTGGCGGCGCGCATCCGGGACGAGTTCCTGACCGCCAGCGCCCAAGTCGAGGTGGGCTACCGGGCCGGCCGCCGCCTGGTGCTGGATGTGCAGCCCGCGACGATCGAATCGGGGCAGACAGCGCTGCTGAGCATCGATTCGCAGTGGCGCCTGCTGGTCACCGGCGGTGCCCGGGGCATCACGGCCAATGTCGCCCTGGAGTTGGCCCGGCGCTATCGACCGACCCTGCTGCTAGTGGGCCGCACGCCGCTGTCCGAGACGGAGGAGGAGCAAACCGCCGGCATTGACGATCCCAAGCAGTTGAAGGCCCTTCTGGCCCAGGGCCTCAAAGCGCAAAATAAGAACGTCAAGCCGGTGGAAGTCGAGCGCGCCTACACCCGTCTGATCCATCAGCGTGAAGTGCGCCGGACCCTCTCCCAGATCGCGGCCACCGGCGCCAAGGTGCGCTACTACGCGGCCGATGTCACCGACGAAGCAGCCTTCGGCCGGGTGCTCGACGGCATCTACGCCGAGTTCGGCCGCATCGACGGCGTGCTGCACGGCGCGGGCCTGATCGAAGACAAGATGGTGCGGGACAAGGATGTGGCCTCCTTCGACCGGGTGCTGGATACCAAAGCCGACAGCCTTTTTATTCTGAGCCGCAAGCTGCGCGCCGACCAGTTGCGCTTCGTGGGGCTCTTCTCCTCGGTGGCCGGCCGCTTCGGCAACCTCGGCCAGGCCGATTACGCCGCCGCCAACGAGGTGCTCAGCAAGTGCGCGCTCTACCTCAACCGGCGCTGGCCGGGCCGGGTGGTCTCGTTGATGTGGGGCCCCTGGGAGAGTCACGGCATGGTTTCGGCCGAGCTGCGGCGCAAGTTCGAAGAGAGCGGCATCTACCTGATTCCGCCGGAGATCGGCGTGGCGCGCTGCATCGATGAGATCGCCCATGGGACCCAGGCCGACGCCGAAGTGGTCTTCGGCGGCTGGGACGACCGCCAGAAAACGCTCTTCCCGGCCAAGGGGGCCGAACGACTGCCGCTGTTCTTCGCCAATGCCAACTTCAAGCCCCGCCTCGACGGCCAGGTGGACGTATTGCGCCATCTGGCCCCGGAGCGCGATATCTACCTGTTGGATCACAAACTCGACGGCCGTCCGGTGCTGCCCATGGCCATGGCCATGGAGATGATGGCCGAAGCGGCGGCTTACCGCTACCCCGATTACTACCTCAAGAGCCTCAGCGACCTGAAAGTCTTCAAAGGGATCATCGTGGGCAACGGCGCGGAGCACATCCACATCGCGATCACCCCCCAGATGAAAGGCCGGGAGCGCATCGTGCTCAAGGCCCAGATCCGCAATCCGCACAAGGAGCAGTGCGTCTACTACGAGGCGCGGCTCGAACTGGGCAAGGAGGCGCGCACCTTCCGACCGCACGTGGCCATCGAGTTGCGCGAGGCCGAACCTTTTGGCCTTTCCGTGGGCGAGGCCTACCGGCAACATCTGTTCCACGGTCCGCTCTGGCAGGGCATCGAAGCGGTCCAGGCCATCGGCCGCGACGGTATCGTGGGGCAGCTCAAGCCGTCCCGGCCGGAAGGATTTATCCAGGGGGTCTGCGGCCGGCACGCCTGGCTGGTGGACCCGCTGGTGATCGACAGCGGCCTGCAACTGGTGGGTTTATGGGCCCGCCGCCGCTTCGACATCATGCCCCTGCCGTCGCGCATCAAAAAGTACGTGCAGTACGATCGAGCGCCGGGTGACGGGCCGCTGCGCTGCGAGGTGCATGTCGGATCGCCGGAAAGCAAGGGGATCAAGGAAGCCGAACTCTATTTCGTGAAAAACGACGGTCAATTGTTTGCCTGGATCCAGGGCTTGGAGATCATCGGATCGACGGAGTTGAACCGTTTGGCGCAGAAGTGATGCAAACCATGGATAGTGGACATAGCCCTGAAAAATCGGCGCCCAAGAACGAGGCAATCGCCATCGTCGGCATGGCCTGTACGTTTCCCAAGGCGCCCGACCTGACCACCTATTGGCACAACATCATCAATAAGGTGGATGCCATCGCCGACGCGCCGGCCGATCGTTGGGATGCGTCGCGCTTCTACGACCCCCAGGACGGCACCAAGCTCTATGCCCGGCGCGGCGGTTACCTGGACGGCCCCCTGGCCTTCGAGGCGGCCGAGTTGGGCGTTATGCCGTCGGCCGTGGCGGGCGGCGAGCCCGACCAGTTTCTGGTGTTGAAGACCGCCGCGGCGGCCATGCGCGACGCCGGCATCCAAAACGATCCGGCCTTGGAGCGCACCGATTTCATTCTGGGCCGGGGAGCCTACCTGAGCGCCGGTGGTTTCAATCTCTTGCAGCGCACCTTGATCGTGGAGCAGACCGTCAACCTGGTGGGCCA
Organism: Deltaproteobacteria bacterium; assembly: GCA_021819735.1. Classification (GTDB taxonomy): domain Bacteria; phylum Desulfobacterota; class Desulfobacteria; order Desulfobacterales; family Desulfosarcinaceae; genus Desulfatitalea. The sequence goes on from JAKAFO010000004.1 coordinate 26,165, forward strand.
ACTGCACCCGGGCATGAACACCGAGGCGCTCCGAGGCCTCAGGGACGGGCTGCTGGCCTCCCTGCTGCCGTTCGAAGCCGACACCGCCGCCTCGGTCATGCCCAACATCACGGCCGGCCGGGTCTCCAACCGGCTGGGGTTCATGGGACCCAACTACACCATCGACGCGGCCTGCGCCTCGTCCCTGTTTGCCGTGGACATCGCCGTGGCCAATTTGCGCTCCGGACGCTCCGATCTGGCCCTGGCCGGCGGGGTCCACGTCTTCAATACCATTCCGTTTTTAAGCGTGTTTTGCGCCCTGGGCGCCATGTCCCGCAAAGAGTGCATCCGGCCTTTCGACCAAAATGCCGATGGCCTGCTGCCCGGCGAAGGGGTCGGCATCGTAGTCCTCAAGCGTCTGTCCGACGCCGAGCGCGACGGCAACCGGATCTACGCCTTAATCCGCGGCGTGGGCAGCTCCAGCGATGGCCGAGGCGGCAGCGTGGCGGCCCCCCGCGTGGCGGGCGAAGCCCTGGCCGTGCGGCGCGCCTATGCGGCGGCCGGTGTTTTGCCCCAGACCATCGGCCTGATCGAAGCCCATGGGACCGCCACCCTCGTGGGCGACACGGCCGAGGTGGAATCCCTGAAGACGGTCTTCGGCGCCAAACCCGACACCCTGGCCCGCTCGTGCGCCCTGGGCAGCGTCAAGTCCATGATCGGCCACGCCATGCCGGCCGCCGGCATCGCCGGCTTGATCAAGGCCGTGCTGGCCCTTTACCACAAGGTGCTGCCGCCTACGCTGCACTGCGAGGCCCCCAACCCCAAATTCGAATTGGAAACGACGCCCTTTTACATCAACACCGCCACCCGGCCCTGGTTCCGCATGGCGCCCGATGTGCCGCGCCGGGCCGGCGTGAATGCCTTCGGTTTCGGCGGCGTCAACGCCCACGTGGTGCTCGAGGAGTATTCGGCCGCGGTTCCCGAAACTTGCCATCCGGCCTGGGATGCGGCCCTGTTCCTCTTCGCGGGTGATAGCCAGGCCGCCCTGGTCCAGGCCTGCGCAACGGCCCTGGCGTATTTGCAAAGCAATACTTCGCTGGATTGGCTGGCCTGGTCCCGGGACATCGTACGTGCATTCCGCCCCGCGGCGCATCGGTTGGCCGTCATCGCCGAAGGTCCCGAAGATCTCTCGCGCAAGCTGGGCTATGCCATGCAAAAGCTGCAAACCGGCGACTGCAAGAAGATCAAGGACGTCAAGGGGATTTACTACTTCGCCGCGCCGTTGGGCTCCCAGGCCAAGATCGCCTTCATGTTCCCGGGCGAAGGTTCGCCCTACGCCAATATGCTGCTGGACCTGTGCCTGGTCTTTCCGGAAGTGCGGGCGGTCTTCGAAGCTGTGGATGCGGCGATCCTGTCCCGTTCCCAAAAAAGTGCCTTGCAGCCCAGCCAATTTATCTTCCCGGCCACATTGCTTACGTCCTGCGAAATGGAGACGCTGGGCGCCCAATTCTGGAAGGTGGACAGCGGCCTGCAGGCCATTCTGGCCGCCAGCCTGGCCATGCAAGCCCTGCTGGCGCGCTTTGGGGTGCAGCCGGACATGATCGTGGGCCACAGCGCCGGAGAGTATTGCGCCTGGATCGCTTCGGGCATCCTGGCAATAGAGGAGTTGTACCGCCACCAGGAGCGCATCGCCGGCATCTACGCCGCCCACCGCCATCCCCAGGAGACCGCTATGATGGCCGTTTCCGGCCGCTTCGACAAGATCCGGCCCATGGTGGAAGGGCTCGGCGGGGCGATCTACATTTCCAACGACAACTGCCCCCACCAGGTGGTGGTGGTGGGCGAAGCGGCGGCCGTGGCCCAATTGAAGGCGCAGTTGAAGGCCCGCAGCATTCTCTTCACCGACCTGCCGTCCCGGGAAGTCCATCATACCGCCCTGGCCGCGCCCCAGGCCGAACCTTTGTTCCAGACCTATGCGCGCATGGCGGTGCATGCCCCGCGAGTGCCGGCCTATTCGGCCACGACCGCGGCGCCGTATCCCGACCAGGCGCCGGAGATCGTGCGCCTGATGACCGACTACTGGCTCCAGCGGCTCAATTTCAGAAGCACGGTGGAGGCCATGCACCGCGACGGCGCCCGAATTTTCATCGAAGTCGGACCCGGAACCAATTTGTCCGGCTTCGTGGACGACACCTTGCGCGGCAAGCCGTTCATGACCGTGGCCGCCAACAACAGCCGGCGCTCGGGCATCGGCCAGTTGTGTCATCTGCTGGGCATGCTGGTGGCCCAGCATGTGCCCGTGAATTTGGATGCCTACGATCCGCTGCCCTGGGCCGCGGTCCAGGAACTATCGCCGGACGCTGCCAAGCCCAAGCCCAAAGCCGGCACGGTTTTCATGGAACTGGGGCTGCGGGAGTTGACGCTGCCCGAGCCGACCCTGGCGAGCCTGCAAAAGCATTTCAATCCACCGCTCCCCGCGGCAGCATCGCCCAAAGCCGAACCCCAGGCACCGGCGGCGTTGCAGGCCGAGGCCGACCCAGGCAAGCATGCCACCGTTGCCGTGCCCCAGCCGGCCGCCGTGTCGCCCAAAGCTGACGTCATGCAGCGCTATATGGACAACATGGCCCAGTTTCTGGCCCTGCAAAAGCAGGTCATGACCGCCTGGCGCGCGCCGCGCTCGGCGCAGCCCGTGACCGAGCGGCCTTTTGCGCGGCGGGTCATCTCGCTCTCGCCGCGCCAGGCGTGCCGGGTGCAATGCGACATCGATTTGAAAAAAGAGCGCTTCCTGGAAGACCATCCCATGGTCGGCAGCCGGCCGATTTCCGACCGGGACCCCGGCCTGCTGCCCCTGATCATCACGCCCATGACCCTCAACCTGGAGATCATGGCCGAAGCCGCGTCGCTCCTGCACCCGGGGCAGATGCTGCTGGAAGTAAAGAACGGCCGCGCCAACCGCTGGGTCGAGGTGCCCGAAGCGGGCGCCACCACGCTGGAGGTCCAGGCCAGGCAAGCTGCGGGCGGCGACGTCCAGGCCCGCTTGTTCGCTCCGGCCTTCGGCATGGCCTCGGCGGAAGCCAGCGCCGTATTCGGCACCCAGTATCCGCCCTCGGCCGTGGGCGAACCGGTCAACGCCGAGCACATTACGCCCGAGGCCGCCGCGCGCGCCCGGGAGATCTACGCCGCCAAGTACATGGCGCACGGACCGCGCTTCCAGGTGATCGCCGGCTGGACCCAGGTGGGCCCAAGGGAAGTAGAGGTCTATCTGCGGGCGCCGGCCGACAACGACCTGTTTGCCGACATCCGCGCCCCCCGGCTGCTGCTCAACCCGCTCTTGCTGGATGCGTGTGCCCAATTGGTGGGGCATTGGGCCCAGATCAGCCTGGGCGAAAAGTTCATCACCTTTCCGGCGGGCGTGCAGCATATCCGTTTTTTCTCCGACCCGCCACGGCCGGGAAAATTGCTCAAATGCCGTGTGCGCATCGGCGACATCGACGACCACTGTGTGCGCGCCGACATCAAGATGACGGCCAGCGACGGCCGCCAATGGCTGACGGTCCAGGGCTGGACCCACCGGCGCTTCGCCTTGCCGTTGGAGTTCTACCACTTCTGCCGATTCCCCAAGGCCAACGCCATCGGACAACCGGTAACGGCCGAGAAGGATCGCAAGCGATCCGGGGCTTTCACCTGCCGGATCGCAAATTATCCCGAACTGAACCGCACCATCTGGAAACAGGGCCTCGGCATGATCTTCCTGAACCGCGCCGAGCGTCGGGTCTACAAAGAGAAATTGTCCCGCGACGAAGCCGAAGCCGATCGCTGGCTCACCGAACGCATGGCCGCCAAAGAGGCCGTGCGCCTCTTTTTGAAGCAGTATAACCGCCTGGAAGTATTCCCCGCGGATATCGAGATCGAAGAAATCGATGGACATCTTATTCCCAAGGGCGATGGCCTTTCCGAGCTCGACCGGCCGTTGTCCCTGACCATCTCGCATACGGAGCAGTTCGCGGCCGCCCGCGTGAACCCGGGGGCGGAAACTATCAAACGGGAGAGAGCACAGAATGACTAGACCGGACAAGGCGACCATATTCAAAGATATCTTAGCGACCCTGGAACGTGTCGGCGAAGATTGGGAATACTCCGGCGAGATCACCCTCGACACCACCTTGCTGCAGGATCTGGGCCTGGAGTCCATCGATGTGGTGGTGCTGGGCGAATTCCTGGAAGAACATTACGGCCAGACCTTTCCCTTTACCGAATACTACACCGAATTGTCGCAGAAGAATAAATCGGACATTCGCATCGCGGATATCGTGGATCTGATCTTCGACCACTTCGAGGCCCAACCATGACCAAAAACGGACGAACGACATTGATGATCGGCCTGGACGGCGCTACTTTTTCCATTCTCGATCCGCTCATGGAAGCCGGCCACATGCCGTTTTTGAGGCAATTCGTGGCCCAAGGGGTGCGCGCCGAACTGCAATCGACCATTCCGCCCATCACCCCGCCGGCCTGGACCACCATTATGACCGGCCGCAGCCCGGCCCAACACGGCATTCTGGATTTCTTCCGCCCCGAGTCGCCGGGCAGTCGCTTTCTGCGGTTTGTCAGCACCAAGCAGCTCAAATGCGAAAGCATCTGGACCCATTTGATGCACCAGGGGTTGAGCGCCATCAATCTGAACTTTCCGGTGATGGCCCCGCCGCTGCCCATCAAAGGGTACAGCATTCCGGGTTTCGTGACCTGGCGCCACCTGCGGCACAGTTGTTCGCCGGGGGACTTGATGGATACCTTGAAAGCCATCCCCGGCTTCGATCTGAAGATCATCGCCCATGACTTCGGTCTGGAGGAAAAGGTGGTGCAGGGCTGTTCTTTCACCGAGTCCGAAGGCTGGATCAAATACCACACCTATAAGGATGAACAGTGGCTGCTGGTGCTGGGCCACCTGACCCGCACGGACCCCTGCGATCTGAGCGCGCTGGTGCTGGACAGCCCGGACCGCTTGCAGCATGTCTTTTACCGGCTGCTGGACCCCCAATGCTTCCCGGCGAACTGGAGCGAACAGGACCGCCAGATCCGCGGCGTCCTGGAAGGCCACTACCGGGCCCTGGACGGCATGATCGCCCGCATGGCGGCCGACGCCGGGCCGGAGGCCAATATCTTCATCGTCTCCGATCACGGTTTCGGCCCCAGCCAGGAGTGCTTCTATTTGAACACCTTCCTGGAGCGGTTGGGCCATCTGAAATGGTCCGAGCGGGCCGTGAGCGACCAGGACGGTGCCGGCGATGTCTCCATGGAGGCGGTGCGCAATCACGGCAACATCCTGGATTGGGAGCAGACCCTGGCCTATGTCAACACGCCCAGCAGCAACGGCATCACCATCAACGTCGCCGGCAAGAACAGCCGCACCGGCATCGCGCCCGAAGATTACGACACCTTCGTGAACGTCTTGCGCGAGCAGTTGCTCAGCCTGCGCCACCCGCGCACGGGCCAACCGGTGGTTACGCGGATATGGACCCGGGAGGAGGCTTTCGACGGTTGCGAACTGGCGCCGGACCTGACCGTGAGACTGTGGGACAACGGCCTGGTCTCCACGGTCAAGTCGGATCGAATCGTCAAGCCGCGCCGGGAATGCATCGGCGTGCACTACCCCATGGGCGTCTTCATGGCCAAGGGGCCCGACATCCAATCCGGCCTGCAACTGGAGCCTCTGAATATTTTGGATGTGGCCCCGGCCATGCTCCACAGCCTGGGCCTGGCCATCCCGGCGGCCTATGAAGGTCGCGTGCCCGCGGAGATGTTACGTAAGGAGTCCCTGGCGGCGCGGCCCGTGGCGATCGATGACGCCGCGCCGAGTTTCGAGCAGCAAGCCGCCGCCTCCCTGGAAATGGACGAGGAGGATATGGACCTGATCGTCAAGCGGCTCAAGGGATTGGGATATCTGGCATAAGGAGAAAAGCAATGCCCTTCGTCACCGTCAACGGCATCAAACATCACTATATGCAGCAAGGCAGCGGCCCCGACGTGGTGCTGATTCACGGCATGGGCGGCAATATCTCTTTCTGGCATGCCAATAAGGCCCTGGCCGCGCTGAAAAGCGATTTCCGCGTCACGGTCTACGATCTGCGCGGGCACGGCTACAGCGATTTTGTGAAAAGCGGCTATACGTCCAAGGATCTGTCAGCGGATTTGAACGCCTTGCTCGAGGCCGTCGGCGTGCAAAAAGCCTTTCTGGCCGGGCACAGCCTGGGGGGGTTGGTGGCCTTGCATACGGCCTATCTTTATCCCGAGAGAGTCGCCGGCATCGTCATGGCCGAGGGCAATGTGCCGGCCTTGCGCCATCTCATCGACCTGGACAAATGGTCCTTCCGCCAGCAGCGCGACGATATGCTGCGGGAGATCGATCCCAGGCTGCCGGAAATGGTGCGGGGCCAGGACATCTTCTACCTGGAGTACCGCTTGAAAAACGCCAAGAAAGAAATCGGCGACAGCGATCTCAACCAATTCGGCTTGCGCAAGGGGATGGCCGTGAAAGGTAAAGGGGTTTTACGGCTGCTGGAAGAGACCACGATTAAAAAAGACGTTCGCGACCTGGCCGGCCTGACCGAGGCATGTATCCGCACGGTGACCCAGCCGACGTTGGCGCTCTACGGGGAGTATTCGCCCCTGATCCCGATTTCGGAGTATCTGCGCGATCATCTGCCCAACTGCACCCAGGAAGTCATTCCCAAAGCCTGTCACCTGTTCCCGGCCAGAATGCCGGATAACTTCGTCAACAGCCTGGGCGCCTTTCTGTTTAAAATCGCCAAGGCAGCGCCCTGCGAGGTTCATTATGCAGCCCATGCAACCGCTCCGACCGCCCAAGTGGCTTGACAGCCTCGTGCTGGTTTCCGGTCTGCCGCGCTCGGGCACCAGTATGATGATGCGCATGTTGGACGCCGGCGGCATGCCCATCTACACCGACAATATCCGCACGGCCAACGAGGACAATCCCAACGGCTATTACGAGTTGGAGAAGATCAAACAAATCGAACAGGACGCCACGTGGCTGAGGAACGAAAAGGGCAAAGCCATCAAAGCCATTTCGGCCCTGCTGCCGGCGCTGCCCAAGGATCTTTATTATCATGTGATTTTCATGCGCCGGCACATGCCCGAAATCCTGGCATCCCAGCAAAAGATGCTCAAGCGGCGGGGCGTGACCGACGACCGGATTCCCGATGCGCTCATGGCGGCCAAATACGAGGCGTATCTGGCGGCCACCTATAAATGGATCGCGAAGCAAAGCCACCTGAATGTGCTTTACGTTCACTATAACGAAGTCATAGCCGATCCCTGGAACCAGGCCGAGCGGGTCAATGCTTTTCTGGAGAACCGGCTGAACGTGGCGCACATGGTGCGTGTGGTGGACCCGGACCTGTACCGGCAGCGGAAGCAGGCTTGAGAGGGTGGGGCTGACCCATCCTCAAGAAGGGAGAGGGGGAGATGACCATGAAAGCCAGACAATTACTGGAATCGAAGCCGCGCGGTTATCATCTTGCGGAACTGGTGGTCTTGGGGGCCGATACGACCACCGATCTGCTGGAACGGCTGGCGCATTGGTTGAAGGCTTTGGAAGCGGCTTCCGAGGGAAACGGCTTGCTCAAGCAACTGGCCTACGACAGTTACCGGCAATTCGACGGCCGGCCGAGCCGGTTGCGCGTCGCGCTGACCGCCTACGGTGAAGGCGATCTGCGCAAAAAAATGGCGCAAATGCGCAAAATGATCGGCGACCGGCCCCAGGACGGTTTTTCTTTCCCCGCCGCCGGGCTTTTTTACGGCGCCGGCGAGACCGGCGCCCAAATGGCTTTCCTCTTCCCGGGACAAGGGTCCCAGTACCTGAACATGGGCAAGGCCCTGGCGGATGCCTTTCCGGCCGCGCGTCGCGCCTGGGACACCCTGGGCCGCATGCGTTTCGGCGCCAAGAGCATCACGGAGATGGTTTTCCCGCCCGAATCGATGAGCGAAGAAGAGAAGAAATGGGCTTTCCTGGAGCTCTGCGGGGCGGAGTGGGCCAGCCCATCGATTGCCGTGGCCGGCGAGGCGATTTTGAATCTGCTGGAAGAAATGGGGGTCCGACCGGATGCGGTCGGATCGCATAGTTTCGGCGATATCGCCGCGTTGCGGGCGGCACATGTCATTTCCAGCGAAGATATGCTCAAGGCGATCCGTTTGCGGGGAGATATGGGCGTTGCGTGTCCCCAAGCCACTCGGGGATGCATCTTGGTGGTGCCCGAATCCGCTGACCGAATAAAAGCCGAACTCGCCAGGCACGGCATCGAACAGGTGTGGGTCGCCAATTACAACTGGGGGAGCCAAACGGTTCTGTCCGGCTTGAAAGCGGGCATCGCCAAAGCCAACGACGTGTTCCAGGCGCAAGGCATTAACAGCCGGTTGATCCCCATATCGGCAGCGCCCCATTGTCCACTTTCATACAATGTCACCGAAAATTTCTTCGAACACCTGCGAGAGATTCCCTTCGCCAAAGCCGATTTCGAGGTTTACTCCAGCTTGTTCGGGCGCAAGGTCCATAACGATCCCGATCTGTTGCGCAAGATACTAAAGGTCCATAGCGAAAAACCGGTACGCTTCCTGCGCCAGATCGAACAGATGCATCGTGATGGTGTACGGATCTTCATCGAGGTGGGGCCGTCCGATGTATTGACCCAACTGGTGGGCCAGATTCTGGAAGGCAAGGCGCACGTCGCTTTGAGCACCGACCAGCGCAAAAAAGACGGGGTGCTGGTCTTCTTGAACACGGTCGCCGAACTTTTCAAGGAAAACCGGATCAAGGACCTGTCGCCACTGTGGGAGGGCTATCGACTCCCGAGCACCGCCGGATTGGAAGCGCGCGGCAGGGCGAGCGCTTCCGCCGCCGTGGAAAAGTACTTGTACCAATTGGACCTTGAATTCGCCAAGATCGAAAAGGGATACCCGACGGCTCAGGCGGTCTGACCCTAAAGCTATCAAACTGACATATGGGTCTCTGTTTAGGGTTTTTGAGACGGATTATTAGTGTTTTCCCGATGGACAGCATAGGGCCATTAAAATAAAGTAGCTATAGTGTTAATAAAAATTACAAATCCAGAAGATACATCATGCGGCGATCGCACTTTCGGTGGGGGCTTCGGCCCCGGTCATCGACCCGCCGACGAGTCCGCGGATATTGGTGCGACGGGGGTGACATTTTTTCGCAAGACGCAGTCGTCTGGAGGGGATTTCGTTGCGTTGCCTAAAGGGGTGTTCAACTACACTTAAGTAAGTAGAGGGAGGTACACATGAAGAAGTTGGCCATCAGTCTATTCGTATTGGGATTCTCCTTGTATTGCGCGTTGCCTTGTTTTGGGATGGCATACCCACCGCCAACCCCCACCCCGCCTTTCAACACCACGCTCGTGGCCAAGGCTCCCGTCGATGAGTGCTTCAACGGTGTCGGTGGCGCCTATATCGCCGGTTCCAGTTGCAGCAGCAATCAAAAACCGAAGACCAATCAATCCTACGTGTGGGGGCTCACCAAGGCGGGGGATAACATCTGGTTCGGCACGGCGGCCAACATGCTATGTCTGATCAATGCCTACAACGCCTATGAAAACGGCGTCGACATAAAATCCTATTGGAACGGTTTGTGGACGTGTGAATTTAATGAAGGGCAATACGTCAAAACGCAGATGCCATCGGTCACGGTGCCTTCCGTCTTCAGCGATTACCGGCCACCCAAAATTTATACCTACAACATCGCTACCAAGGTGTTGACCGACAAGACCCTGGAGATCGCCAATCCCCAGGCCCAATTGCTGCTCCAGACCACTTTCGGCCTGCGCTCGGCCGTCACCTTCGGCAACTACGTCTTTTTGAGCGGTCCCATGGCCCTGGGCGCGGGCATCAACCTTTTCGCCTTCAATGCGACCACCGGCGCTTTCCTGGGTGCCGGCACTTTAAAGGATTTCCAGAACATCCGCAGATGGCTGGTTTTGAACAATGTGCTTTACGCGGCCGTGGGTGCCGAGGGCGGCGGCGGCAAGATATTGCGATGGACCGGTACTGCGGCAGCGCCCTTTACTTTTGCTGAAGTCGGCGTTGTAGATGGCGCCGCCAGCGAAATCGTGGCCCATGATGGTCGGATCTTCGTCGGCACCTGGCCCAGCCGCGTCAATGATGTGGCTTATATGGCCGGACTCTGGATGAGCCCGACGGTTCCCGCCACCGGCTTGACCGCCGCGGATGCCGGCAGTTGGAAAAAGGTTTGGCAGGCCGATCGCTATGAACCCGATGCGCTCAATGCTTCCATTTACGGCATGGGCGCCATGGCCTCGTATGGCGGTTATCTGTACTGGGGCACGATGCATGTGCAAGGCAAGGCGGCCAGGGTTTTCGCCGAGCAATACAACATCACGGGCAACGATGCCTTGTGGGAAACCTACAACAATTCGTGGCGCGCGACGGCCATCTTCAGGGGCAGCAATTTCAGCGCTACCAGCCCTACGTTCGAACTGCTTTACGGCAACTCGACGCTGCCGGTTTACGTCTACAGTAACGGGCGCGGCTATTGGGCCAGCGCGAAAAACAAAATGGGTGGCGTTTCGGGGCGTTACGGAACCGCCGGCTTCGGCAACAAGTACAACAATTACTGCTGGTCCATGGCGATCTATAACAATCAATTGTTCGTGGGCACCATGGACCACGGCTACCTGTGGCTGGATTGGGAACATCTCCAGGGCGTCTATGACGGAGAGCCCTTCTATACCTACATCCCTTACTGGTACGACCGGGATCCGGAAGAGTGGGGTGCCGATCTGTGGCGTTTTGCCTCGACCAGTTCGTCCGCCAGCCGCGTGAGCCGCGATGGATTGGGCAATTACACCAACATGGGTTTCCGCAACATGATTGCCGATGAAGCCACCGGCTTGTATGTGGGCACCGCCAACCCCGCCAACCTGTATCGCGAAGATGGCGACCGGGGCGGTTGGGAATTGCTCAGGGTGACCAAGCGGTAATGAATCCCAGGGGCTTTACGCGGCGCGCGAACCGAATAGAGCCCCATTTGTTTTTACCCCAACTTTTCTATTGACAGGGGTCTCGGGCGTGATGTAAAAACCGACATGTCAGTCTAAATTACGCCCTTCAAGTAACAAGAGAAGAACCCATAGGGGCCGATCGGATAACCCCATCGGCCCCATCTCCAACCAATTTTTGACGAGGATCGGCGCGTGATACGCGACCGATGTATGCCCAATAGGAAGAACGCTCTAGGCATCCTATGATCCCGTGGCCCTTGAATATTAGTGAACCTGTCGCTTTCTCTTGCTGATGCGATAGGGTGCCGAAGGAGACATGCATGCGATCCCCCAAGTATCCCTGGTCTGCCGAGTACCGTGTCCTCGGAATCCCCGAGACGCTTCGTCCTTACCCGGACAAACCCGTCTACGACATTCTCTACCGGACAGCGAAAAAATACAAAAACAACGGCTTGGTGCAGAACCATTTCAAGATCACCTACCGTCAACTGGCCCAGGAGGTAGATCGGCTCGCCACCGTACTCCAACGCATGGGGCTGAAAAAAGGCGATCGCGTGGCCACGCTGTTGCCGACCTCGATTCAGTTTTTCGTGGCCGATTATGCCATCTCCAGGGCGGGACTGGTGCAGATTCCCAGCAGCCCCCTGGAGCCGCCGGCCAATCTGAAGCATAAGTTCGAGCAAGGCACGCCCCGGGCTTTGATTTGCCTGGATGAATATCTGGATGTGGCCAAGGCCGTGATGAAGCGTTCCAGTATCGAAAAGCTGCTGGTGACCACGCTCAACGACTATTCGAATAATCCGCCGACGAGCCGTCCGGACCTGGGCGGTGCCAACCAGTTCTGGATGAAGGATCTGATCGACCGCACACCGGCCGATCCGCCGGACTACGACTACAATGTGGAAAAAGATCTGGAAACGCTGCTTTTTACCGGTGGCACCACCGGTTTGCCTAAGGGGTGCATGCTCACCCATCGAAACATCTACGCCAATGCCATGCAAAACCTGCATGCCATGGGGCAGAGCGGGCAACTCATTGCCGGTGCGGTCTCGGTATTGCTCGGACTGCCGCTCTTTCACTCCTATGGTCACATGATCATGCATGCCATGACCTTGTTCGGTTACAACCAGATCATGATCAACGATCCGCGCGATACGGCCGGCATGGTTAAAATGATCAAGGATTACCGCCCGCTCATTCAAATCGGCGTGCCCACGCAGTTCATGAAACTCTGCTATGCGGAGCTCAAGGGCGCCGGCATGCTCGGTCTTTCCGGCTCCGCGCCGTTGCCGCCCAACACCCAGCAGGAGTACGAGAAGGTCTCCAAGGGCGGCATCATGGAAGGGTATGGGTTGTCGGAGATGTCTCCGGTGACCCATTTGAACGGCACGTTTTTGGTAAGACTCTTCGGCGGCCGGATTCCAGTGACGATCAACAGCTTCTTTCTCGGTATACCCGGCGTCAAGCCCGTGCTGAACAAAATGCTTCGCCTGGCCGGCCCTAAAGTCGTGGGCTATGTCACCACCCGGCTCTTTTCGCTGCTGACCGTCGTAACCTCGTGGGGCAACAAGCCGGGCAAGAAAAAGCCGGGCATCGAAAAGCGCGGCACCATCGGCATCCCATTTCCCGATACCGAAATCAAGATCGTCGATGCCATGGGCGCCCCCTTGAGCTGGGAGGAAGTCGCCGCCGGGATTCGCGGAGAAATGCTTTTAAGCGGCCCCCAGCGCATGCTGGGTTACTGGCCCACCCCCGGCAACGGTATCGATGAGGACGGGTTCATCCACACCAGCGATATCGTACGCCTGGACGAGCGGGGCTATTTCTATATAGTGGACCGCACCAAGGACATGATCATCGTTTCCGGTTACAAAGTCTACTCGAGAGAGATCGATGACCTGCTTGCCGAACACCCGGGTGTCGAAATCGGTGCAACGGTCGGTGTCCCCGATCCCGAAAGAGAAGGCAGCGAGATAGTTGTCGTCTATGTTCAACCCAGACCGAACTTCCAAACGAAAATTACTTCGGAAGAGATCATCAAATATCTCAGGGAAAGAGCGGCCCGGTACGCTATTCCAAAGAGAGTGATCGTGGTGGATGCCATGCCGCTGACCGAGGTGCAAAAGGTCGATAAGAAGTTGCTTAGAAAAATGGCCATCGACCGGATTCAAAAGGAAGTACAGCCCGAGAAAGCTTGTGTATAAAGAACTAAAGGAGTCATGTTATGCAAGAATGTGTATTCATCGATGGCATCAGAACCCCCAACGGCAGGGCCCACAAAGACAAAGGCTGGTTTCGCAACATCCGGCCCGACGAGCTTCTGACCGAAGTTTACAAGGCCCTTTTCCAAAGAAACCCAAAAATTAAACCCGAAGATGTGGATGCCGTCTTTTGCGGCACGGCCAATATATCCGGCATGCAGAACGATATCGGTCGTTTGGCTTGGCTGGCGTCCGGTCTGCCCGACTCGGTGCCGTCCAACAGCATCAGCAATCAGTGCCCCTCGGGCATGTCCGCCACCATGCACGCCGCCCGCGCCATCATCACCGGCGAAACCGACATCATGATCGCGGCCGGTGTGGAAGACATGGATAAAGTGCCCATGGGCGCCAACATGAATTTTCCGCCCCGGCTTTTGAAGTATTACAACGGCGCCGATCTTCTGATGGGGGCCACGGCCGAGAAGGTGGCCGAGCAGTGGTCGATTTCCAGGGAGGACATGGACAACATGGCCGCCTGGTCCAACCAAAAAGCCTCGGAAGCCAAAAAGGCCGGCAAATTCAAACACGAAATCGTGCCGGTCATGGGCCTGAAAGAAGACGGCACACCCTTCCTCGTCGAGCACGACCAGTGGATTCGCGACAAGGTAGACCGCGCCAAGATGGCCACCATGCAGTCTAACTTTAAAGCCAACGGCAATGTCACGGCGGCCAACGCGTCCCCCCTGACCCAGGGCGCCTGCGCACTGCTGATGATGAGCCGCAAGAAAGCCGACGAATTGGGCCTGAGCTATTCCTACAAGTACAAGATCGGTGTGCTGGCCGGATGCGATCCGACCGTCATGGGCATCGGTCCGATTCCGGCCGTCAAGAAGCTGTTTCAAAAAACGGGGCTTACTCCCAAGGACATCGGCCCCATTGAACTCAACGAGGCCTTTGCCAGTCAGTCGCTGGCGTGCA
>JAKAFO010000207.1 GCA_021819735.1 Deltaproteobacteria bacterium
CGGCCCCTGTTCGATCCCAAGGAGGTTTATAAAAAATGACATTACCTTTGAAACTCGGCGTTCCCAAGGGCAGCCTGCAGAACGCCACCATCGCCCTGTTCAAGCGCTCGGGCTGGTCCATTGACGTTAACGGACGCAGCTACTTTCCCGAAATCGACGACGACGCCATCTCGTGCGCCATCTGCCGGGCTCAGGAGATGTCGCGCTACGTGGAAAACGGCACTCTGGATGCCGGCCTGACCGGCAAGGACTGGATCGCCGAAAACCAATCCGACGTACACGTGGTCGAGGACCTGGTCTACTCCAAGGTGAGTGCCCGGCCGGCGCGCTGGGTGCTGGCCGTGCCCTACGATTCGGGCATCACCACCCTGGAAGGCCTGAAAGGCAAGAAGATCTCCACCGAACTGGTGGGTTTTACCAAGCGCTTCTTCGCCGAGCGCAACATCGACGTTGCCGTGGAGTTCTCCTGGGGCGCCACCGAAGCCAAGGTGGTCTCGGGTCTGGCCGACGCCATCGTCGAAGTCACCGAAACCGGCAGCACCATCAAGGCCCACGGCCTGCGCATCATCTATGACCTGATGCAGACCAACACCCAGCTCATCGCCAACCACACGGCCTGGAAAGATCCGGCCAAACGCGAAAAGATCGAGCAGATCGCCCTGCTGCTGCAAGGCGCCCTGCGCGGCGAAAAGCTGGTGGGCCTGAAGATGAACGTCTCCAAGGAGCAGTTGGAGGCGGTGGTGGGCCTGCTGCCCAGCCTCAACGCGCCCACGGTGTCGCCGCTCTACCAGTCCCAATGGTTCGCCGTGGAGAGCGTGGTCAACACCCACGTGGTGCGCGAGCTGATTCCCAAACTGCTCAAGGCGGGGGCGGAAGGCATCATCGAGTATCCGTTGAATAAAGTGGTTTAGCGCGCATGATCTCCCAACGCCTCGAACAGATGACCTCCTTCATCGTGATGGATGTCATGGAAAAAGCCGCCGAGCTGGCGCGCCAGGGCATCGACGTCGTCCACCTGGAGGTAGGCGAGCCCGATTTCGACGCGCCGGCCTGCGTCATCGAGGCGGTCTCCAAAGCCATGCGCGACGGCTTCACCCACTACACCCATAGTTTGGGGGTGCGGGAGCTGCGCGAGGCCATCTGCGCTTACTACCACGACACCTACAAAGTCTCGGTGGACCCGGATCAGGTGGTGGTCACCTCGGGCAGCTCGCCGGCCATCTTCATGGCCTGCGCGGCCCTGCTCGATCCGGGCGACGAGGTGATCCTCTCCGATCCCCACTACGCCTGCTATCCCAATTTCATCAATTTCGTCCAGGGCCGCTGCGTCAGGGTGCCGGTGCATGAGGCCGACGGCTTTCAGTACCGACCCGAGGCCATCCGGGCCAAGCTCACCGACCGCACCAAGTGCATCTTCGTCAATTCGCCGGCCAACCCCACCGGCACCCTGCTCTCGCCCGAGCGCATGGCCGCCGTGGCCGGCCTGGGCCCCTGGGTGCTCTCCGACGAGATCTACCACGGCCTGGTCTACGAAGGCCGGGCGCGCTCCATTCTGGAGTTCAGCGACCGGGCCTTCGTGATCAACGGCTTTTCCAAGCTCTTTGCCATGACCGGCCTGCGCCTGGGCTACATCATCGCCCCCAAAGCGTTCATCCGGCCGTTGCAGAAGATCCACCAGAACTTCTTCATCTCGGCCAACGCCGCCGTGCAGAAGGCCGGCATCGCGGCCCTGACCTGCGCCCAGGCCGATGTGGCCCGCATGGTGGCCACCTACGACGCGCGCCGGCGGGCCATGATCGACGGCTTGCGCCGCATCGGCTTTAAAATCGCGGTGGAACCCACCGGCGCCTTCTATGTCTTCGTCAATGCCCGCCACCTGTCCGGCGACTCGTATGCCCTGGCCTTCGATATTCTGGAAAAGGCCCACGTGGGCGTGACCCCGGGCATCGATTTCGGACCTAACGGCGAAGGTTTCCTGCGCTTTTCCTACGCCAACTCCCTGGAGAACATCCAGGAGGGGCTGGCCCGCCTGGAACGCTACCTTCAAACCCGATAGAAGATCCTATCCCCTCCATTATTTTCTAATTATTCGAAGCTAAGCGGCCGAAAAGATAGTATCCGCGCATGCGGCAGAAATGCGCCCTCAGAGAGAAACTCTGTTGCGTGATAGGGAAAGAAACCATGCAAACAATTGACTTGAAAAACGGAATCGGGCGATGGGGCGGCTGGTTCAGGCGCGCGACCCTGGGGCTTTGCCTCCTGATCGGGCTCGGCATTCCCGTGGCCCAGGCGACCCAGGCCATGGCCAAGGATCTGACCGAGCTGAGCATCGAGGATCTCATGTCCGTGGAAGTGACCACGACCGTCGCGCGCAAGGCCCAGCGCCTGTCCGACACGGCCGCGGCGGTCTTCGTCATCACGGCCGAAGATATCCGGCGCTCGGGGGTCACTTCCATCGCCGAGGCCCTGCGCATGGTACCGGGCCTCGAAGTGGCCCGGCTGGATGCCAACCGCTACGCCATCACGGCCCGGGGCTTCAACGGCAACTTCGCCAACAAGCTGCTGGTGCTCATGGACGGCCGCACGGTCTATTCGCCGCTCTATTCGGGCGTCTTCTGGGACGTGCAGGACACGCTGCTGGAAGACATCGCCCGCATCGAGGTGATCCGCGGCCCCGGCGCCAGCCTGTGGGGGGCCAACGCGGTCAACGGCGTGATCAACATCATCACCAAGCCGGCCAAGGAGACCCAGGGCGGGCTGCTGGCGGCCGGCCTCGGCACGGAAGAAAAGGGCTTCGGCGGCCTGCGCTACGGCGGCGCCATGGGCGACACGACCCATTACCGGGCCTACGCCAAGTACTTCAACCGCGACAATGCCGTCGATCTGCAAGGCAACGACAACTACGACAAACTCGAAGTGACCCGGGGCGGCGGCCGCATGGACTGGCAGGCGTCGGCGCGGGATGCCGTCACTTTCCAGGGGGATTACTACGACGGCCGGGTGGGCAATCAGGGCACCTACCCACTCTACGATCCGCCCTACCTGACCGATTTCAAGGACAATGTGCCCATTACCGGCGGCAACCTGCTGGGCCGCTGGCAGCGTACGCTTTCGTCCAGCTCCGATTTTATCTTCCAGACCTACTATGATCGCACCGAACGGCCCGTGGTCCTGCTGGAAGAGACCCGCGACACCTTCGACCTGGATTTCCAGCACCGCTTCGGCCTGGGCCGGCGCCAGGAGATCATGTGGGGCGCCGGGTATCGCCTGACCCAGGCCCATCTGGTCAATGGCCCCGCGGTGTTCATGCGCGACGAGGAGCGCCAGGATCAGCTTTTCAGCTTTTTCTTGCAGGACGAGATTGCCTTGTGGCCGGAAAAGCTCTCGCTGCTGCTGGGCAGCAAGTTCGAAGAGAACGATTACACTGGTTTTGAAGTGCAGCCCAACGCCCGCCTGCTGTGGAACGCCCATCGCCAGCACACCTTCTGGGGCGCGGTCTCCCGGGCGGTGCGCACGCCCTCCCAGGCCGAGCACGACACGACCTTGACCCGCTATGTGTTGCCCGGCAATCCCGAAACCCTGATCCGCTTTTACGGCAACGAGGATTTCGAATCCGAAGAGCTGATCGCTTACGAGTTGGGCTACCGCTATGTGCCTGAGGAGCGCCTCTCCCTGGACCTGGCGTTGTTCTACAACGACTATGACCAGCTGCGCACCGCCGAAGCGGGCGCCCCGTTCCTGGAGATTGGGACCCCGCCCTATATCGTAGTGCCTCTGTATGTGGACAACCAAATGAAGGGTCACACCTACGGCACCGAGCTGGCGCTGGAGTTCCGGCCCTGGCAGTGGTGGCGCCTGAAGGCGGCTTACACCTATTTGAAAATGCATTTGCAGAACTATGACACCAGCAATGATCCTACGAGCGAGGACGCCGAAGGCGAAGTGCCGCGCCACCAGGTCTCCTTGCTCTCCTACCTGGATTTGCCGGGCAATTGGGGCCTGGATCTATGGGGCCGTTACGTGGACGACCTGCCGGCCCAGGACATTTCCGATTATATCACCCTGGATGCGCGCCTGAGCTGGCGGCCCACGGCTCGGCTGGAACTGGCCCTGGTGGGCCAGAATCTGGTGGAGGAGAAGCATCAGGAGTATGCACCCGAATATATCGAATTTACGCCCGCGGAAATCGAACGCAGCGTTTATGTCAAAATGACGTGGCAATTCTGAGAATCGCGCAGGGCATGGGCTTCGAGAAGGCATGCGCGTGACATGGGTAGAGCCGTTGGGATGCGACTGAAACGTTCCATATATATGCTGATGGCCGGCTGGATGCTGTGGTTCGCCGCGGGGCCGGCCATGGCCGAGCCGCCGCCCGCCAGCGAGTATCAGATCAAGGCCGCATTCCTCTATAATTTCGCAAAGTTCATCGAATGGCCGGCCGATGCCCATCTGGCCGATGCCCAGAGCTTTACCATCGGTATTCTGGGCCGGGACCCCTTTGGCCCGGACATCGCGGTCATCGAAGGCAAGCCGGTCAAGGACAAGCCGTTGCGGGTGGTGCGCGGCCTTACCCTGGAGGAGCTCAAAGGGTGCCAGGTGCTTTTCATCGGCGCGGCCTCCGCCGCGGAGCTGGAGCGAACCTTGAACAGTCTCAAAGGCAAGCCCGTGCTCACCGTGGGAGAATTCGAAGGGTTTGCCCGCCGGGGCGGCATGATCCACCTGATGACCGTGGAGAACAAGGTGCGCTTCGAGATCAACGCCCAGGTCACCGATCGGGCCGGGTTGAAGGTCAGCTCCCATTTGCTGCGCCTGGCCAAGATCGTGCCCACGGACGATGCAAGCGAGAGTCACTAGGATGCGATTCCAAAACCTGTCGATCAAATACAAGCTGATTGCCATCAGCATGCTCACCAGCGCGGTGGCGCTGCTGTTCGCCTTGGCCATCTATGTGAGCGGCGCCTTCTTCGCCACGCGCAACGGCACCATGGAGCGCATCTCCTCCCTGGCCCGGGTGGTGGGCACCAATTGCGTGGCGGCCCTGACCTTCGATGATGCCGAAGCCGCCGGGGAGACGCTCAAAGCCTTGTCGGCCGAACCCCAGATCGTTTTCGCCCGGATCTACGACGAAAAAGGCGCCCCCTTTGCCGAATACCGCCGCGGCGATCGAGTGGCCAACAGCGGGAGCGACGCGCTGTCGGCCGCGGCCATTCTACCGGTTCTGCAATCCGCCGAACCGGTGTTCAACCTGAGCTATGACTACCGCGACGGCCAACTGCAGGTCATCGCGCCGATCCTGCTGGACCGGCGGCCTATCGGCGCCGTGGAGGTCACCTCGGATCTGAGCGACCTGGTGCGCAACATGAAACGGGTGGCGGCCCTGAGCCTGATCGTGCTCTTCATCTCCTTCGGGGTGGCCTATGCCGTTTCCACCCTGACGCAGCGGACGATTTCCGGCCCGATCATCAACCTCACCGGCGTCATGAACAAAGTCTCCCAGGACAAGGATTACTCGGTGCGCGTCACCAGCGACAGTCGTGATGAGCTGGGCACGCTGTTCCGGGGCTTCAACCAGATGCTATCGGAAATCCAGGCTCGGGATGCAAAGCTCTACTTCACCCAGTTTTCGGTGGATCACATGGGCGACGCAGCATTGTGGATGGACGCTTCCGGTCATATCGTCAACGTCAACCATGCCGCCGGCGAGTCTTTGGGGGTCTCGCCCGAGATCCTGCTGGCCATGACCATCGAAGATATCGATCCCGGCCTGAACCCGGAGCGCTGGGCGGCCCTGTGGGCCAAGGTGCGGCAGCGCACGGCGTTCACTTTCGAATCGACCCATCTGAGAAAGGACGGCAAGTTCTTCCCGGTGGAGGTGTTTGCCAATTTCCTCGCGTTCCAGGGCCAGGAGTTCATGTGCGCGTTCGCCCGCAACATCTCCGAGCGCAAGACCCTGCAACTGCAACTGGAGCAGGCCCAGAAGATGGAGGCCATCGGCACCCTGGCCGGCGGCGTGGCCCACGATCTGAACAATATCCTG
This sequence comes from Deltaproteobacteria bacterium, assembly GCA_021819735.1. Classification (GTDB taxonomy): domain Bacteria; phylum Desulfobacterota; class Desulfobacteria; order Desulfobacterales; family Desulfosarcinaceae; genus Desulfatitalea. Next base: position 6,038 of record JAKAFO010000207.1, read on the forward strand.
GGCGGCCTGGTGGGATATCCCGATGTGCTGCTCATGGGGCTGCCGCCGGACAGCACCTTGCGCAAGCCGCTGCTGGCCGTCAAGGCCTCGGGCGAGAAAGCCGCGGCCATTGTCCAGGACATGCTCACCCTGGCGCGGCGCGGCGTCGATCTGCGCACCGCGGTCAACCTCAACGAAATTGTGGACGAGTACGTGAAGTCGGCCGAACACGCCCGCATCCAGCAGTTTCATTCCAGCGTGCGCTTCGAAATCCGGTTGGACCCGGAACTGCCCAACATTCTGGGCTCCGAGATCCATTTGTCCAAGACGCTCATGAACCTGGTCTCAAACGCGGCCGAGGCCATCGGCTACAAGGGCCAGGTGACGATCTCGACCTTCCGCCGCTTGCTGGACGCGCCCCTGGTGGGTTTCCAGACCATTGCCGAAGGCGAATACGCGGTGTTGCGGGTGGAAGACGACGGCACGGGTATGTGCGTGGAGGATATGACCAAGATCTTCGAGCCGTTCTACACCAAGAAGAAAATGGGACGCAGCGGCACGGGCCTGGGCATGAGCGTGGTTTCCGGAACCGTCAAGGACCACAAGGGGTTCATCGACCTGCGCAGCGTCGAAGACAACGGCACGCGCTTCGATCTTTACTTTCCGATTACCCGGTCCGCGGTTCAGGAGAAGAGCAACACCTTCGTCATCGAAAAGCACATGGGCACCGAGAAGATTCTGGTGGTGGACGACGTGCGTGAGCAGCGCGAGATCGCCACGGTGCTGCTCGGCAAGCTGGGCTACCGGGTCGAAACGGTGAATAGCGGCGAAGCAGCCATCGCCTACCTGCGCGACAATGCCGCCGACCTGCTCGTGTTGGACATGATCATGGACCCCGGCATCGACGGCCTGGACACCTACCGCCGGATCATCCAGCAGCGCCCCAAGCAAAAGGCGGTGGTGGCCAGCGGATTTTCCGAGACCAGCCGGGTGCGCCAGATCCTGGCCCTGGGAGCCGGTGCCTACGTGCGCAAGCCCTACAGCCTGGAGCGGCTGGGCGTGGCCGTGCGCAAGGTGCTGGACGGGAAGGCCTAACCACAGCCCTTTGAAAAAATGAGGCCCCGATGGTAAAGGAGCCTCCTTATGAGCTCCCACGACAAGCCCGCTGCAATGCTTCCATGGCCGCCGCTCGTAAGCGGCCGATTGATCCGGCGCTACAAGCGTTTCCTGGCCGACGTGGAATTGGACGACGGCCGGGCCGTGACTGCCCATTGCCCCAATTCGGGCAGCATGACCGCCTGTTGCGCGCCGGGGCAGCCGGTCTATCTTTCCAGTCATGACGATCCCAAACGCAAGCTGAAATTCACCTGGGAGCTGATCCGGATGCCGACCTCGCTGGTGGGGGTCAACACCCTGGTGCCCAACCGCCTGGCGGCCAAGGCCATCGCCGCCGGCGTCATCCCGGAGCTGACCGGCTATGGACCGCCCCGGGGCGAGGTGAAGGTCGATGCCCATACGCGCCTGGATCTGATGCTCCGCGACGGGAAACGGCCCGATTGCTACATCGAGGTCAAAAACTGCACCCTGGTGGAAGATGGCCTGGCCCGCTTTCCCGACGCCCGCACCGTGCGCGGCCAGAAGCACCTGGAGACCCTGGCGCGCCTCAAGGCCGACGGCGGCCGGGCAGTGATGCTTTTTATCGTTCAAAGGGGTGATGCAACGGTTTTCGCACCGGCCGATGCCATCGATCCGGCCTACGGCCGCAGCCTGCGGCAGGCGGCCGAAGCGGGGGTGGAGATCCTGGTGTACGATGTGGCCATCGATCTGGCGGGTATCGCCCTGCGCCGGCCCTTGCCCTGTCGCTTCGATCTGCTTCCGTAAGCGTCATTTCAGATCCCGGCGGCGCGCGACGCGCATGAGATGATTGACTTTGACCCATCACTCGGATAGGTTTTTGCCTCTTGAAAACGGAACTCGAAGATGCGTGGGATCTGCGATGTCGGATAGAAAACTCGTCAACACCATTGCCAGCCGGGAAAATCTGATCCGCATTCTGGACAACCTCAACGAGGGCATCATCGCCCACGACCTGCGGCGCCGCATTTTCTTCTTCAATGCCGAAGCCGAACGCATCACCGGTTTTTCACGCCAGGAGGTGGTCGGCCACGACTGCCACGATGTCTTCGGAGCCCCCTTTTGCGGCCAACGCTGCTCGTTCTGCGACGGTGCGCCCTTCGTGCGCGAGAACATTGCCTACCCCTTGAGCATCACCACCAAGCAGGGCGCGCCCCGGCGCCTCGAATTCCGGGCCACCCTGATGCGCGACGAGGCCGGTGAAGCGGTGGGCGTGCTGGCCGCCTTCAGCGATGTCACCGTGCTGCGCGAGCTGGAGCGCCGCAGCGGCGAAACCACCCGTTTCGCCAACATCATCGGCGCCGACAGCCAGATGCGCGGCCTGTTTCAGCAGATCGTGGATGTGGCCCAGTACGACTTTCCGGTGCACATTTCCGGCGAGACCGGCACCGGCAAGGAGTTGGTGGCCAACGCCATCCACAACGAGAGCCGGCGCGGCGGGGCACCCTTCGTGCCCATCAATTGCGGGGCCCTGCCCGAAGGACTGATCGAAAGCGAACTGTTCGGACATGTCAAAGGGGCCTTCTCGGGCGCCATCCGCGACAAGAAGGGCCGCTTCGAGCTGGCCGACGGCGGCACCGTTTTTCTGGACGAGGTGGCCGATCTGCCCAAGCCGCTGCAGGTCAAACTGCTGCGCTTTTTGCAGGAGGGCCGTTTCGAAAAGGTGGGCGGCGAGCGCACCGTGGCGGTCAATGTGCGCGTGATCAGCGCCACCAACAAGGATCTGCGCGCGGAAGTGAAGAAGAATACTTTCCGGGAAGATCTCTTCTACCGTCTCAACGTGATTCCCATCCACATTCCGCCCCTGCGCGAGCGGCGCAACGACGTACCGTTGCTGGCCGGCCATTTTCTGCGCCAGGTGGCCGAGCGCACCGGCCAGACCGCGCCCAAGATCTCGGATGCGGCCATGGCGCTGCTCATGGACTACGACTGGCCCGGCAACGTGCGCGAGCTGCAAAACGCCGTGCAGTTCGCCCTGGTCAAGTGCGACAACAAGACCATCACGCCGGCCGACCTGCCCCTGGAACTGCGTCCCGCCTCAACCCAAAACCTCGCCCCGCGTCCCGAACGCGGCCGCAAGCTCAACGTCCAGACCGTCCAGGAGGCCCTGGCCAAAACGGCCGGCAACAAGGCCCGCGCCGCGCGCACGCTGGGCGTGGGACGGGCCACGCTCTATCGTTTCCTCGAAGA
>JAKAFO010000208.1 GCA_021819735.1 Deltaproteobacteria bacterium
TCCTTGGTTTCCAGAACCCGGAGCAGACGCACTTGAATATCCAGCGGCAGATCGCCGATTTCATCTAAAAACAGCGTGCCGTTGTGGGCTTTTTCGAACCGGCCGATATGCTGCCGGGCCGCGCCGGTGAACGATCCCTTCTCGTGTCCGAAAAGCTCGCTGTAGATCAGTTCTTCCGAAAGGGCGCTGCAGTTCAGGGAGATAAACGGCCGATCCTTCCGGCGGGAGTTATTCAAGATGGCTTTGGCCACCAATTCTTTGCCGACGCCGGTTTCGCCGAGTATCAAAACGGTGGTGTCGGTTGGCGCGATCTCGCCGATTTGGGACAATACTTTCCGGATTTGCGGGCTTTCACCCACGATGCTTCCGGAAGCGGCCGGCGCGCCATCTGAGGGCTGTTGTTCATAGTGGCCTTTGATGGCCGTAATTTGCTTTGCCAGGCGCGCGTTCTCCTTGAGCAGGCTATCGTTTTGGAGAATCAGGGCCAGGGGGCAGGCCAAGGCCGACAGCCGGTTCAGCAGGGATGCGTCGAACGCGTTGCTCAGCAGGCGGTTGTCATGGTAGAGCACGCCCATCGCCTGGTCATTCAGGACGATCGGAACGCAAATGCGCGATAGAATTTTATCTTCTTCAGTCGCGGCGCTGTTTCGCCGTGCGCCGGCCCCCTGAATCTTTCCACGGCGGTGTTCGACAACCTCGGCCATCATCTGGAGCGAAGAGGTGAACTCGGGAAGATCGATTTGCTCCTGGGTCAGGTTTTTGGAGGCTCTGAGAAGCAATCGGCCGTTCTCTCGCGGGTCGGCGATCAGGAAAATCCCGCCGCGTTCGGCTCCCGCGATGCGGTTCGCGGTGGAAATCATAAACTGGATGGCTTCTTTGCTGTTTTGCTTTCGGCTCAGCACCTCGTGGACGTCCAGCAGTTGGGTGAAGGAATCGTCGCTTAGGTTGGATTTTTCCACCAGGGGCTTCAGATCGTCGGGAATCAGTTGCTCATTGAGCGGGTAGAGGATATGGCCGGCGGCCTCGGCCGCGGCGCGGGCCCGATTCCCATGGCCCTGCAAGAGGTACAGGCGGGCCAGTTCGAGGCGCGTTTTGGCCAGCTCGATGGCGTGTCCGGAAAGCTCCAGATAACGAACCGACTGCTTCAGGGTGGCGATGATGTCCGGATAGGGCACCGCGGCTCTCTTTTCCAGAAGCGCTTTGAAGCGGAAGGCCACCCCTTTGAGAAAGATATTCCCGCCGCCGATCGCCTCCTGGACTTCGCGGGCGATGGAGATGCCCGGCAATGCGGGCAATCGCCCCTCGTCCATGGCCCAGCAAAGCGCCATCAGATAGGGCCAGGGCCGCACCGAAACATCCACCTGCCGGCTCAAGGCATAGAAGCGTTGGAGGTGGCGCAGGCAGCGCTCCGGTTGCTCCTTGAGATGGTAGGCGTAGGCCAGCATCAGCTCGCCCTGGATCGTGGTCCAGTCGGGTTGCAGCTTGCCGGCTTCCGCCACCGAAGGGATCAGGTGCCGGAGGGCGTCATCGATGCGCCCGATATCGATCAGCGTGGCGCCGATGCAGATGCCGGAATGGGCCGCCAGCCCGACGTCGCCGCGCTCGCGGCACTGCCCGCGAATGGCGTCCAGCATGCCGATGCCCTGGGTCACCTGGCCGATCTGGCCGTAACAGGTGCCGACGGTCATGGCGGCCAGCAGGGGAAAACGGGCGTGCGGAAACTTTTCCACGTCGCTGTGCGTGCGCTCGTAGTCGCCCACGGCGGCTTTGAACAGGCCCTGCCAATAGAGCAGAAATGTCTTGAAGTTGGCGATGGCGCGCGAGAGTTTGGGGTCGCCGATGCGCTGGGCCAGTTTCCACGCGCTGTCGAAATGCGCCAGGGCGCTTTTGTACTTGGATTGCAGCCATTTGTTTTTGGCAAAACCCATGTGAATCGTGGCCTGATACCCCAAGTCGCCGATCTTCTTGGCCCGCAGCATGGCTTCCGCGAGAATCGCAAGCACTCTTTTGACGTCGTTGCCGGCCGTATTCAGCTTCGAAAATTCGATGGCCGCATCGCAGAAGAGTTGGTCTGCTCCCGCCTCGGGGCGCCCGGAGAGATCTTCGATGATCTTGATGAAGCAACGCTGCGCCGCTTCGGTGCGGTATTGGGAACGATGGCTTTTGGCGGCGCGCATCAGCCATTGGCAGCCGTCCAGGGTATTCCGGGAAGCATTCAACAGATGGCTGGCGACAATTTCAGGCTTGTCCGGGCCATTGGGCAACTCTTGGATAAACATCTGGGCGATGCGCCGGTGATACGCTTCTCTTTCTTTGGGGGCCAGGCTGTTTTGGAGTTGGCGCCGGGCTTTGGCATCGCTGAAGAAGAACGAACCGATATCGCCGCGCTGGACAAAACCTTCACGGACGGCCTCTTCGAGGCTGTGCAGCACTTGGGAGGCCTTATTCCGAGTCAGCTCCTGAATCCAATCGATGGAAAAGCTGCCCGTGAACAGGGCCGAGACTGCCAGGATGCGATGGTGCGTGTCGTTTTCCATTGCCTTGTCCGTTCGGGTGTTCAGTGGCCGTATCGGAACCACCACGGTTCGTTATGAATGCATTACAACATGTCGGCGCCAATCACAACATTTGGTAATCGGATCGCCGTCGGTTCGGCTTCGGTTGTTGATTTAGAAGACATACCGGATGGTTATGAATTATCCCCGGCTGGCATATCGCATGCACGCTATCTCGGGATCAACTGACGTTGACATGATTTCAAAACCCGAGCCGATCCGTCTGCCAAAGGAGGCACCCATTGGAAAGCCAGACCCTATCACCCGAAAAACTACGCAAGAAAGTCGTCAGCCGGGGCATCCGCAACATCAAGCGCGGGACGGTGGATGACGATTCCAAGCGCGGCATGTTCCGGCCGGAAATCCGTTTGGACTTGCAGCGCTCGCGCCTGATGACCGAGTCGTTCAAACAGACCGACGGTCAGCCCATGGTGTTGCGCCGGGCCAAGGCCCTGGCCAATGTCCTCAACAAGATGGGGATCTTCATCCGGGAGTATGAGCGCGTCGTCGGCTACCAGACCGCCGATCCCAACGGGATCTATCATCCCATCGACCAGAACTGGAAATCCCCCCGGCGCCTGGCCAACAGCGAGGCCGGCAAGACCCTGCTGGACGCGGCCGGCCGCAAGGAGCTGGACGAGCTGTGCGCGTACTGGAAGGGCAAGTCCATGAGCGACCGCCACCAGGCCGCTTTGCCCGACAGTCTGAAGCCCTATTGGAACTATGAAGGCACTTTTCTCTGGAGCCAGTTGTCCGAGCTGGGCATTCCCAATTACGAGAAATTGTTCAAGGTGGGCCTGAACGGGTTGATCGCAGAGGCCCGGCAGCGGATCGCCGAGATCGGCACCACGATTCCGGTGGATTACGTCGAGCAGAAGCATTTCCTGGAGGCGGTCATCATATCGCTGGAGGCGGTCATCGCCTTTGCCGGCCGCTATGCGGCGCTGGCCCAGAAAACGGCGGCCGCCGAAACCAACGCCGGCCGCAAGCAAATTCTCGAAGAGATCGCCCGCACCTGCGGCCGGGTGCCGGCCCATCCGCCGCAAACCTTCGTGGAGGCCATCCAGTTTTTCTACTTCATCCATCTGGTGCGCTACCTGGAGTACTCCACGCTGGGGATCGGCGTGCGCCTGGACCACCTGTTCGGCCCCTATTACGAAAAGGATCTGAAGGCCGGGCGCATCACCCGGGACGAGACCCTGGGCATCCTGCAACTGCTGTGGATCAAGCTCAACGAGCTGGGGCTGGTTTACTCTCCCACGGTGAGTTCGGTGTACGGCGGGGTGGCCTCCCTGCAGGCGGTCACCATCGGCGGCACGGATGAAAACGGCAAGGACGTCACCAACGATCTGACCTATTTGACCCTCGAAGCGGCCAAGAGCCTGAAGCTGATCGAGCCCAGCATCGTGCTGCGGATTCACGAGGGCACGCCCGAGCCGGTTTATGCCAAGGCGGTGGAGGTGATCAAACCGGCATCGGCTATCCTTCGCTGTTCAACGACGAAGCGCTGCTGCCGCTCTATGCGCGCTGGGGGGGTGCCCGCGGACGAGGCCCGCAACTACGCGGTGACCGGTTGCGTCTATATCGAAATTCCGGGCAAGAACATGATGCGCCGGTCGTGCGGGTATTTCGTTTTGCCCAAGTGTCTCTGGTGGGCGCTGCATCAGGGCGTCGATCCCCGGACCAGGGTGCAGCACGGGGCCAGGACGCCCGACCCGGCCGGCTTCCGCGGCTGGGAAGATGTGCTGGCGGCCTATGCCCAACAGGTGACGTTCTTCACCACCAAGATCGAACAACTGGAGCGCATCAACCTGGAGCTCTACACGGAATTCTGCCCCCGGCCGTTCTACTCGGCGGTGATGGACGGCTGCATCGAAACGGGCAAGGAGGCCCGCAAATGGGTCTATCCGTCCATGGTCCATCACTTCCTGCAGGTGATCGGCGGGACCAATGTGGCCGATGCCATCACCGCCATCCGCAAGGTGGTCTTCGAAGACCGGCGCGTGACCCTGCCGGAACTGATCGCCATCATGGACCGCAACTGGGAAGGCCGCGAAGACATTCGCCAGGCCTGCCTCAATGCGCCGAAATTCGGCAACGATGACGATTATGCCGATGCGATCGCCGCCGAGGTTCAGGCCCGGGGCGAAGCGGCCATGGAGGCCGTCAAGGACCGCTACGGGTATTCCCATCGCGGCGACGATGGTGCGCGACATCCACTGCAAGGGTTGCCGGGCCTGCCTGCCGGCCTGCCCCCGGGGCGCCATCGCCTTCGGGGCGGCCGGCCGAACCATCGACCGCAGCAAATGCGACAACTGTTTACAGTGCGTGGCGGCCTGCCTGTACGATTGCCTGCAACGCTGCGGAAGTCGAATGACGGTCCAGGCGGTGGTGGCCGAAGTTCTGCAGGACCGGCTCTTCTACAAGAACTCGGGGGGCGGCGTGACGCTCTCGGGCGGAGAGCCGCTGATGCAGAGCGCATTTGCCGCCGCCGTCATGGCGGCGTGCAAGCAGGAAGGCGTGCACACCGCCCTGGAGACGTCGGGGCAGGCCCCCTGGCAGGAGATGGAACGGGTCCTGGCGTGGGTCGATGTGATTCTCTTCGATATCAAGCAGCTCGATGGGGCGCTGCACCGGCGCACCACGGGCGTGGGCAATGCCACGATTCTGGCCAACCTGCGCCGGGCCGCGGCCCTGCGCCCGGTCTGGCTGCGGGTTCCCTTGATTGCCGGATTCAACGATTCCGCCGACCACATCCGCAGCGTGGCCCTGCTCGGCAAGCAGCTCGGGGTTCAGAAGATATCGCTGTTGCCCTATCACGAGGGCGGGCGATCCAAGCACAACAGCCTGGGAAGGCCTTATGCCTTTCAGGAGGGCAAAGCCCCGGACGAGGAGCGATTGACGATGCTCAAGGGGCTCATCGAAGCAGCGGGCCTGCCGGCCTCCATCGGCAGTTAACGTCAAACGTACTTCTTCATGGCCTCCAGATATTCGGGATAGCGCGACAGGTAGAAGGCCAGGCCGCGCGCGAAGTCGTGGCCCAGCACGCCGTCGATGAACATCTGGCTGATGTCGCGCTGGCGGAGCAGCGTAAGCTGGGAGGTCACCAGCAGGTGCCGTTCCTCTTCGTTGATGTTGCGCAGGAGCTGATCCAGGGCGCTGCGTGCCCGGGGCTGGTACATCCAGAAGTAAAGCAAATCCAGGGCATGGATCGTGATGACATTCTCCAGGTCGCGGGCCTCGAGGTGCGCCTTGCGGCGAAAGCGCTCGGCATTCTCCATCAGGTCGTAGGAATCGGCCTCGGGGAAGAGCAGTTCGAGCTGGGCGTAGATCGAAAGCAGCTCGGAGAGCTTCTGGCGGTAGTCGCGAAAGCGCGTGCGGATGTTGGTGTAGCGGTCCGAGGTGCCTTCGATGATGCCGGCCATCAGATCCGAGGCTGCCTTGGAGATGACGGCCGCCCATTTTTGCAGCACATCGGTGACGGCCGGTACGGCGGCGGCCGAAAGGATCTGGCCCACCACGAGATTCAGCCCGATGGCGATGGGGATCGACAGGGCGCTGCGGAAGAAGTTGGCGAAGACCACCTGCTTGGGCAAACCGCGCAGGGCATTGTGGGTCGAAAGATAGAGGCCGTTGACGATGGCCATGATGGTGTAGAGCAGCACCGGCGCGCTGGCGGTGGTGATGCCCAGGCCCCGTTCGAGCAGCACGGTTTTGGTCAGGTAGTCGAGCAACGGCACCGAAAAGCCCGTAAAAAGCAGCGAATCGGCGATGCGGTCCCAACTGACGTAGGCGTTCCAGCGCAGAATGGGTGAGCGTCGCAAGCCTCCTCCGCCGAGCACCGACTGCAGGATGTTGCGCACGCCGGTGATGCCGAACCAGATGAAGGCCCCCAGATAGGCCAGCAGCCACCACTCCTTGGTCAGGAAGAAGGTGAGGAAGGCCGGCACGAAGCCGACCAGCACCTTGAGCAGGTTGCGCAAATGGGAGTTGATGTGGCGCAGGGGGATGCGTTTGCGGGGGTTGTGTCCCGCGGGAACCAGGGAGAGATCGTTGCGCATCGACTTGCGCACCCCGCCCAGGGTAACCACGTTGCCCTGATCGCTCATGCGGGTCTCCCGGCCCGCCACATACCAGTCCACCTGGCGGGTGGTCCCGAGCCACCACGGCAGCGATGTTCTCGAGATCTTGCCCCACTTTTCCGGTTTGTAACTTCGGTTTGCCCCGGGGAAATAGGTATGGCGGCGGTAGACGCCGATGTGGATCGGCAGGCGATCGCGGCCGATGCCGATATCTTCGGCAATTTGCTTGCGTGCCCGGCGCGGCAGGGTTTCGATGACCGCCAGGCCCATGCCGTGGGCGCGCGGCGTGCGGCCGGTGGAGTCGCTGCCGATGCGCGCCTTGAGCGGTTTGGCCTGGTACATGGCCTGGAGTGAAGCGATATCGTGCAATATGGCTCTGAGCTTGGTCAAGCGCTCCGCGTCGGCGGGGTCCTTGCGGTCTTCCACGCGTTGCACGATCTCCAGGATCAGCCGTTTGAGCTTGATGGGGTTGTGGCCGTTGATGGTTTCTTGCAGGCGGCTGATGGCCGGGATGTGCGCCATGTGGTCGTTGGCCCAATCCTTGAGGTTGAACAGCTCCAGCCGGGAGATCATGCCGTTGCAATCGTAGAGCAGTTCGAGCACATCGGCCACTTGCAGATGGGAGAGGTTCAAGGTGATGCGGTAGCCGGACTGCAAGGCGGCCAGGCGGCCCAGCAGGTCGGGGGGCGACAGGTTGAGCAACTCGGGCGTCGCGGGGTCGTCACTGGGAACCGAATGGTCGGGGATATCGGGGTTGTTGGCCGGCTTCAGGTAATCGGCCACCACCGCTTCCAGATCCAAGGGGTCCATGCGCTCGAACCAGGCCTCGATGCGCTTGGCTTCGGCGGCGTCGGCCGCGGCATACGCTTGGCGGAGCTGTTCGGCCTTGACGCGCAGGGCGGCGCGCATCTTCTCTTCGATGAACTTTTCCAGGTGGAGCACCGATTTTTGGCCCATGCCGACGAAGGCCAGAAACTCCTTGGCGTCGAGGGGGGTCAGATCGAGGCCGAAGTTTGCGTTCAACGCCTTGAGGTGACTTTGGTTGAAGGCCTCCAGCAGCGTCATGACATGCGCCTGCTGGTATTGGGAGGCATGGCGGCCGTCGTTCATCAACGCCGCCACGGCCGGTTCTTCCAGGAAGCACAGGAAGGCCTGGGTATCGGGAAAGCCCCGGGGCACCCAGATCAGGTTGATGTATTTGCCGCGGAAGCGGGTATAAAACTCGATGCCGATGCGGATGTCGATCTCCATGATGCGGGCCGCTTCGGCCAGCTCGGCGGCAAAGCGCGGTTCGATGTAGTTGTAGTGCACCACGCGCAGGCGCCGGATGCCCTTGATCCAGGCGTCCATGATCAGGTGGGTGGAGGATTTGCGGCCCTTGGTGTTGATGTCGTGGACATGGTCGTCGAACGAGATCTGGTTCCACTCCTCGGGCATCTCCAGCAAGTGGTAGTTGCGCAGTTGCTTGCGCACCCGGCGCGGCTTGCCCGAGGCCGTGATGCGAAAATCGTGGACCAGCTCCAGTTGCCGCAGCGGGTCATCGCCGGCGCGCACGGCCTCCTTCATGATCTGCATCAAGACCCGGGCCGTGTTCTTGGGCATGGGGCCTTCGGCGGTGTCGAGCACCTCGGCGCGCAACGAACGCAGGGCGTCCAGGCGATCGTCCATGCCGCCGACCTCCAGGGAGGTGAGCAGGTGGACCATGGCATAGGCGATGCGCAGGCTGCGCGATTCGGCCATCTCCTTGATGCCGTGGGGATGAAAATGGCGGTAGTAGCGTTTGCGGATATACTGCAAGTCCCGGGCGCCGGCGCCGGCGGCGTTGATGAGGCGGATCAACTCGTGATCGCGGCGGTCGAAGTAGTAACGCGGAATCTTCAGGGCGGCATTGGCGACCTTGAGTGACGGCGGTTTGGGGCTGGTCCGCAAGGCATTCCGATAGGCGTTGTTGCTGGTCATCACGACTCGATCATAAGGGTGCGCTCATACGGGTGAACGGCCAAGTTATCGAAATTCGTTCGATATTATAAAAAGAGGCTTGGAAAAGCAATCGGGATTGATCTCGGGCCATTTTTCGGTTACACCACGGCAGTCAGAAATTGCGCTTCGGACCATCCCCAAACCGGCCATCCGTTGCGGTGGACCCCAGACAGGAAATTCGCATGCGACGATTCAAATGGTGGTATTGCGCGGTGATGCTGATCGCCGCCCTGAGCCTGAGCGGTTGCGCCTATGTGCATACCAAAACCCCTTTCGACACCAACCTCGATAAGACCGATCTGGGAACCAAGGTGGGCACGGCCGAGGCCAAGAGCATTTTGTGGCTGGTGGCCTGGGGCGATGCCAGTTACGAAGCCGCGGCGCGCAACGGCGGCATCAAGGTGCTCAAGCACGCCGACCAGGAAGACCTGGTGATCTTATTCGGTCTGTATGTTCGCTGGCGCGTGGTCGTTTATGGAGATTGATGGGATGAGGCCCAAGCGGAGCGTACGCCTGGCGGCATGTCTGGGGCTGGCGGCCCTGCTTTGCGCCATTTGGGGCTGCGCCGTGCGGCCCAGGGGAATCGTCTACACCAACATGCGCTTGCCGTTGACGCGCGATCTGCAGCACACGCCCACGCCCTTGCAAACGCCCAATTCCGGGCGGACCTTGGAGATCAAGGAGCCGAT
>JAKAFO010000209.1 GCA_021819735.1 Deltaproteobacteria bacterium
TATGCTCGTAATCCCGCTTGAGCGGAGAGGCCGGCAACAGCTCGAAATAGCGGCAGATGTCGCTGCCCTGGTCGAAGGCCGCGGCCCTGAGGTCGCGCACCTGTTGCCGAACGAGCTTGTCCACCAAGTTCAGGTAGGCCGTAATGCGTCGTGCCCGGGCATCCGGCTGGGATGCGGTGATGGCTTCATATGGCTCTCCGTTTTTCAGGCAATGATATTTGCGTGCCTGTTCGACGATGACATCGTCCACCAGGGAGATCACCGACGAGATGCCGTATCGGGCGACACGCAAGGGGGTATCGAGGGTGAACCCGGTACCCATGACGGGAATATGAAACGAATGGGGAGATGCACACATGCTATGGCCTCTTTAAAGGATAAGATTTTTTCCGCCGTTTTGCGCGGGCCTTTCGTTGGGGTGCCTTAAAGGCCGCCGTCGACAAAGGGGATTTCACAATATCCCGTAGCTACCGGATGTTCAACTGTTTTATGGGGGATTGATTCGATGCGAACTCAGGGACGTGCATTTTCAGGGAAAAAGACGCTGCTGTTCAGCCTTTTACGCACCGGGGTATAGTAAGCTTACCAGGCTGGATTCTTTTCTTCGTGCCTACACGCCGGCGATTCAATTTTTAACGTGTAAAGGGATTGAAACGCTTTTCATCGGCCACGGTGGAGGAGGGGGTGTCGCCGTAATCGTGCCCGGGCCAGACGATGGTTTCCTGCGGCAGGGTGTAAATCTTGTTTTGAATCGAGGCGCGCAACTGCTTGGCGCTGCCGCCGGCCAGGTCGGTGCGGCCGACGGCGCCGACAAAGAGGGTATCGCCGGTGAAACAATGGCCGGCGGTATAAAGGCAGATCGATCCCGGGGTATGGCCGGGGGTGTGCAGCACCTTCAACTCGGTGGCGCCGATCTTGATCCGATCGCCGTCGGCCACCAGTCGATCCGCCGTGGGCGAGCCTTTGCCGCCCAGCATGCGCGCGAAGGCCCGGCCGGTCATCTTGCCAAGGGCTGCGGCATCGGCCGTGTGGATGTAGAGTCGGGCGCCGGTGGCGCGGATGACGTCGGCATTGCCGGCCGAATGATCGGCATGGTGATGGGTGTTGATCACATGGGTGACGCTGTAGCCGGCTTTGCGCACCGTTTCGAGGATGCGCGGCACGTCGAAGGCCGGATCGATGAGGGCCGCATGGCCGCTGAGCTCGTCGCCGATAAAATAGCAGAAGGTATCCATCCGGCTGAGAAGTATTTGTTCCAGCTTCATGCCCTTGTCTCCCGGCCGCGCATCCTGCCAGATTCGGTCCGGCCGGTCAAGGCCGCCGGACCAAGGAAACCATTTGACACCCCGCACTTCATTTTCTACCATGCGCCCCTGTTCACTCGCGCTGCGCGCCTCATTCCCGCTGCATCCACTATAGTTACCCCGATCGTACCCCAGGCGCGTCTATTGTTGAAAAGTACATATGGCTGCGCCCGTTGCGCGGCGATGATAGATCGCGGAGAACTATGAAAGCTCCCACGGGCGAGCCGTTTCAAGGCCATACCTTTTTGCGTCCCCTTATTCCCATCGCTGCGGCCCTATCGGCCGGCATTCTGATTGGCGGGGCCTGGCCGGGGTTTTTTGCCTTGGCGCTGGCCATCGCCGGTCTGCTGGCCCTTTGTCTGGCATGGTATGCCGGCCACCGGCGCCGGCTCTTGGTGATGCCGCTGCTCTTTTGCGCCGTTTGCGGTTATCTCTCCATTCAACCCTGGCTGGTGCGGCGCCTGCCGCCGGACCACGTGGTCCACTACGTCAATCAAGGCAAGTGGCAGGTCGACGGCGTGGTGCGTGAATGGCTGCGGGGGGGCGACCATCAGCAATCCTTTATTATAGACGCCGGGCAACTGATCCAGGGCGGACGGCCGCTGGCGGTGCGGGGCAAGATCCGCATCAGCGCCCGTGGCGCCATGGCTGCCCTGCGGCCGGGCGACCGGGTGACGCTCGCCGGCCACTTGCGGAACGTGAAAAGCTTCTGCAATTTCGGCGGCTTCGACTACGAACGGTTCATGGCCTTGCAGGGGGTGCGCGTGCGCCTGTTCGCCCAAGCCGAGGAGATCCGACGTGAGGATGGGACCGCGGGCAATTGGCAAGGGCGCCTGGAGTCCTGGCGGGAAGCTCTGGGGCAGCGCATGGCGGCATCCCTTGCCAACCACCCGTCGGCCACGGTGAACCTATTGACGGCCCTGACCCTGGGGATGCGCGACGGCATCCCCGCCGATCTCAACCAGGCCTTCAGCCGCGCCGGCGTCAGCCATGTGATCGCCATCTCCGGCCTGAATATCGGCATGGTGGCCCTGGCAGCCTTCGGCCTGTTGAGCCGGCTGCTGGTGTGGTGCCGGCCGCTCACCGAACGGGGGTGGGTGCGCAAGGCCGCGGCCCTGGGCACGCTTCCGGCGGTGGTGGGCTATTGTCTCTTGGCGGGCATGACGCCCTCGGTGCAGCGCGCCATGCTCATGTGCCTGGCCTTCCTGCTGACCTTCTGGATCGGCCGGCGCCATGACCTGCTCAACTCGCTGGCTATGGCGGCCCTGTTGATCCTGGTGGCGGCACCCTCCGAGGTGTGGAGCATTTCGTTCCAGCTCTCGTTCGCCTCGGTGCTGGCCATCATTTTGGGCCTGCAGCGCTTTGCCCTGACGTCGCCGGACAACTCCCAATCCAGGATGCAACGCTGGTGGTTGCGATTCACCGCCATGGCAATGGTTTCCATCTGGGCCATCCTGGGCACCACCCCCCTGGTGATGTTCTATTTCAATCAGGTTTGCTGGGTGGGGCCGTTGACCAACCTGGTGGTGGTACCCCTGACGGGCCTGGCGATTCCGGCCGGTTTGGCGGGGATCGTGCTCGCGCCCCTGAGCAGCTCGCTCGCCTGGCTCTGCTGGCAGTCGGCGGCCTATGGCCTGGATGGGATGGTGCTGCTGGTGGAAACCGTTGCCCATTGGCCGTGGGCCGCCGGCACCACGGTCACCCCCAGCCTGCCGGAATTGGGACTGTGCTTTCTGCTCCTGGGTGTATTTTGGCTGGCCGAAAAAAGGGGCTCATTGTGGATCGGTCTATCCGTCTGTCTGGCGCTCGGCGGCCTGGATACGGCCTACTGGTGGCAGCGGCGCTTCGACCGGGAGCGGATGACGGTCACGGTCCTGGATGTGGGGCAGGGCAGCGCCAACCTGCTGCAATTGCCCGGAGGCTTCACGGTGCTCATCGACGGCGGCGGCTTCGGTGACAACGCCGTCTTCGATGTGGGCCGATCCGTGGTGGCGCCCGCCTTGTGGCGCAATAAGATCAAGACCATCGACCGGGTGATCCTTACCCACGCCAACAGCGACCACCTGAACGGGTTGATCTTCATTCTGAACACTTTCGCGGTGGGTGAGGTGTGGAGCAACCATGAGGCCACGCCGAGCACCGGGTACCGCTTATGGCTGGAGACCATCGCGGCCCGCGGCACCCGGCATGTCGCCTTTGAAAAACTGCCCCGACAAAGCGAAACGGCCGGCGTGCAATTCGAGATCCTCGGGCCTCCCGAGGATTTCATGGCGCGCCGGGCGCTTGAAAGCTGGCGCGATGAGAACGCCAACTGCCTGGTGACGCGGGTGACTTGGGGCAAGGTCGCTTTGCTCTTCAGCGGCGACATCACGGCGCGCATGGAGACGGAATTGATGAGCCGCCACGGTGCCCAGGGGTTGCGCAGCACGGTGCTGGTGGTGCCCCATCACGGCAGTCGCGGCTCGTCCAGCCCCGCTTTCCTGGACGCGGTGCAACCCCGGGAGGCGGTGATCTCCGCCGGCGCCGACAATCGCTTCAATTTCCCCCATCCCGAGGTGACGGCGCGCTTGACCGCGGTGGGCGCCCGCATCTGGCGCACCGATCGATGCGGCGCCGTGCGAATGGTCACGGACGGCACGAACTGCCAAGCCACCGCCTGCCAAGGTGTTTGCCCGTAAATAAACTTATTCAAGATTTCACCGTTTTGGTCGATCTAGAGTCCAAGTTCTGGGGTCGGCGGTAGCCGGCTATTATGCCGTTTGGCTGCTGTCTGGTGCCCGGAAGATCGGATCGCCTCCCGTGGCCGGCCGAACCGCGGCCCCCCATGGTTTGGCGGAGATAATTTATAACTAATTGTTTTAGCGGCAGAAATATCGACGGATAGGATTTTGGGTGTTTGATATGGTGGACACGCCCTCCTCCTCGCAAGCGACTATGGTCCCTGCGCATCCGGTCGCGGATAACGCTCCGGCCCAGGGCTTCAAAGCCGTCTGCGACGCGATGATGGACCTGAATATCGCCCGCAAGAACATGCTGATCTATCCGTCCCATCACGAACAGGCGCGGCGCAGCCTGAAACGGGCGTGCACCACCATCCGCGAGGCCGCCGGTTGCTTTGCGCCGCTCACGATCACCGTCCTGCCCGATCAATTGATGGTCGGCGCCCACCCCCTGGACCCCAAGAGTGCCCTCTTCAAGGAGTTGTCCCAGACCTTGAAGCTCCGCGGCATAGCGGCCGTCACCTTTCATTCCGATCTGACCGACGAAGAGTTGGTGGGGCTGCTGCAACTGATGAACCAGGATGCCGAACGCATCCAGGCCGAAGGGGGCATCGAAAAGGCCGCGGCCGGCTTGTCGCTCGCACGAATCGTGCTGCATCCGGTGGATTACAGCAAGCTGCATGTCACCAACGAAGAGGAAATTCGCCGATCGGCCGACCCGCCGGCGGCGCAATCCACTTGGCGTCTGTTCGTCTCCCACATGCTGGCCGGTACCCTGGCAGCCGGCGATGCTCCCGGCGAAAGCGCCCAGGCACCCTACAATCCCGCCGCCATGGCCGACCTGATCAATACCAATCAGGTGGATGCCTGGCAGGCCATGGCCTACTACAAGGATCTGGTTGCCGAATCCGCGCGGACGCCGGCCTCCGGTGAGGGCGCGCCGGCCCCCAACCCCGCCCTGGCCAATTTTCACCAATTGGTTCAGGAGCTGAATCCGGCGCTGCGCCGGCAGTTTTTGTCCAGCGCCTTTGACCAGTGCGAACGGCCGGAGGCCGCCGGCGGTTTCGAAGCCGCGATGGCCGGCATGCAAGCCGATCTGGTGGTGGAGATGTTGCGCGATGCCAATGCGCGGGGCAAGCAGATCTCGCCCTCCCTGATGGCCTTCGTGCGCAAGATGGGTATCCTCGACCAGCAGTCCGAGCAGGCCGATTGGGCCAAGGATTTTGGGGACTTGCAGGCCGGCATGCGCGCCTTGCTCGAGCGCGAGCGCTACGAGACTTACGTGGACGGCGCCTACGACCAGATCCTTAAAAAATTCGCGGAACAGCCCGCGAACCAGGTGCTTACCGCCCCCATGGAAAATCTGCGGCAGAGCATCGAAGCCTCTCTGGAAGAGCCGCATATCACTATCTTGGTGGCAGGGGCCTTGAATGGGTTGATGGATGCCAGCACCGACGTGGAAGAGTATCGGGACTGGGCCCGTCAGCTCACCTTCCTGCTGGACGAACTGGTGGCCTTGGGGGCCTTCGGGTCGCTGCTCAAGATTTACGACGCGGTCCAACCCTGCGCGGCACACGCCGACGATGCCCAGCGACGCAAGATCAGCGCCCTGGTACATGAGCATTTTCTCTCGCCGGAGTTCGCCGCCAAGGCGGTCGCCGCTTTTTACCGCCCCACCCACACCATCAATGCGGATGAAGCCCTGGCCCTTCTCAAGCGGCTGGGCGAAGCCGCCGTAGTGGAAACGCTGGACCTGCTGGGGGCCGAGGCCACCTTCGATGCCAAGGGCGGTCTCATGCGAATCCTGGTGCATGCGGCCCCCCTGGCCGTCAAGGAGGCCTTGGAACGCTTGAACGATCCCCGGCCGCGCTACGTCTGCCGCATGTTGGTCATCATCCGTTTGTTCGGCGGCGAAGAGGATGCCGATAGCATCCGTGGCCTGCTGGCGCATGCCGATGCCGAGGTGCGCCACGAGGCTTTGGCCACCCTGCTCAATTTCAACAATCATTGGGGCATTGCCCATTTGCGCCAGATGCTGGCCGGCGAGTGGTCCGAGCCGGCGGCCAGGGCCATGCAGTTGGCTGGCATGTACAAGGTCCAGGAAGTCGTTCCCCTTTTAGCCGAGATCGCCCAGCGCATCGGCGGACCCCGGGAGGCGGATTTGGAACGCCGGGAAGCGGCCCTGCGCACCCTGGGGGCCATCGGCGATCCGCGGGCCATGGCCGCGTTGACCCATATCGCCGAGCGGCGCTGGTCGCTGGCGCCCAAAGTGCTGGGGCGCTTAAAACGCGTGCTCTATGAATCCCTGGAAGGCTATCCTTACGAGGCCGTCCGGGAATTGCTCCACCAGGGGCTGCGCCAAAAAAATTCAGAGATCGCATCCATTTGCGAGCGGCTGATGAAGCGATACCATCGCAGCGCGCCGGGCCGGCCGGTAGGTGTGGCATGAGCGATCCGCGGCCCGCACAATCATCCATCGTGGGGGTGGTCGCCTACCTGAATGCCGCCATCGCCAATGCGCGCTTGTACGCCGCCGACCATCCCCAGGTGCGGCGCTATCTGGAGCGCGCCTATACCGAACTGGCCCAATGCCTGCGGGCCAAATCCGAGATCACCTTTCTGATCGTGGATCAGGATCTGGTGGTGGACAACCAGCCCCTGGCCGCCTCCAGCGCGCATGTGACCCAATTCGTCCAACTGCTCGCCCGGGGCGCCGTGGAGCGCATCACCTTTTCCGCCGGCTTGAAGATCGCGGAGCTGTCCCAATTGGTGGCCGATCTGTCGGCCGATGGCCAAACCACGGTGCGCAGTACGCCCCGCATCCAGTTGGGCAAGGTTCAGGTGCGGGTGACGCCTTCGGCCGCGGCCGTTCAGGACATCCCGCCGGAAATACAGGACCGCATTGCGGCCATGGGACCGGTGCGCGATTACTCCCTGGATCAGCTCAAGGAGCTCTACCACAACCTCAAGGCATCACACATCCCCCCGGTTTCCGGGTTCGAAGGCATTGTCCAGTCCTTTGTCATGGGCATGACCGGCAACGTGCCTCCTCTGCAAATCCTGGCTCACCTCAAAAGCTCGGATGAATACACCTTCACCCATGCGGTCAATGTCTGCATCCTGACCATGGCCCAGGCCGAGGCCCTCGGGATCGGCGGCCGCAAGCTGCACGACATCGGCATCGCCGCCTCGTTGCACGACGCCGGCAAGGTGTTCGTGCCCGAAGAGATCCTCAACAAGCCGGGCAAGCTCACCCAGGAAGAGTGGGTTCACATGCGCAGCCACACGGTGCGCGGCGCCCGGCAGATCCTGCGCATCGAGGGGATACCCAAGCTGGCCTTCATCGGCGCCCTGGAGCATCATATCCGCTACGACGGCTCGGGCTATCCGTCCCTGGGCCAATGGCGGCCCAGCCTGGTGAGTCAGATGATCGCCATCGCCGATGCCTTCGACGCCATGCGCAGCCAGCGGCCCTACCAGGAGCCCAAACCCGATGCCCAGATCGTCGAGATCCTGCGCAAGGACAGCGGCACGGCCTTCAATCCGCTTTTGGTGGAAAACTTCCTGCGGCTGCTCAATATCGATGACGCCCGCTGAAATCACTGCCGGTTCAAAATCTATTAGCCGAAGCGATAGAGAATAAATTTCATTCGGGGGCTGTTGGGGTGTGGCCGCGCTTGACTTGCCCGATCGCTTCTCGTTACAGTGGGGCTCTTTTAGACCCAACCGCACTCGCACTGGCACGGGTGCGATCGCCGAGGGTCTGGAGCCCAAAGCCAAAGTCCAAGGAGCAGCCGCATGAGCCCGTTTTACTATCAGCCCATGTTTCCCATGGGGCCGGACGACACCACGTACCGCCATTTGACCGCCGAACATGTCACCACGGCCCTCTTCGAAGGACGACCGGTGGTAAAGGTGGCCCCCCAAGGGCTGACCCGGCTGGCCGAGGAGGGTTTCCACGATGTCTCTTTTTACTACCGCACCGGCCACCTGGAGCAATTGGCGCAAATTCTGAAAGATCCCGAAAGTTCGGCCAACGATCGCTTCGTGGCCTTGGAGATGCTCAAGAATGCGGTGATCGCAGCCGAGGAGGAGTTCCCCATGTGCCAGGACACCGGCACGGCCATCATCGTCGGCAAGAAGGGGCAGCAGGTGTGGACCGCCGGCGAAGACGAGGCGGCTCTGTCCCTGGGCGTCTATCAGGCCTACACCGGCAACAACCTGCGCTACTCCCAGAACGCGCCCCTGGGGATGTACGCCGAGAAGAACACCGGCTGCAACTTGCCGGCCCAGATCGAGCTATATGCCGTGGACGGCGCGGCCTACTCCTTTTTGATGCTGGCCAAGGGCGGCGGTTCGGCCAACAAGACCTATCTCTACCAGGAGACCAAGGCCGTGCTGACCCCCCAGGCCCTGGTGCCCTTCCTGGTCGCCAAAATGAAGAGCCTGGGCACGGCCGCCTGTCCGCCTTATCACCTGGCCATCGTGATCGGCGGCACCTCGGCCGAGATGACCCTCAAGACCGTCAAGCTGGCCTCGGCCAAATATCTGGACCACCTGCCCACCCAGGGCGGCGAGGGCGGACACGCTTTCCGCGACCTGGCCACCGAGGCCGAACTGCTGGCCCGCTCGCGCGAACTGGGCATCGGCGCCCAATTCGGCGGCAAATACTTCTGCCATGACGTGCGCGTGATCCGGCTGCCGCGCCACGGCGCCTCGTGTCCCATCGGCATCGGCGTGAGCTGCAGCGCCGACCGCAACATCAAGGCCAAGATCACGGCCGACGGGCTCTTTCTGGAGCAATTGGACCGCGATCCGGCCCGCTTCCTGCCCCAGCCCGCCGCGGCGGCCGGCCAGGCCGTGGCCATTGACCTGGACCAGCCCATGGACCAGATCCGCGCCACCCTCAGCCGCTATCCGGTGGCCACCCGACTGCTGCTCAGCGGCACCCTGATCGTGGCCCGCGACATTGCCCACGCCAAGCTCAAGGAGCGGTTGGACGGCGGCCAGGGCTTGCCGCAGTACTTCAAGGACCACATCATTTACTACGCCGGTCCGGCCAAAACGCCGCCCGGGCGTGCTTCCGGCTCGTTCGGGCCCACCACCGCCGGCCGCATGGACGCCTACGTGCCGCTGTTCCAGGCCCAGGGCGGCTCCATGGTGATGCTGGCCAAGGGCAACCGCTCGGCGGTGGTCACGGAGGCCTGCAAGCAATTCGGCGGCTTCTATCTAGGGTCCATCGGCGGCCCGGCTGCTCGACTGGGACGCGATTGTATT
>JAKAFO010000210.1 GCA_021819735.1 Deltaproteobacteria bacterium
TCGGATCCAAGAGGCCCGTCCACTCCTAACCCTATTTATCCGCAGCATCGTGAAAAAACTTTAGTTAATTTGTCGGGCGCTATCCAATTGAAAATCAGGCAAATCGTTGGAAGCAAAAAAGGATGCAGAGCACCCGCGCGGGGTCTCGGGTGGGGCTGAGTCGCGGCAATGACTTATGAGAACGCTCGCTTGGCTTCCTCGATGGAGAATTTGGTGGGAATGGTACTGGTCTCCTTGAATCCTTTGAGCGAGGCCATCTGGTTTTCATTGGCCGCCAGGCATAGGTTCAGCTTGGCACGGGCGCACAAATTGATGAGACCCAAAACGGTTTGGGCTGCCGTCATGTTCAGGTTTTCGACTTTGCCCAGGTTGAGGATGAGCTTGTGGACGCCGGCCGACCCCATCTGGCCGATCTTCTGTTTAATCAATCCTTCGATCTCGGTAGCCCGGTTTCCGGTAATCTTGGCCGGCAGGTTGAAGATGACAATGTCGCCGTCCACCGTGAATGCTTCGCCGCTCTCGCCTTCGATCTGTCCCCCGCCCAGTTCGATGCGCTCCTTCAATTCGTTGAGCACCAGCTTGACGCGCTCAATGAGCTGATCGCCCTTGAAGGGCTTCACGATGTAGTCTTTGACGCCCAGTTTGACGATGTTCATCACGTTTTCACGCCCCGATTCGGCGGTCAGCATGATGACTTTGGATCCTTTGAGGGTTTCGTCCTGAAACAGTTTGGTGAGCATCTCGATGCCGGTCATGACCGGCATGGTGATATCCAATATGATCAAATCGGGTCTGACCCGGGCGGCGAGGGCCAAGCCATCACGGCCGTTTTCGGCCTCGAACAGTTCGCATTCATAAGGTTTAAAAGCATTTTTGACGATCATGCGAATCGTCCGGCTGTCGTCCACTGTCAAAATCTTAGGCGCCATGGGCACTCTCCAAAAGTCGTGATGCCGGCCGAGGCGTATGTTTCCTACGCCACAACAGCCTATGTGGTTCAAATATCGGCGTATTTGAAAGGTACTTTAATCCGGAAAAATTATATCCCCAAAAAAGAAACCTCTTCCTTACCGGATTGCAAGGAAGAGGCGAAGATGCGGGGCGTTGTTGAGGCTATTTGTTCGAAGCGCCGAAGCCGGCTTTATAGAATTCGCGGTTGAGCCGGGCGATGTTGGTAATGGAGATGCCTTTGGGACATTCGGCTTCGCATTCGGCTTCGTTGCCGCAGTTGCCAAAGCCCAGGCGATCCATGGTCTGTACCATGGCAAGGGCGCGACGGGCCGCTTCGGGGCGTCCCTGGGGCAACAACGCAAATTGAGAAATTTTGGCGCTGACAAACAGCATGGCCGAGGCATTGGGGCAGGCGGCCACGCATGCGCCGCAGCCGATGCACTGGGCCGCATCCATGGCCAGTTCGGCCTTATCCTGGGGTACGGGCAGGGCGTTGGCATCTTGGGCGCCGCCGGCATTTACCGAGATGAAGCCGCCGGCTTGGATGATCTGGTCGAAGGCGCTGCGGTCCACGGCCAGATCCTTGATCACCTTGAAGGCCATGGCCCGGAACGGCTCGATGGCAATGGTGTCACCATCGTTGAAGTGGCGCATGTGCAACTGGCACAGGGTGGTCCCTTTGAGGGCGCCATGGGGGCGGCCGTTGATCACCGCGCCGCACATGCCGCAGATGCCCTCGCGGCAGTCATGGTCAAAGGCAATCGGTTCCTTGCCTGTCAGGCTCAGTTTTTCGTTGACCACATCGAGCATCTCCAAAAAAGACATCTCCGTGGAGATCTCCGGCGCGCTGATGGTTTCGAAATGGCCTTTCTCTTTCTGGTTCTTCTGGCGCCAGACCTTGAGGGTGAGGTTGATATGCTTGCTCACTTGTAGCTCCTTTGCGTCAGGTGCACATTTTCGAATGTCAGGGGTTCTTTGTGCAGTTCAGGCGCTTTGCCGGTACCCTTGAACTCCCAGGCCGCCACATGGCAGAACTTTTCGTCATCTCTCAGCGCCTCGTTCTCTGGCGTTTGGTAGGCCTCGTTGAAGTGGCCGCCGCACGATTCCTGGCGCTCGCGAGCGTCGATGACCATCAGTTCGGCAAACTCCAGGAAGTCCGCCACGCGGCCGGCGCGCTCCAGGCTCTGATTGAAATCCTTCTCGCCGCCCGGAACCGTGACATTCTGCCAGAATTCGGAACGCAGCGTCTGGATCAAGCCGCGCGCTTTTTCCAAGCCGGCATTGTTGCGTGACATGCCGCAATAATCCCACATGATCGCGCCCAGTTGACGGTGGAAATCGTCTACGGTGCGCTTGCCGTTGATGGCCAGCAGCTTATTGATGCGCGCCTGGACCGCTCGTTCCGACTCCTCGAATTCGAGGGACGAAGTGGCTGGATTCAGTTTGGGCGTGCCGGCCAGATAGCCGCCGATCGTGTATGGCAAGACAAAATAGCCATCGGCCAACCCCTGCATCAAGGCGCTGGCGCCCAGGCGGTTGGCCCCGTGGTCGGAGAAGTTCGCTTCGCCGATAACAAAGAGGCCCGGAACGTTGCTCATCAGGTTGTAATCGACCCACAAGCCGCCCATGGTGTAATGCACGGCCGGGTAGATCATCATGGGCGTGGTGTAGGGGTCTTCACCGGTGATCTTTTCATACATCTCGAACAGGTTGCCGTATTTGCGCTCGATCACGGCACGCCCGTCGCGTTTGATGGCATCGGCGAAATCCAGATAGACCGCTAGGCCCGTGGCGCCGACCCCCTTGCCCGCATCGCACTGCTGCTTGGCGTTGCGCGAAGCCACATCGCGCGGCACCAGGTTGCCGAAACTGGGGTATTTGCGTTCGAGGAAGTAATCCCGCTCGCTTTCGGGAATCTGATGCGCGGCGCGTTTGTCGCCGGCCTTTTGCGGCACCCAAACCCGGCCGTCGTTGCGCAGGCTCTCACTCATCAGGGTGAGTTTGGATTGATAAGTGCCGTGCACCGGGATGCAGGTGGGGTGGATCTGGGTAAAGCAGGGATTGGCGAAGAACGCACCTTTTAGATAAGCCCTATAGGCGGCGGTGACATTGCAGCCCATGGCGTTGGTGGAGAGAAAAAAGACATTGCCGTATCCGCCCGTGGCCAGCACCACGGCATCGGCGGCGTGACGTTCGAGCTGGCCCGTGATCAGGTTGCGCACCACGATGCCTTTGGCATGGCCTTTGACGATGACCACATCCAACATCTCGCGCCTGGGGAACATGGTGACTTTCCCGGCCCCCACCTGGCGCATCAAGCTGCTGTAGCATCCTAGGAGCAATTGCTGACCGGTCTGGCCCCGGGCGTAAAAGGTGCGCGATACCTGGGCACCGCCGAAGGAGCGGTTGGCCAGCAGTCCGCCGTAGTCCCGGGCAAAGGGGATGCCCTGGGCCACGCAATGGTCGATGATCTGGTTGCTCACCTGGGCCAGGCGGTGGACGTTGGCTTCGCGGGCTCTGAAATCGCCGCCTTTCACCGTGTCATAAAACAGGCGCCAGACGCTGTCGCCGTCGTTGGGGTAATTCTTGGCGGCGTTGATGCCGCCTTGGGCTGCAATACTATGGGCGCGGCGCGGACTGTCCTGGAAGCAAAAGGCCTTGACGTTATATCCCAGTTCGCCCAGGGTGGCCGCGGCCGATCCACCGGCCAGGCCGGTGCCTACCACGATGATGTCGAATTTTCGCTTGTTGGCGGGATTGACCAGTTTGAGTTCGAAGCGATGGCGATCCCACTTTTCCGCGATTGGTCCCGTCGGAACCTTGCCGTCCAACAACATGGGACTTCCTTTCTATATTAGGCGCTCATGGAGATATAAATGGGCAACAGGCCGAAACCAAACCCGACCAGCAGGGCGAACAGAACGCTCACGGTTCGGATGGCCGGCATGTATTTGGGGTGATTGGCGCCGAAGGTCTGAAAGGCGCTCCAGAATCCATGACTGACATGGATGGCCGCCACGATCATGGCCACGACATAAAGAATCACATAGAGCGGACTGGCGAAGGCGGCGGTGACGATGGCGTAGATGGTGGTTTGGCTTTTGTCCACGAAGTGGAAGTTGAGCAGATGGAATATGACAAAGGCCAGCAGCAAAACACCGGTGTAGGGCATGGTGGCCGATCCCAGCGTGCGTCCGCCGGCCCGCTTCTTGAGTTGGTACCTTTGGGGGCGGGCACGCAGGTTCTGATAATAGAGCGTCAGGCCGGTGAGGATATGGACGAGGGCAAAAAGCAGCATCCCCCACTCGGCCACGACCAGCAGCACGCCGAGCGAGTGCAGGTGTTCGGCATAACTGTTGAACATGGCGCTGCCGCCGTAAAGGGTCAAGTTGCCGGCCAAGTGGACGGTCAGAAAGAAACAAAAGAAGATTCCCGTCAGGGCCATCAGAAGCTTCTTGCCGATGGACGAGGCGAACGTTGTCGCCAACCAATTCATATGCGCCTCCGCGATTTAAATTTTGTTGTCTGTGCGCTGGTGGGGCTTGAAACCGTGCTAATGCAAATCACGGCATGATGCCTGCACGCCGCCGGCATATCGCCCCGGCAGCGTTTCCCTCGCCCGCCCAGTGAGGGAAAGACCTGAGAATTATGGAATCGCCATGCTTGTGTCAATAAAAAAGTCGAAGCCACCATTGGTCCCGGGGTGTGCGCAACAACTCCTGGGCCAGATCCTTGGCCGTCTGGGTTTGCAGTCGTTGAACCACATGGGGCAACCATTCCTGAGGCGATCGATAACCGATATCCCGCAGCGACTTTAAATCCACCAGCAGGGCCAGTTGATCCGCATCGCGGGCCAGCCTGGCTTCCAGGGTGTCACCGGCATTGAATTCAGACAGCAACGCTTCGATTTCGGCCTGGAACGGCAGATCGGACAAGGCATCGGCCAGCGCCGCTTTTTCATCTGTTTGTACATAGCGTTTTTGCACATAGTTCATATCGCCGATGCGTGCTTCGGGCAGATCGTGAAACAGGCAGAGGGTCAGCAACCGTTCGGTGTCTGCCTTGGGTTCCAATCTGGACAGAACAAAGGCGATGAGCGTGGTCGCATAAACATGTTCGGCCACCGATTCACGACCGGCGCCTAAAAATTGGTAGCCGCTGCGTGGGATTTGTTTTAAAAAGAGGGCTTCGAAGATGAAGTGGGAAATGGGTTTCATGAACGCTCCTTTGCAGGTTCCGGATAGAAGCCTCGGAAAAGGCAAACGCGTGACCTTTGCTTGCGCACCTTATCAAAGGAGAGAGATGCTGTCACTCTTTCATACCAGTCTAATCAATTGTCTTGACACATATTATCGGGTTGTATAATTTAGCCGTTCGAACAATGAATCCTCATTCAGGCCGGCTCCAAAAGGTGAGCATGTTCAACTTCCGGGCAGAGGGGTTAGGTCATCCGCAGAAAAGAAGACTCGCCGATCATTTAACTAAAAATAAGATTTCCCGGAAAAACGAAACAATGAAACAGCCATGGATGAAGGTGTGCCGGTGACGGCGAGTAATCATTGCAGGAGTGTGGAGATATGATGCAGTCGGAAATAGATATCATACAGATCCTCAGCAGCGCGGGTTTAATGGTGCAGGGCGTTTTGTTGCTGCTGTTGTTTTTCTCGGTCACCTCGTGGACCATCATTATCATAAAATGGCGCTACATCCACCGGGCTTTTCGGGAATCTACGCGATTCATCGAATATTTCTGGAAAAGCCGCGATCTGGCCAGCGCATACGCCAAGGCCAAGCAGCTTACCGGATGCCCGGTGGCGCGCATTTTCCGCATCGGCTATGTGGAGCTCAAGAAGATCAGCCAGTCCACGCGCGCCGCGGGTGAAGCCGGCGAAGAGACCGCCGGCGCCATAACCGGTCGCTTTTCCGGAGGCGACAACGTCAAAAGAGCCTTGCGCAGGGCCATCACCAGCGAAACCACCCGTATGACCCAAATGGTCCCCTTTCTGGCCACCACGGGAAACACCACACCTTTCATCGGGCTGTTCGGTACGGTGTGGGGCATCATGAATTCATTCCATGGCATCGGAATGCGCGGCTCGGCCAGCCTGGCGGTTGTGGCCCCTGGTATTTCCGAAGCGCTGATCGCCACGGCCGCCGGCCTGGCGGTGGCGATTCCTTCGGTTATCGCCTTCAACTATTTCATGCAAAAAATTAAGGTGGTGGAATCGGAGCTGATCAGTTTTTCGGCCGATTTCCTCAACATCATCGACCGGGATATACTGACCGGCTCCCACAATTGACCGGTTCCACCTAAGGATGGTGCCCCATGGCAATGGAAACCAATTCAGACCGCTTGATGTCGGATATCAACGTCACACCCTTCGTGGACGTGATGTTGGTTCTTTTGATTATATTCATGGTTACGGCCCCCATGATGATGCAGGGGGTGGATGTGGCGCTGCCCGAAGCCACGGCCAAGCCATTGGACAGCCAAAAGGAGAACCTGGTGATCACCGTCGACAAGGATCATCAGGTGCATATCAACGACTTTGCAGTGGAACCGGATTACCTGCGGGAGAAACTGGCCGGCATCCTGGCAAACCGCAGCGATCGCGAGGTTTACTTCAAGGCCGACAAAGAGGTTCCTTATGGCATCGTGGCCAAGGTAATGGCTGAAATCAAGGCCGCCGGCGTGGAGAAGCTGGGTATGGTCACCATCCCGGACGAAAAAGACGCGCGCCGGGAGACCAAAAAATAAGCATTCGGCAATGAGCCCACACGCCATGGCATACCCGGACGGCGAAGAGCGCCATCCTCTGTTTTGGCCCTTCGTGATCAGTTTCGTGGGGCACGTGATCTTTTTTTTTCTGATGATCTACACTCCCGATCCGGATTTTGAAGAGCCTTCTTTTGCCCCGGTGATCAGCGTGCAGATGGTAGAGATGCCGGCCAGCGGGCCGGAAGCCGAAAAGACCACCGAAAAATCCGGTGAAAAAGCGCCGGTGATGGAAAAACCCAAGCCTGTCGAAGCGAAACCGGCCGAGGAAACCAAAGCCAAAGAAGCCGCGGAAGCCGAAGTTTCCATCGCCCCTCCCCAACCCAAGGCCAAAGTCGCCCTCAAGTACAAAACCTTCAAAAGCCAAGAAGTGTTGAAAAACGCCATGGAGCGCCTGGAAAAGAAGGTGGACACAGAGACGCCCAAGGCTTTGGAAGATACCATCAAACGGCTGCGGGAACAGGTGGAAAAAGAAGGCAAGGCCCAATCGACCAGCGATACGGTGGTGGAGGGAACGGGCGCGGGAAAGCAGGGCGCGTATGCGCCCGGAGGCACCCAGGAAGGAGAGGTGATCGATATCTACCAACTGGAGATCGCCTACGCCATCAATAAAAACTGGGCTTTTTCCGATCAACTGGCCGGCAATGGAGACAAATTGCAGGTGCTGATCTACTTCAAAGTACTTCCCGACGGCACCATCGAAGACATCAATTACAACGATCGCTCGGGCAACCCGTATCTGGATGAATCGGCTTACAAGGCCATCGTTAAGACGAGTCCTGTCAAACCCCATCCCCCAGGGCTCAATA
This sequence comes from Deltaproteobacteria bacterium, assembly GCA_021819735.1. GTDB lineage: Bacteria > Desulfobacterota > Desulfobacteria > Desulfobacterales > Desulfosarcinaceae > Desulfatitalea. The sequence continues at coordinate 7,537 of JAKAFO010000210.1, forward strand.
AACCATTTATCATCATGGGGTTGCGTTTTACCCCCCAGGGCGTTCAATAAGTTTCATATTCAATGGGAGTGCGGTTGCCTTCATGGCGCGCGACAATTGCTGCGGTGTGAACACAATGGACTCAAACGTGTGGGAGAATATGCGAACCTCTAAAATAGTAAATGCAGCGCTCTTGCTGGTCATCCTGATAATCCCCTCCTTGGCCACGGCGCAGATCCGTTATATCGATTTGACCAATCCGTTCCTTCGGAAGATCCCCATGGCGATCCCTGTCTTTCGCGCCATGACACCATCGTCCGCCGAAACCCAACTGGTGGAGAGCATCGCCGATCAGTTGTCCGGCATGCTGGATTTCACCGGCTATTTCAAAATGCTGGATCGAAATTCTTTTCTATTCGATTCCAGAACCGGCGGAATCTCTCCGGAGACGATCAACTACGGCAACTGGACGACCGTGGGGGCCGAAATGCTCATCACCGGCGGCGCTCAGGTGGAGCCCGGAGGGACGTTGGTCTTGGAAATGCGGTTGTACGACACGTTCAAGGCCAATATGTTGGTAGGCAAGCGTTACCGTGGGCCCATCCAAGACCAGCGCACCATGATCCGTCGCTTCTGCGCCGAGGTGATTCAAGCCATCACCGGCCGGCCCGGTATTTTCGACAGCCAGTTTGCCTTCATTTCCAATGGTACCGGCAACAAAGAAATTTATCTGTGCGATTTCGATGGCGCCAATATTCGACAGTTGACCAACAAGCGCAACATCACCACTTCGCCATCCTGGTCCTGGGATGGTCGGCACCTGGCCTATACATCCTTTGCCCGCGGCCCTTCGCAAATCTACGTGCGAGACATGCAGAGCGGGGCCGAAACCCGCTTTACCTTCCCTGGAGTTCAGATCGCCCCCATGTGGGTACCGGGGCGTTTCGAGCTGGGGGCTACCCTGTCCATGCGTGGCGATGAGGAAATTTATCTATTGACCGGTGGGGGGAAAATGATTAAAAGGGTGACCGAAAGTCCGGGGATTGACGTTGAGGCAACCTGGTCGCCCGATGGAAAAATGATGGCGTTCACATCTAAAAGAGCCGGTACGCCGCAAATTTTCATTCAGGATGTAAGTGGTGACCGGGTGCGCCGGCTGACGTTCCAGGGACAGTATAACACCCAGCCCAACTGGTCCCCCAAGGGCGATAAAATCGCATACTCATCTTTGGAAGCAGGACAATTAAACATCTACGTCATTGATGTCGAAGGTAACAACCCAATCCGGTTAACTTACAATCAAGGAGACAATGAGGCCCCTACCTGGGCACCTGACGGAAGTCTTATTGCTTTCAGCTCCACCCGGGAGGGAAAATCACGAATCTATATCATGACAGCTTTTGGAACCGACCAGCGCCGTCTGCTGGTTTTACCCGGTGAGCAGCGAACCCCTAAGTGGTCGCCGAACATTTCACCTTAACGGTATGCAGTATTGGACATGGATTAACAACAGAAGGAGGAGAAAAAAATGAGGAAAAACGTTTGGTTGGTATTGTTGATGGTTATGGTTTTGCCGGCATTGCTGTTCACGGTTTCCTGCGGTAAGAAGCAAACGGAAGCTGCTCCGTCAGCACCGCAACAGACCGGTATCAGCGCCGAAGAGCAGGCTGCAAAAGACCGCTTGGCTGCCGAAGCGGCTGCCATGCACGAAGCCTTCAAAGCCTTCACCGCCCAGGACATCAATTTCGACTTCGACAGCTCT
>JAKAFO010000211.1 GCA_021819735.1 Deltaproteobacteria bacterium
AGGATATCATCTATGCCTTGCCGATCGTCTGCGAGAAGGGAGATTGGCGCGAGATCACCGGATTGGAGATCAGCGCCTTCAGCCGTGAACGCATGCAAGCCACCGAGAAAGAGCTGTTGGAGGAAAAAGCCGCCATTGCCGATTTGCTGAAATAACGCTCGATCGAACCACCGGATGTATGGAAGGGCAGGGGGCCGCCTCTGCCCTTCATGCTATTGATATATAGATCATTTAAATAACTATTAAATATTGACTTCTTGATTGCAAGCGAGGTAAATGTATATTTCCGTGTGCATCTACGGACGGTCCTGGCTGGGCCGCTTCGGCACTTTGGAATCTTCATATGCGAGCTGATCCCGAAACAGACTTCATCGGGGGTTGGTTGAAGAGTGGTCACCTGCGGCATGAGTGCACTTCCGTGACGAGGACCTGATGGATACAAAGCAAAAAATTAAGACGGCGCTTCAAGAGGCCGAAATTTACCGCTCCCAGGGATTGATAACCGAAGCCCACGCCAAATATTTGAACGCCGTCAAGATCATCAATTCCATAGAAAACCTGAAAAACAAAGACAGTCTGCTCAAGGCCATTGCGGATAAAATAAAGGCGCTCAATATCACCCAGGAGAAGGTCGATAAGGGTCCAACAACTCCGGAATTATCCAAAAAAGCACAAGATTTAATAAAGAATCTATTCACCTTTTCCGATAATAAGGATGAAGATGCGGCGGCCCTGGAGGGTGCTGTGGCGCTTGCCAAATTTGGCCAGTTCGACCGTGCCCTTAACGAGCTGAATGGTTTGTTGGAGAAGGACACGCTCCGAGTGGATGCGGCCAAAAATATTCTACGGTGCTACCTGGCGTCCTCCTCGGCGGATGAAGCCGTCAACCAGTACCACCAGTGGCACGCCGGGGATCTTTTTCAGCCCCAGCAATTGGAAACGGTGCGGGGGTATCTTGAGGATATTTTAGAGAAACGCGGCATCGAGGCGAAACTGCCCTCTCCTTTGGGAATGGCCGCCAAGGCCAAAGCCGTCGAGCCGGTTTTGGCTATTGACGCGCCTTCCGAAACTGTTGAAACGGAAGAGGAATTTTTGGACATTACCTCCATCGGGATCACCTTCGATACCGGCCCGCGCAAGGGGAAAATGGTGGAGTTCGATGTCAATTTTCAATCGGGCAGTACCTTGAGCCTGATTATCTCCAAGAAGGACAATGATCTCATCGAAGGGCTCGCGGCAGGTATGAAATTGAAGGAGGTTCAGTTTTTTTCGCCCATTGCCATTTTCAATGGCGCCGGGGTAGTTGTTTCCAAAACGCAGATAAAAACCGGACCTAAACAAGGCGATTTCTGTTTGGACATCCGAATCATCAGCACCTAATCGGAGCTTTTTCTTAGGAGCCTTATATCATGGCGATTTTTAATCTAAAGAAGCGAGAGATCGAATGCAAGGTGGTCTATTATGGACCTGGACGCTGCGGAAAAACCACCAACTTGGAGTATATTTTCGCATCCTACAAGAAACAGGTCAAAGGTGAGATGGTCTCCATCAATACCGAAGGCGACCGAACCTTGTTCTTTGATTTTCTGCCCATCGGGCTGGGGCAGATCAAAGGTTGCGATGTGCGGGTCCAACTGTATACGGTGCCGGGTCAAGTCAAATACAGCTCCACGCGCAAACTGGTTTTGCGCGGCGTGGATGGTATCGTCTTTGTGGCCGATTCCCTGGAAGTGCGCCGTGAAAAAAACATGCTGTCGCTCAAGGATCTGCAAGCCAACTTGAAGGAGTACGGTAAGAGCATTTTCAAGGTTCCGCTGGTGATGCAGTACAACAAACGCGATTTGGCGGAACAAGGCATCCCGCTGATGCCCATCGAGCAAATGGAAAAGGACCTGAATCGCCAGTTGAAGGTGCCTTCGTTTCAGGGTAGTGCCGTCAGCGGTGAGGGGGTAGGGGCCACGCTCAAAGAGTGTTTGAAGCTGACCCTGCAATCGCTGCAAAGAGAATTTAAATGGGCGCAATAAGGCACAACCATGCGAGATAATGCTGTACTGGCGGGCAGTCTTAAATTTCTCGCTTTGGGCGATATCATGCAGTTGCTTGGCGCCAATAGCAGCAGCGGCGTGTTGCGTCTTATCAGCCGGTATGCCGCCGAGCCCGGTTTCATTTATTTTGAAAACGGAAATCCGGTCAATGCATCGTGCGGAACGACCATCGGTCTCGAAGCGGTGTACGCACTTTTCGGTTGGACCGATGGCGAATTCGAGTTTACCAAAGAAAACATTGTCAGCCAGCGGGTGATCACCAAAAGTCGCATGGGCATTATATTAGAGGGCTTAAAAATGGTCGATGACGGTCAAGTCAAGCGTGTGGGGCCTGGCGCACCAAGCCGCAAGCTAACCGCGGCCACGGATTCCGATGCGATCCCCATCATCAAAGGCCCACTGGTCGATTACATGTATGTCGCCGATGAAGAAGATTTTTTCGATGGCGAATACATCGTCGAAGAAGGCAAACACGGGAGCTGGATCTGGGTGATCCTCGAAGGGGTCGTCGAGATCGTGCGCGAATCGCCGGAAGGACCCTTGCCGATCGTCCGACTGGGGGACGGTTCGTTTATCGGCAGTCTCTCCTCGTTTCTCATCCAAGGGCACATCCGAACGGCCACGGCCGTTGCCGTGGGCAACGTCCAATTGGGGGTTTTGGATTCCCAGCGCCTGGCCCAGGAGTTCGCCGGTCTGACGCCCGAATTCAGGGGGTTTCTGGTCAGCCTGGACAAGCGCCTCAAGCAACTCAACGAGCGCGCCATCGAACTGCGCCAGAAACAATTGGATACTTCCGAGTTCCTGGACAATAAAAAGCCCGTGATGAAACAGGGGAATGTGGAAGAGGATCTCTACGTGATCCGGGAGGGCAGCGCTTCGGTCGTACGCCAGGAAGATTTCGGACGGGTTCCGCTGGCGCAGCTCTATGCGGGCGATTACTTCGGCCACACCCCTTTTTTGGACATGGGACACGAACCGGAATTCGCCTCGGTCATGGCCAACAAGGAACTCAAGGTCCGCAAGGTGGATGTGGCCCAATTCCAGAAAGAGTACAACCAACTCTCTACAACCTTTAAAAACTTTATCGACAATGTGGCCACCTGTGTCTCGGTGAGCACCAAGGTGGTCTGCAATTATTATAAAAAATTCGGTTTGGGGAAATAGCCCTTGCAGCGAACCAAAAAAACCAATCAGGTGAATACGCCATGGTAGAAGAAAAGAGAAAACATTCCCGTATCGATTCCGTGAACTTGCTCAACTACGTCTATTTCGACGAGAACCAAGAGGAAGAAAATCAAGGGATGGGACGAACGTTGAATGTTTCCGAATCGGGGATACTGCTGGAGACGCATAACCCCATCGATACCTCCCATTTCGTCTCCTTGACCATCGGGTTCAAGGAAGATGTGGTGGAGATCAAGGGTAAAGTGATCTACAAGAAAGAAAATGACAAGGGGATGTACGAGTCGGGTATCGAATTCTTCCAAATGGAAGACAACGCCCGCGCTACGCTGCGGCGCTACATCAAGGCCTTTAACGAGCAATCGTTCGAATAGTTTGTTATTAAAAGAGGATCCATGAATACAACGCTTTCGGAAACAAGTCTGCCCAATCTGAATCTCGTCAAACGCGGAAAAGTAAGGGATATTTACGATCTGGGGGATGCCCTGCTGATGGTGGCTTCCGACCGCATATCGGCTTTCGATGTGGTCATGCCCGAAGCGATTCCCGACAAAGGCAAAATACTGAACCAGATCTCTCTTTTCTGGTTTAAAATCATGGTTCCCATTGTCGCCAATCACGTGATTTCAGGTGAGGTGTCCAGCTTTCCGTCAAGCTGCAAGCCTTACGCCGCCCAACTGGAAGGACGCGCCGTCCTGGTTCAAAAAGCCCAGCCGCTGCCCATCGAGTGCGTGGTGCGAGGTTATATCTCAGGGTCGGGCTGGAAATCCTATAAGGAAGATCAAAGCGTTTGCGGCATAAAACTGCCGGCCGGACTGAAAGAATCCGACAAGCTGCCGGAACCCATCTTCACGCCTTCCACCAAAGAAGAAGTGGGCGTGCACGATATCAATATCGATTTCGAAGAAACTTGCCGGCGCATCGGCCGCAAGCTGGCCGAGCGGGTACGCGATCTCTCCCTGGCCATCTATAATAAGGGCGCCAAGCTGGCGCTGGAAAAGGGAATCATCATCGCGGACACCAAATTTGAGTTCGGACGCGTAGGGGATGACATCATTCTCATCGATGAGGTGCTCACCCCCGATTCGAGCCGCTTCTGGCCCAAGGCTTCCTATCGTCCCGGCGGTTCCCAGCCTAGTTTCGATAAACAGTTTCTGCGCGACTATCTGGAGTCGATCCATTGGAACAAAAAGCCGCCGGCGCCCCACCTGCCCGAAGAGGTGATCGCCAAAACGCGATCGAAGTATTTGGAGGCGCTGCGGGCCGTCACCGGTAGCGACCATGGACTGTAGCATTCGCGTCGTTCCCTTGGCGCGTATCTGCGAAGATGATCGGCGCTTCAGGATCACCACGCATACTTCGCTCGATGACCTTTCCCGTTCGATCCAAACGGTCGGCCTGATCAATGCACCCACGCTGCTGCCCCGGAACGACGATTTCGTCGTTGTCTCCGGGTTCGGGCGCATAGCTGCCTGCCGATCTTTGGGTTGGCGGGAGCTGACCGCCCGCTGCCTGCCGGCGCAGGCCGATCCCGTCCTGTGTGCGTTGACCGCCATTGCCGACAATCTCAGCCAACGGGCCCTGGATCTGGTGGAAACGGCCCGGGCCTGGGGGCTGTTGAGCCATGTCGCGGCTAGTCCGCAAGACATTGAAGCCCTTGCCCATTCCGTCGGGTTGGCCGTTAACCATGAGTTGGCCTCCAAGTTGAAGCAGGTGCTGCAAATGGCCCAACCGCTTCAACAGGCATTGATCGACGGCCACCTTGCCCTGCCCATTGCGATGCGGCTGCACGCCATGTCGGATGTGGCCGCGGCCAAGGAACTGGTAACCTTGTTTCAAGAGCTTCAATTGAGCCTGAATCGGCAGCGGGAAGTGCTGGAATGGATTCAAGGCATTGCCGGCCGCGAGGGCATACCGCCCCAGGCGGTGCTCACCGCGGCGCCTGTCGCCGATTGGCGGCATGATCCGCAAATGGATAGAGGCCAGAAGACCCAGCTCGTCCGGCACTATCTGAAAAAGCGGCGATATCCGCAAATTACCGCGTTCGAGGAGCACTATCAGAGAACCATTAAAGAGCTTAAGCTCGCCCAAGGCATGCAGCTCGTGGCGCCGCAGCATTTCGAAGGCCAGAAATACACGCTGCAATTGGAGTTTAAGAACGCCGATGAGCTCCAGCGTTTATGCCGGGAGGCCGAACGTGCGGCCGGTTCTCCCACCATGATGGAGCTGCTCAACGCCACCGACTCCCCATCACTTTAGGTTCGGCTGCTCCCCATTCAATACGGGATAAAGGCAGTTACGGGCAAAATAGGCGATCCCGGTCTTGTTGAAATGCATGTGATCGTAAAAAAAGCGCGTGTCATGCATGCTTTCGGCAAGGTTGAAATAGCTCACATGGCTTTGCTGCTCCGCCACCTGCCGGAGCTTGCGATCCACCTGATCCATTCCCGGAAAATCAGGAATCAGCATGGGTAGCATGACGTAGGCGATCCGGCCGCCGTTGCGCTGGACCAGGTCATTGATGCGATCTACGTAGCGGCTATACTTTTCAAAGCCATCCGGAGCATATTTCGAAAGATAGTGCTCCCTGGCCTGGGCGATTTTTTGCGCATCGATCGTTTGCAAGTTGCCTTCCGTCAGACCCGGCGCCGCGTAACGCGAAACGGCCGCCCAATCTTTCACGCCGATCATTTGCAGATAGGAAGCGATGCGGTCCATGGGGTAGCCGTCGGCGATGAGCTTGGCGAAGATGAAGAGCTCGAACGGCTCATCCTTAAGGAAAAAGTCATTGTTTTCGTTGTTGATGGGGGAAAAGAAGACCCAGGGGTCCACCAGGTAGATGACCATGTCGGCGCGATTGCCGCGGTGGTAGAAATAGGAGAGGTGCAACTCGGCCGGCATCAGACCGCCGCCGCCCCCCTTGGACAGGTTGATCGCCTTGCATCCCAGAATCTCTTCCAGCATGCGGTGATTGCCATCCCGGGACAACACCCGGCCACGGGATGTGCCTAATAAGGCCACACCGTAATGCTCGTTTTCGCCCATGGCCAAAAGGTTGGATTCTGTTTCCCAGTTGGGCATGCGTATATGACGGTTGCGGCCGGAAAAAAAATAGAGCACAGCGCTGAGGAGAAGACAGTTGAGCAGCAGAAAAACCAGCGCTTTATGGATGAAATTTTTTGCCTGCATACCGGATCGCCTGGTATCGAAAGTGAAGATCAAAATTGAAAGTAGATAAACTCCTGGCGCACGCCGAAGATTGTGGCAATGGCCACGGCCCAGGTGGCCAGGGTATAAACCGCCCAGCGCACCGCCAGGGGCCAACGCTCCAAGTAGGTGTATAGTCGTGTCCGTCTCTCTTTTAAGTCCACAGCCATCAGGATCAGGATCAGCAGAATCGAAAGCAGAAAAGAAGAGGGGCTGACAATCGACACGCCGATCTGATTCGGGTCGAGCACAACCATGTGACCGATCCAGTAGAAAGCATCCGCCACCGTATCCGACCGGAAGAAAACCCATGCCAGGCAAATAAGGCTCAGCGTAATGCCGGCCTGCACGGCTTTGTGACCCACGCTGTTTTTATTCCGAAAGAGTTTGTCGGCCAAACGCGCCTGGAAGCCGCCGCTGACGTACTCGAGCACCAGACAACCGCCGTGAATCGCCCCCCAGATCACAAACGTCCAGTTGGCACCGTGCCAAAGACCGCTGAGCGTGAAGGTGATCATTAAATTGGCATACCAGCGCCAAGGCGCCACCCGCCGTCCGCCCAGCGGAATATAGACATAATCCCTGAACCAACTGGACAAGGAGATGTGCCAGCGCTGCCAGAACTCGCGCATGGATTTGGCGAAGTAGGGCCGGCTGAAGTTCTCCATCAGTTCAAAGCCCATGATCCGGGCAGAACCGCGCGCCATATCGGTATACCCCGAAAAATCGCAATAAATTTGTAACGTGTAGAAAACGGCCGCGAAAATCAACGGAAAGCCGCGATAGGTTTCCAGTTGCCCATACACCTGGCCGACGTAGACCGCCAGATGGTCCGCGATGACCACCTTTTTAAACAGGCCCCAGAGCATCAGGCGCAAGCCGCGAACCACGCGCTGGTAGTCGAAGCCGTGCGCTTGCTTGAACTGCGGCAGCAACTGCTCGGCGCGGCCGATCGGCCCGGCCAGAATCTGAGGCCAGAACGCCACGAAAAGGGCGAAGCGGCCCAGATGCCGTTCCGGCCGCACGCGGCCGCGATAGACATCCACCACATACCCGGTGGACTGGAAGAGGTAGAAGGAGATGCCGATGGGCAGCACGATATCCACGATCGGTACATCCGCGAAGATATTCCAGGCGTGCAGCGCCTCGTTCAAAGAGCGGCTGAAGAAGTTGAAGTACTTGAAAAAGAACAGCGTTCCGATGTTGACGATCAGGCAAACCCACAGAATCGTCTTTTTTGCGCCCGGATAGACGCAGGCGGACATGCCCAATGCGGCCAAATAGGTCGCCAGGGTGGCGCCCACCAACACCAGAAGATGCTCTGCCCGCCAGCTCGCATAAAAATAGTAGCTGGCCGCCAGCAGGGGTATCCAACGATGACGCGCCGGCGTGACTGCCAGCAACACTGCCGCGATGAGAAAGAAAAAGGCGAAATGGACGGAGTTGAAAAGCATCTCATTCTCAGTAAATGCCGGAGGATATAGTCCCAGCCGCAGACGAACCGCCACGGCACCGGCGCTATAGAAAGTTCCGCCAAGGGTGTCAAATGGAAAAAATTTTGACAAGCGGTGTCGAATATGATGGTTTCGTCGGCTTGTTTGCGAATCGATGAAACAGGGGATCTTCCATGACCCACTCCAGAGGATGTAAACCGGGGATAGACGCCTTCCTATTTATAGCGATCCTGGTGCTGGTGGCCGGCGCGGTACCCCTTGCATGTATATCGCGCTCGCTCAAGCCGGCCCCCGAGAACCGGGCGCTGCGCGATATACCCAAAGGATGGACCCCAGCCGTTTGGACCGACTTTTTATCCCAAGGCCCCGTCGCCAGGAACTTGCCCGACTTTTCCTATGCCGGCTATGAGATGGGCGACCAGCCGCTTCCCCGGATCGAAGGACCGGTCTTGGATGTGACCCATCCGCGGTTTGGTGCGGTCGCGGACGATGGCATCGATGATACCGCGGCCATTCAAGCCGCCATCGACGCCGCCGGAGCGATGGGCGGCGGCGTGGTGCTGGTGCCTAAAGGGCGTTATGAGATTCATTCCACCGCGGATGGACGCTTCTTGCATATCTCCCGGGATCGTATCGTCCTGCGCGGCCAGGGCAGCGGGGAGAACGGCACCATCCTGCATCTGGGAGCGCCGGCGCCGGCCAAAGGGGTGCGCAGGCTGGGCAGCGTTCCGGCCCAGGAGGAGGCCCGTCACGGTGCCATCGTTGCGGTGATGGGCGCCGAGACAAGGCGCGCGCTGGCCGCCTTCACAGACGACGCCCTCAGGGGATCGCGGACCATCAAGGTCTCGGACAGTTCGTTGCTGACCGCCGGACAGACGGTCAGCGTCGAATTCACCGATCCCCTCATCGACGTGGCGCATCCCGCGCCGGATAAGGCCGATCTTGCCGCCCAGTTGACTGCGCCGTTCCGCTTCGTTGCCGGTCAGACCGATTCGTTCGGCGAGATCGCCAAGCGCCACGCCTGGATCGTCCGGATCGAAAAAATTATCGACCGGCACACCGTCCGCTTGGCCAAACCGGCGCGATTCGATCAGTGGCTCCGCTATCGACCCCTGATCTATTCGTTCGAGGGGGTGTCTCAAGTCGGGATCGAACACCTGCGATTTCAAAGCAGTTGGCCGGGCGGCTACCGCCATCACAAACCATTTCTGGATGCCAGTGGAAAAATCGTGCGCAGCGCCAAGGAGCAAGACTACCTCTGGAACGGCATCTGGATCAGTGCGGCCGTGGATAGTTGGGTGCGGGACGTGGCCTTCAAGGACCTGACCCAGGGTATCGTCGCGATCCGATCCAGCCAGATCACCCTCCAGGA
>JAKAFO010000005.1:0-35000 GCA_021819735.1 Deltaproteobacteria bacterium
CCGGATCGTAGGGCGAAAAGGCGCCCAGGGCGATCATGTCCAGGGCTTGCCTGAGCTCTTCATCGCTGTGGTAGTAGTGGTTCGGATCGTAACCTTGGCTGCGTTTGGCCAGAACCTCTTCGGTGGTCAAGCCGAATATGAAGATGTTTTCGCGTCCTACGGCCTCCATAATTTCAACGTTGGCGCCGTCCAGCGTGCCGATGGTCAGGGCGCCGTTGAGCGCCATCTTCATGTTCCCGGTGCCCGAGGCCTCCATGCCGGCCGTGGAGATCTGCTCGGAGAGATCGGCCGCGGGAATGATCTTTTCGGCCTGGGAGACGCAGTAGTTGGGCAGAAAAAGCACGCGCAATCGGCCGCGCACGTGGGGGTCGCTGTTGATGACGTTGGCCACCGAATTGATCAGCTTGATGATCAGCTTGGCCTGGTGGTAGGCCGGAGCGGCCTTGCCGGCGAAGATGATTGTGCGCGGGACGGTCGCTGCATTAGGAGTGTCCTTGATGCGGTTGTATAAAGTGATGACATGCAGCACGTTGAGCAACTGGCGCTTGTATTCGTGCATGCGCTTGACCTGGACGTCGAACATGGTGTCGGGATCGACCCCCAGGCCGATCTTGCGCAGGATATAGCGTGCCAGGCGCGTCTTGCACTCCCGCTTGGTGGCCATCCACTGTTTGCGGAATTCGGCTTCATCGGCATAAGGGACCAGCTTCTGCAATTGCTCCAGATCGCAGATCCAATCCGGCCCGATGACCGAAGTGATCAGCTTGCCCAGCGCCGGGTTCGACTGTTGCAGCCAGCGTCGCGGCGTGATGCCGTTGGTGACATTGTGGATGCGTTTGGGGAATACCCGGTGAAAGTCGCTGAACAACTGCTCTTGCAGGATGCGGCTGTGCAGCGCGGCCACACCGTTGACCGAGTGGCTGCCCACGATGGCCAGGTTGGCCATGCGCACGTGTTTGACCTCGCCTTCGGCGATCAACGACACCCGTGACAGCAGGGCTTCGTCGCCGGGATAGCGTGCCCGAACGCCATCCAGAAAGCGCTGATTGATTTCATAGATGATCTGCATGTGGCGTGGCAACAGCGTGCCGAGCAGCTCCACCGACCACTTTTCCAGCGCTTCGGGCAATACGGTGTGATTGGTGTACCCGAAGGTCTGCTCGCAAATGGTCCAGGCCTCGTCCCATCCCAGACCCTCTTCATCCATGAGCACCCGCATCAATTCGGGAATGGCGATGGCCGGATGGGTATCGTTGAGTTGGATGGCCACGAAATTGGGCAGGTCGGTGAACGAGCGATTGATCTTGCGGTAGCGCCGCAGGATATCGCTTAAAGTGGCGGCCACGAAGAAATACTGCTGCTTGAGCCGCAGCTCCTTGCCCGAGTGGCCTTCATCGCTGGGGTAGAGCACTTTGGAAATATTTTCGCTCAGCACCTTGGATTGCACCGCGCCGATGTAATCGCCCTGGTTGAACGTCTCCAGGTTGAATTCGCGGCTGGACTGCGCGGCCCACAGACGCATGTTGGTGACATAATCGTCGCCGAAGCCGGGCACCAGGATATCGCACGCCATGGCCATGACCACTTCGCAATCCACCCAGCGCTGCCGTATGCGGCCTTCTTCGTCGCGGTAGCTCTCGATGCGGCCGTAGAAATGCACCGGCATGAGGTGGTCGCGACGCTGCATCTCCCAGGGGTTGCCGCGGCGCAGCCAGTTATCGGCCTGTTCGCGCTGATAGCCATTGTCCAGGACCTGATGAAAAATGCCGTAGTCGTAGCGGATACCGTACCCGTAGCCGGGCAGATCCTTGCATGCGATCGAGTCCATGTAGCACGAGGCCAGGCGCCCCAGGCCGCCGTTGCCCAAACCCGCATCCCACTCCTCTTCCTCCAACTCATCCAGATCGAAGCCCATCTCCGCCATGGTCTGGCGGGCTTCATCTTCCATGCCCAGGCTGATCAGGTAATTCTTCAAGAATCGGCCCGGCAGGAATTCCAGGGAAAGGAAGTAGACCCGTTTGGAGAGCGTATCGTAGAGCGCCCGCTGGGTCTTGATCCACCGGGCGATGAGCCGGTCGCGCACGCTGTGCGCCAGTCCCATGAAGGCGCTGTACTTGCTGGGGATTTCGGGGTCATTGCCCAACGTGAAGCAGATATGGTGCAGGATGCTGTTCTTCAGGGAGCCCACCGGCTCTATATTCGGCGCATTGGGTGGAATGGTTTTGGGACGCGTAACCTTGCGAGCGCTCATGGTGGCATTTCCTCCGGTAAAGGTTGAGGAGAAAGCGGCGGCATTGGAAAGAATTTCCCGTTGAGGAGCCGATCGAAGTTAAGATAAGCCAAATGCGTCGCATGGATCAACCTTATTTATATGACAAGGGTCCCTCCGGCCCTTCATCGGCCTTTCTGCATGCCTCGACTTTTCAGATGTAAGGATATATAAGGATGCGGTTTATCGCGCGTGAAGGAAAATAGGGGTTGCGCCATGGCAACTTACGCCAAAAAATATGACCTTATCGTCGTGGGCGCCGGGCATGCCGGGTGCGAAGCGGCCCTGGCCGCGGCGCGTATGGGATGTCGCGTGCTGTTGCTGGCCATCGACCTGGACAAGGTGGCGGCCATGCCGTGCAGCCCTTCCATCGGCGGCATGGCCAAGGGGCAACTGGTGCGCGAGATCGATGCCCTGGGCGGCGAGATGGCTAAAATCACCGACCAGACCGCCATTCAGTACAAGACCCTCAACACCAAAAAAGGACCGGCGGTCCAGTCGTCGCGCACCCAGAACGACAAGAAGCGTTACCACATGGCCATGAAGGCGGTGCTGGAACGGCAGCCCGGCCTGGATCTCAAACAGGCCATGGTGGAGCGTCTGGTATTGGAAAATGGTCGCGTGGTGGGTGTCGAAGACCATACCGGCTTCGGCTTTCAGGCCCAGGCGGTCATTCTGGCCACCGGTACCTTTCTCAGTGGTTTGGTGCATATCGGCTTCAAATCGATCCGTGCCGGCCGGGCCGGCGAGTTTGCCGCCTATGGCCTGGCCGAAAGTCTGGGGCACATCGGCTTAACCCTGGGCCGCATGAAAACCGGAACGCCGCCGCGGCTTCATCGCGCCAGCATCGATTTCTCCAAGTTTACGGCCCAGGAGCTGGATGCCCAGCCCCGGCCCTTTTCCTGCTTCAGCCGCCAGATCGCCCTGCCCCAAGTGCCCAGTTACATGGGGCGCACCAATCCCCGCGTGCATCAGGTGGTGCGCGATCACCTGCATCTTTCGGCTTTGTACGGCGGGGTGATCAAGGGGGTTTCCGCGCGCTACTGTCCTTCGTTCGAAGACAAAGTGGTACGCTTCAGCGACAAGGAGAGCCACCAGGTGATTCTCGAGCCCGAGGGGCTCGATACCGAGGAAGTGTATGCCAGCGGCCTGGGCAACAGCCTGCCGGTGGAGATCCAGATTCAGGTGGTGCGCGCCGTGCCGGGTCTGGAGGCGGCCGAGATCATGCGGCCGGCGTATGCGATCGAATATGATTACGTCGATCCTATTCAGCTTAAATCCACCCTCGAGACCAAAAAGGTCGCCGGGCTCTACCTGGCCGGCCAGATCAACGGCACCTCCGGCTATGAGGAGGCCGCAGCCCAGGGCATGTGGGCCGGGATCAACGCGGCTTGCCGCGTACAAGGGCGGCCACCCTTTATCCTGGACCGCTCCCAGGCCTACATGGCGGTCATGGTGGATGACCTGGTGACCCGCGGCACCAAGGAGCCCTACCGCATGTTCACCTCCCGGGCCGAGTACCGCCTGATGCTGCGTGAAGACAACGCCGACTTGCGCCTGATGGCCATCGGCCACGAACTGGGGCTGATTTCGGCCGATGCGGCCAAGGAGGCGGCCGAACGTCGAGATCAGATCGCTGCCGAAATTCAGCGGGTGCGGCGGGTGGTGGTCAAGCCGCTGCCCGAGGTCAACGCTTATCTGAGCACCAAACAGACCCAGCCGATCAACAACGGCATCCATCTGGATCAACTGGTCAAGCGGGCCCAACTGGACTATGAAGTGGTGCAGCGCTTGGCGCCGGCCGAACCGGCCGTTTCTTCCGAAGTCGCGCGTCAGGTGGAAATCGAAATCAAGTATGAAGGCTATATCCAGCGCCAGTTGGCAGAGATCGCGCGCTTCAGGCATCTGGAACAGATCCGCCTGGCCGATGACTTCGACTACCACAGGGTACATGGCTTGTCCAACGAGCTCAAAGAGAAACTCTCCAATGTGCGGCCCGCATCTCTTGGGCAGGCATCGCGCATTTCCGGCATGACCCCCGCCGCCATATCGGTGTTGATGGTGGCCTTGCGGGCGGCAGAAAAGGGCGGTAGCGATGAGCGAAGGGCTTAGTCTCGAGGCCTTCGGTTGCCGCTCGGTTCAAGCGGTCTACTTGACCGTGGCACCCGGGCAATGTGTGGGATTAAGCGGGCCGTCGGGGTCCGGCAAGAGCCTGTTTCTGCGCGCTCTGGCCGATCTGGATCCCCACGAGGGCCGCATGGCGCTGGACGGCATGGCAGCCGAGGCGATGCCGGCCCACCAGTGGCGGCGGCAAGTGGGATTGCTGCCCGCTGAAAGTGCCTGGTGGTTCGATACGGTCGGTCAGCACTGCGATGCGTGGCCGCTCGATGCCTTGCGACAACTTGGCTTCACCCCCGAGGTGTTGGGCTGGTCGGTGACCCGGCTCTCCAGTGGCGAGCGTCAGCGCCTTTCCCTGTTGCGATTGCTGGCCCGCTCGCCCCGCATCCTATTGTTGGATGAACCCACCGCCAATCTGGACGTTCAAAACACCGAACGCGTGGAGCAACTGCTGGGTGCTTTCAGGGCCGCACACCAGGCCGGCATAATCTGGGTCAGCCATGACACCGCCCAGTTGAAACGGTGTTGCAATCCCATATACGTCTTGCGCGAGCGTCAACTTTCGCCTTGGTATGTCGGCGACCCAGATCCCGGCATAACCGTCGGACAGGTGACCTTATGAGCATCGTAACCCTAAGCCCATGGGATCTTTCGTTGGCGGCCGGCCTGGTGGGGCTTGTGGCACTGCTTTCATACCTCATGCACCTGCATCTGGAGCGCCAGATCCTAATCGCCGCCGCACGCACCACCGTCCAACTGATGCTGGTGGGCATGGTGCTCAAAGCGCTGTTCAGCCACGTGCATCTGGGTTGGATCGTTCTGGTGGCCTGCATCATGCTGCTGGCGGCGGGGCGTGAGGTGCTCGTTCGGCAGAAGCGTCGTTTCGCAGGGATGTGGGGGTTCGGCCTGGGCACTTTTTCCATGTTCGTCTCCTCCTTTGCCATAACGATTTTGACCCTGACGGTGCTTATCGGGCCGGACCCCTGGTACGAACCCCAATACGCCGTGCCCCTGCTGGGCATGCTGCTGGGCAACACCATGAACGGCATCGCTGTCGGGCTGGATCGTTTGACCTCATCGGCCTGGGATCAGCGTACGCTCATCGAGGGGCGCCTGATCCAGGGCGAGACCTGGCACCAGGCCATCGAAACCCTGCGGCGTGAAAGCATCCGGGGGGGATTGATTCCCGTCATCAATTCCATGGCAGCCGCGGGCCTGGTCAGCCTGCCCGGCATGATGACCGGTCAGATCCTGGGCGGCAATCCACCCATGGAAGCCGTCAAATACCAGATCTTGATCATGTTTTTAATCGCCGGGGGTACCGGGATAGGCACTGTTGCGGCGGTGTGGCTGGGTTCCCGACGGCTCTTCGATGCGCGCCAACGGCTTTGTCTGGACCGGCTGAAAAATCATTAGGGCCCCCTTGGATCTTTTGCGGCCAAAGGTCAGGATTTTTGATTTGTCAGGTGTGAAGAAGTGCCGGATACGCTGCGCGTCCAACTTGACGGGGCAGGTGCTAAATCTTATTTTGGTGACGAATTTAATTTGCTTTCGAAGGTTTACGTCATTGTGAGCTATCTTGAGAGGCAAAGAACGGAGTAATCTTAATGGCGGACGACTATTATAAACTATTAGGGGTAGAAAAGAGCGCCAGCAGCGCCGACATTAAAAAAGCATACCGCAAGCTTGCCATGAAATATCACCCGGATCATGCCAAGGGAGACAAGTCGGCTGAGGACAAATTCAAGAAGATCAGCGAGGCTTACGCGGTACTGAGCGATGCTGAAAAGCGCAAACAATACGACACGTATGGTTCGGCCGATTTCCAGCAACGCTTCAGCCAAGAAGACATCTTCCGCAACTTCGACTTCGGGGACATATTCCGGGAATTCGGTTTTGGTGGTCGCGGGGCCGCCACCGGTGACGGCGGTTTCCGTTTTAGTTTCGGCGGCGGAGGGTCCCCCTTCGGTGGTCGCCGAGCGCAGCAGGCCGCGCCCAAAGGGTCGGACCTGGTTTATGAAATGCCCCTGACCTTACAGGAGGTCGTCACCGGGGCGAATAAGACCGTCTCCTTCCAGCATCAAGGACGATCTGAAAACATCAGCGTCAAAATCCCCAAAGGCATGATCAGCGGCAAAAAATTGCGCCTGGCGGGTAAAGGAGAACCCAGCCCCTATGGTGGACCGGCCGGGGACTTGTACATCAAATCCGTGGTGATGGATGATCCCAACTTCTCCGCCGAGGAGCATGATATTTCCGTTAATCGCGAGATTAAACTGACCCAAGCGATCCTGGGCACCCAGATTTCCGTTCCCACGCTGGACGGCAAGGAGATGACCCTCAAAATTCCCCCCGGCACGCGCCACAAAACCAAAATGCGTCTTGGCGGAATGGGCTTGCCCCATATGAAAGGCGGCGGCCGTGGCGATCTTTACGTCGTGGTTTTGGTTTCCACCCCGCAACACCTTACCGCCGAGCAAGAGCGGCTGATCCACCAATTGGCCCAGACTGGCCTGTAAGGAATTAAATTCATTGACAAGAGATGCCCTGTTCATGTAGCTATCCCAATAGCGGCGAAGAGTAGTATTCAAGGAATTGCTCAAAGATGGCGATAGTTCAAGCACCTGGAGGTGAGAAAGGGATGCCGGGGCACCCTTTCTGTCCCGGCGTAGGCCGTGGCGACGACATCCACCTTATCTTTATTGAATAGACACAATGCCGGATTTGATACCCGTCCTAGACAAAGAGACCATCGCGCAGAAGGTCGATCACATCGCCCGACAAATATCTTCTGATTATAAAGATGCCGATCTGGTATTGATCGCCGTGCTTAAAGGCGCTTTTATTTTCATGGCCGACCTGGTTCGCTGTTTGGATCTTAAAAAACTTACTATCGATTTCGTGCGCCTGGAAAGTTACGGCGATGGTGCCGACTCTTCAGGACGGATTCGCATGGTTAAAGATGTCGAGGTCGATATCCGCAACAAAGACGTGCTGATTGTCGAAGATATCCTTGATACCGGTCTGACCATAGACTATTTGAAAAAACATTTGGAACGTTCGCAGCCGCGATCGGTAAAAATCTGTGTCATGATCGATAAATTCGAACGTCGCAAGGTTGATGTGCAGGCGCAGTATGTAGGCCACAAAGTGACAGAGGGGTTTCTGGTCGGCTATGGGTTGGATTACGCCGAAGCATATCGTCATTTGCCGGGAATATTCCATTTGACTTTCTAATCAATGAGGGTGTGCCATGTTTATTACCTGCCAGGAGTGCAACACCACGTTCCGATTGGATGAACGTTTGCTGAAAACCACCGGTTCCAAGGTGCGTTGCTCACAATGCCGCTATACGTTCGTTGCAACCCCACCTATCGCCAGGCCGACGGCAATGGCTCCGGCCGAAGCGCCCGTCTTCGAGGCGCTCGCCGAGCAAGTACCGGCTTCTGCGGTCGGTGAGGAACCTGAAGATCAAAGCTTGGAAGGCATTGATTTAGCTGAGTTGGATTCTATTCTGGAGCACGAAACGGATGCCGCCGCTCCGGTAGCTCAAATGCCTGCGCAGCCGGCTATCGAGGTGGACCTGCCTCCGGATGAGGAGGAGCTGGATGAGATCGACCTGGATTTCGACTTCGATGCGGCTCTGGAGGCTGAGGATAAAGATAAGCCCGAGCAAGCCCTTCGGGCAGCGGAAAGTGAAGCTTCGGATGAACTCAGTTTGGATATGGATTTCGAGATCCACGACGATACGTTGATCCTCAAGAAGGAAGAGATCGAGGGCTTGGAATTGGCCTCGCTCACTTTGGAAGAAGAACCGGTCAAAAAGCCGGAGAGTAGGGCCGCCAAGGGTGCTCAATCCGAATCCAGCATCGAAGAAGATCTGGATATGGCCTTCAAGGATCTGGACTTGGGCGGTGAAGAAAGCGTCGTCCGGCAAACCGAGGAGCCTAAAGGTAAAGATCAGATCAGCAACGATCTCGATCTGATGGACCTCGATCTCGATCTAGAAGGCGAAACTCCCTCGAATGCGCGTGAAGGCGAAGAAATTGAACTGAGCCTGGCCGACGATACCGAAGTAGGGCCGGACGAGACACCGGCCACGGATAAAACCGATATCGGCGCCCAGAAGAAAGCGCCCGAGGCTGAAGACGATCTGGGTTTGGTGGACTTGGCCGAATTGGAACTGGAGGAGCCTGCCGCCGAGGCGACCGCCAAAGGCGAGCAGGGGGGCGCGCCATCAACCGGCGAAGAATTGGATTTCGATTTGGATTTGGATCTGGGCGAACCCCTCGAGACGCAGCCGTCATCCAAGAGGGCAGCGCCCGAAGAAGACGAGCTTTCGCTCGACCTTGAATCCGATTTTAATTTGGCATCGGAGAAAAAAGAAGATTCCGCGTCTGTCGCCGGAAAGGGCGTCGTCGAGGATCTGGAAGAGCTGAGCTTCGAGATGGATACCGACTTCGATGATAAGCCGACAGCCAAGGCCAAGGCCGAAGTCGCGCAAGAGGGAGCTTCCCAGGATGAGGGCGATATCGATTTGTCCGATATCGAGCAGATGCTCGGCGGTGAAACCGTAGTGCCCGAGAAGGCACAGCCGGCCGTCGTGACCGAGAAGACCAAGCCCCTCAGCATCGATGACGAGATCGATTTGAAAGAGATTGAATCGGCCATTGACAAGGCCGACGAAGTGGTTGACAGCGGCCCGGAAATGGAAGAGCCCGAATTGGAGCTTGACCTAGGAAGCGCCGAAGCTGCCGTCGCCGCTGAAGCTGCAATGCAAAAAGTCGCGGGAACGGAACAGGAGGCCGCCGAGCCGCTGGATCTGGACCTGGAATTGGAGCTTGAAGGGCAGGCCCCGGCCGATAAGGCCAAAGCCGCTTCCACCGATCGGACAGAAGGAGAACTGGATCTTTCCGATCTGGCTATAGGTGATTTGGGCGAGGAAAAACCGGCAGTGAGCAAGGCTGAAACGGTCCACTCCGGTGACATCGAGTTGGATTTCCAGATCGAGGAAGAGGAAGGCCAGACAATCTCACCGAAAACCACCTTGGGCAAAACCGCCGGGCAAGTGGCGGAGCTGCCCATTGAGCAAACCATAGAAACAAAGCCGGCTGAACCCAAAATGGCCCAACGGCCCAAGCCTGCTGTCCCCAAGAAAAGATCCAGTAAAATAGGGATCGTTATCCTACTGCTGATTTTGCTGGCTGCCGCTGTCGGCGGTATCTACTATGCAGTGATGTACATGGGGATGGAAATTCCCTATGTCAGCGAATTTCTCAAGCCGACACCTAAAGATCCGTCCGGGATCGCGAACCTGACCACCATGGAGATCAACAGCAAGTTCATCGAGAATGGACAATCCGGGCGGCTTTTCGTCATCACCGGCAAGGTGCGAAATGGCTACAGCATGCGGCGCAACACCATTCGGCTGCAAGGCAAGCTGTTCACAAAAGGCAAGGTGCTCGTTAAAACCGAGTTCAGCTATGCGGGAGTTCAGATCAGCGACCAAGAGCTGGCAAACCTCTCCATTGCTGAAATAAAACAAGCGCTGAATGCCGCACCCGCTGCCCTGGATGCCACCGGTAATGTACAACCAGGCAAGACATTACCCTTTGTCGTGGTCTTCTCGGATCTGCCGCCGGCCGAACAATTGGACGAGTTTGCCGTCGAACTGATCAGCTCCCTGCCGGGCCAGTAACATGACGGCGCCCAGCGCAATTGATGGGTGGATAGCCGTGCGGCACGATGCTGTTTTCCAGTTGACTATTGAAGGGTGAGCTGTTAGATACGCCGTTCGTCGTGCGGGTAACCGGCACGGCAACTCTAATGGCGATGTAGCTCAGCTGGTTAGAGCATGCGGCTCATATCCGCAGTGTCCGGGGTTCAAGTCCCTGCATCGCCACCATCCGAAGACAAAAGCCCTTGGTTCCAAGGGCTTTTTTATTTCCTGCCGGGTGTCATTTCCGCTATGGCTTTAATTCCGTTTTCACCATCTGCGCACAAAGCGTCCCTCGCTGACGGGCATGCCACCTGCTGAAGCAGTGCATTGCATGTGCTTGACTGGGAGAACCTTCCTGAACGGCTGAGCCTAAGCGCTAAGCGCTGCGAGTCGGATAGGCACAAGATATCGAAGGGTCTTCTTCGTGTCAGGTGAAGGTGGGCGCGATTGCATCTTTACAATACGTTGACTAGCGGACTATATCTATTCACAACAACAAGATGGAGGCGGAAATGTTCAAAAAGGGGTGTACTATCTTCAGATGGTGGGCGCTATTGGCAATTTTGGGTATGTCCGCGACCAGCGGCGCGGCCGGCGCATTGGTGCCAGGCCAGGCGGCGCCGTCGTTCTCCTTAGAAGATATCAATGGACGAGCCCACGCGCTGGCGCAGATCGAGGGGCGCGAGATGGCCGTGCTGTTCTTCTTCGACGCCGGATCTCCCGCCAGCCAGGAAGGTCTGTTGATGCTCGGCCGGTTGTTCAAGCAATACCCCGACAAGCAGTTGACTGTCTGGGGCATCACGCGTTCCAGCATGGATGCCGTAAAGCGTTTCCAGCAAGAGGCCCAACTGCAATTTCCCGTGCTGCTGGACCCTGGCGACGTCAGCGCGCGATATGACGCCAAGATCGTGTTGCCGGTGGTGTGCATCCTTGGCCCCGGGTCCAAAATTCTGGATTATTTCCAAGGCGGCGGGAAAATGGCCGAAACGATGCTGGTGCGTCTGGCCGAGCGTCAGATCCACCGTCAGCAGCCACAGTTGGCTAAAGCGATTGCCGCTTCCGTTGCAGACAAAAATCCGGCCAATGCCCAAGCCAAGGCCGTGGAAGGATATGCCGCCATGGCCGCGGGCAAAAACGACGAGGCAGCCCGGGTGTTCAACCAAATCGCGGCCGCGGGGGGAGATGATGCCGCCATCGGTCAGGAGGGGCAGGCCGCCGTGCTGGCGCGCCAGGGGCAGGCCGATAAGGCGCTGGCCTTGGCCGATGAGGTGACGCGCAAAGCTCCCAAGCGGGCAATGGCCCACAAGATCAAAGGGGATCTGCTCATGGGCAAGGGCGACCGCAAGGGGGCCTCAAACGCCTACGAGGCGGCCGCCAAGCAGACAGAGGCCCCTATCTTTCAAAAAGCGGAAGCCTACAACCAACTGGGACGGCTGTATACCCAGGAGGGCGACTTTGACAAGGCGCGCAATCTTTTCGATCAGGCCGTTCAAATGGACCCGTACTATATCATTCCCACATCCAATAAGGGGGTCACTTACGAAAAACAGGGCATCTGGGATAAGGCCCTGGCCGAATACCGTCAGGCCCTGGCGCTGGATCAGGCAGATAGCATGACCGCCGTCCTGTCGCGCAAAGCCGAACAGATGCTGGCACTCCAAAAAGACGTTGCCGGCAAGCAGCGCATGGATCAATTGGTCCGTGACCTGGCGCAGCGATATAAAGACCAGAAGAGCCAACCGGCCAATTCCACCGCGGATGAATGGACGTCGCGCCCCATGATCCTGACGTTCATCGACATCCAGGAAAAGGGAGGGCTCTCGGAACGGGATGGCCTGGCCATCGTTCTGACGACTCGGCTGGGAGAATTGCTCAATAGCTCGGGACGTGTGCAGGTAGTGGATCGCGCCCTGCTGGAGAGCCTGCTGGCGGAACTCAATTTGGGTTCTTCCGAGTTGGCCGATCCGGAAACCGCCTTGCGCCTCGGCAAGGTCCTGGCCGCCAAATTGATCGGCACCGGCAGTTTGCTTTACTTGTCGGATAGCACCTTGTTGAACCTGCGGATGATCGATTCCGAGACCACGGCCATTGCCCAGACGGTGATGCTTCGCATTACCGCTCAAGCGGATTTGGAACGAGAGTTGTACAATCTGAACCGATCGATTTTGCGCAACGTTATGGATAAGTACCCCCTGCAGGGTTTTGTGGTCCAGGCCGACGCCAAAGAGGTGATGATCAACCTGGGCAGTCGCCAAGGGGTGGCCACCGGAACAGCGTTCGATGTCATTGAGGCCGGAGAGTCCGTCACTTACAAGGGGCGTGTGCTGCGCGGTGCCAGCAAATCGGTAGCCCGCCTGGAGACGGTGCGGGTGGAGCCGGATCTGTGCTATGCGCGGATCGTTGAGAAGCAACGGGAGTTGGCGCGGGATGACAAGGTCAAGGAGATGCTTCTTCAGGAGGTTCGCGGTGGCGGCAGCGATAAATAGGGTGGGTTGGGGGCTGGGCTTGCGGTTATGGATCGCTATCGGCTTTTTGGGGCTGATGGCATGCGCCGGAAGTCCCCAGTCGGCAGAGCAGGGGCCGATCTCGCTGGCGGTCTGGGATCTGGAAGACCTGAGCCCCATGGTGCATGGCCAGGCCGGCATGGGCGAGATCTTATCCGGCCAGATCGCCGCGCGGGTTGCTCAAAACTCCAGTTTCCAGATGGTTGAACGGCAGCAGTTGCTCAAGGCCATCGAAGAACTTCATGTGGGCAGTTCCGATTTGGCCGATCCCGATACGCGTTTGCGTTTGGGACGGCTCATCGGCGCACGCCAGATGGTTTTTGGTGCCTTCCAAGTGATTGGGCCCAGCCTGCGTTTGGATCTGCGACGCGTGGATGTGGCCAGCGGCAAAATCTTAAAGACCGCCAGCGCCACGGCGGCGAGTGCGGATCTCAATCAATGGCTGTCCGCCGCCGATGAGGCGGCAGTGGTATTGATAGCGCCTTAAGGAGTTGCGCCTACAAAAGAGAAAAGCGGATTCGCCATCGGCTGATCCGCTCTTTTTGTCTTATTGGTCGGGGCGAGAAGATTTGAACTTCCGACCCCTTGAACCCCATTCAAGTGCGCTACCAGACTGCGCCACGCCCCGACACAAGGCGCCTACCTATCATCCTGGTGTAGGGGTGTCAAGACACGGATGCGGTTCGTCGATAAATTCTTGGTGCACGCTGGGTTTGGATGGGGCTCAATCGAAAGACCTGTCGGCCTTGCGCAAAGTGCCTTTATGAAACCTGAGTGCAAAAACTGAAACCGAATTTGGTCGCTGTTTTGGACCTGTTTTCAAAAATACAACCATTACAGATGGTTATGTTTTGGCACCCATATTGCTTTTTCTGACATGCTGGGCGGGTGGCTTTCTAAATCGCTTTTTCTGCACGGTTCATTCAAAATGGTTCCGGATCGCGGATAGAAGATCTTTCTGGATTCAGTCTCACCGACCGGATGTCGGCAGAAATGAGGCGCGCATAAGATCTTTTTTCCGTATTTTTTAATTTCATAAAGAGGAGGATGGTATGAAGACCTTTACTAAGGTGGCAATGGCTTTGATTCTCTCCCTGACGCTTGTGGCCGCTTGTTCGCAGAAGAGTCCTGACCAGCAGTCCGCGGCTCCCGGGCAAGAGCAGCGAGCCCAACCGGCCGCCCAGGCACCGATCCAGAAGCCCGCCGCTCAGGAACAAGCTCAACAGCCTGCTGTTGGGCAGCCATCCCAGCAGGCTGCTTCCGAGCAACCCCCTGCCGGGGTGGCGCCGAGCGAAAAAGCGGTCGCTCAGCCCGAAGAAATCAGCGGCACCATCGTAAAGACCGAAGAAGGCATTGCACTCTTCAGCGATGCCGGCAATTTCATGATCGCCGGCCAAGAGCTAAATTCCTTGGTTGGCAAAAACGTAAAGGTTACCGGAACCGTCGACGAAGGTTCGGGAAAGCCGATGATCAACGTGACTTCGGTATCCGTCATCGAGTAGATGCGTTTTGCCGGCCGTCGTACCTGGCATGCCGCAGATTCATTAAAAGGCATCTGGAATCAACCCGGATGCCTTTTGTGTTTAAGCCCTTGGGACTTATAGGCATGGGGTCTTGCATCCGGTTCTTTTTACCAGGTATATAACCCAAGACGGTCGGAGATGGTTTTCGCTAAACGCTATTTACTACTTTACTCGGAGAAGACATGGGACACTTCAAAGTAAACGCCAAGGACCTGATGTTCATATTGAAAGAGCAGCTCAATTACGGGCGGCTGTGCGCGCTGGATCGCTACAAAGAGCAAAACGAACGCATTCTGGACATGTTGGTCAAAGAGGCCATCGGGTTTGCCAAGGGCGTGGTGGACCCGCTCAACGAAATCGGCGAGACGGTGGGGTTGCGATTTGAAAACAACCGGGTGATCTGTCCGCCGGAATTTCGCACGGTCTTCAAGCAATATGGTGCCGATGGTTGGACGGCCGCTGCCCGCGACACCGAATATGGCGGTCAGGGATTCCCAAATATGATGCGCATCGTGATCAACGATCTGATGTACGGGGCCTGTCAGTCATTCAACATGGCCCCCAGCTTGACCCATGGCGCCGCACACCTGATCGAGAGTTTTGGCACCCACGAGCTTAAGGAGACCTACGTGCCCAAGATGTTTAACGGTACTTGGGCCGGCACCATGTGTTTGACCGAACCCAATGCGGGCTCCAATCTGGCGGCCCTGGAGACCATTGCCTATCCGGAGGGGGATCACTATAAAATCAAAGGCTCCAAGATCTTCATCTCCTGGGGGGAACACGATCTGACCGATAACATCATCCATCTTGTATTGGCCCACATCGACGGGGAGCCGGAAGGTGTAAAAGGCATTTCTCTCTTCGTGGTGCCCAAGGTGCGCGTCCAGCCCGACGGCTCCCTGGGAGCGCCCAACGATGTGATTTGCACCGGGATCGAAGAGAAATTGGGGCTGCATGCGTCGGCCACCGCCGCGCTCAGCTTCGGCACCCGGGATGGGTGCATAGGGTACCTGTGCGGAGAGAAGAACAAGGGGTTGGCCCACATGTTTCAGATGATGAATGCCGCCCGGATCAATACCGGTGTCAGCGGCATGGCCATGGCCAGCACCGCCTACCTCAATGCCCTGGCCTATGTGAAGGAGCGCGTACAGGGCAAGGATGTGGCCGGCCGTCAGCCGGGCGATGTGAAAATCATCAACCACCCGGATGTGCGCCGTATGTTGTTGTGGATGAAAGCCGCCGTCGACGGCATGCGCTCGATGATTTATACGGGAGCCTTCTGGGCCGATCTGGGGCTCGAGTTGCCCAAGGGCGAAGAAAAGAATCACTATGAGAACCTGACCGACCTGATGACGCCCATTATCAAGGCCTACTGCTCGGATGTGGGCTTCAGGGTTTGCGAAACCGCCATCCAATGCCTGGGCGGTTATGGGTACTGCAAGGATTATCCCCTGGAGCAGTATCTGCGCGATGCCAAAATCATGTCGCTCTACGAGGGGACCAATGGAATCCAATCGATGGATTTGATGGGCCGTAAAATGAGCTTGCGCGGCGGCGCCTGTCTCGAATCCTTTAAAATGGAAATAACGCGTTTTTGCGAACAACATGTCGAACATCTGGAGTTGGGCGCTCATGTGCGTGCCCTTTCCAACGCGGTGCGGCGGTTGTTGGAGGTCTGCGCCGAGATGAAGCAACGCAACCAGGCCGATCCTTTGCAGTGGGCCTCTTACACCTATCCGGCCCTGATTGCCTTCGGCGAGGTCATCATGTGCTGGCGCCTGCTGGACATGGCGGTCATCGCGGTGGAAGCATTGAAAAAGAAGCAGTCCGACTTTTACTTGGGCAAAGTGCGCCAAGCCACCTTCTTCGTGGACATCACCTTGCCGTATACGCTGGCATCCTTGGAAACTTGTCTGCGATCCGGCAGAGAGGTCGTCGAGATGCCCGAGGCCGCCTTCTAGCCAGAAGCAAAGCTCTTCCATTGCGGCCGTGCTTGACACCAGGCAAATAGGAAAACCGACTCATGAGCATGACCCCATTGCCCCTGATCAAACCGGCGGCGTTGCAACCCGGCGCTACGATCGGCATCGTGGCGCCGGCCAGCCCCTTCCAGAAGGATGAACTTGAGAAGGGGCTGGAAATATTGCGCCACATGGGTTTCCGCGTCCGCCTGGCGGACGGGTTATTCGACGTTCTCGGATACCTGGCAGGTGAAGATGCGCGGCGCGCGGCCCAGCTAATGGAAATGTTCCGAGATGCCACCGTGGATGGCATCATGTGCGCCCGCGGCGGGTACGGCTGCATGCGGATTCTGCCGCTCCTCGACTACCACCTGATCCGCAGGCATCCCAAGCCATTCGTCGGGTTCAGCGATATTACCGCCCTGCATCAAGTTTTCTGCATGCAAAGCGGAATGGTGACCTTTCATGGCCCGTTGGTGTGCACCCTATCCAAAGATGAGGAGTTGAGTCGTACCTCATTGTTGGAAACCTTATCCGGACAATTGCCGGCGGCCGTTTCCGGTGCGCAAATGCGCTCGATCCTTCCCGGGGTGGCCGAGGGTCGTTTGACGGGCGGCAACCTGACGGTCCTTTGTCACCTACTGGGTACCCCCTTTGCGCCCTCTTTCGACAGCGCTATTCTGTTTATCGAAGATTGCGGCGAAGCATTATACCGCATCGATCGCATGTTGACGCACATGAAGCTGTCCGGCTGTTTAGAGGGCCTTGCCGGAATAGTGCTTGGGTCGTTTAAGAATTGCGGCACCGAGGCCGATATATGCAATCTGGTGAGGCAACAATTTGAAGAGCGCGCGATACCGATTGTGGCCGGTTTATCTGCCGGACACGCGCAAAGAAATGTAACGCTGCCCCTGGGTATTCATGTACGGCTGGATGCCGATAAGGCAGAACTTAGTTTTTTGGAGAGCGCCACCGCATAGCGAAGATGAAGCTTGATTTCCATTCGGCAGATCGATTGATGCAGCAAGGGGTGAGCCGGCGGATCTTCCCGGGCGCTGTGCTTTTGGTCGCCGGCGGTGGGGAGGTGCTCTGGCATAAAGCTTATGGCATGGCCGACCTCTTCAGGAACCGGCCTGTGGAAGTAAAAACAGTTTTCGATCTGGCCTCGCTGACCAAACCCTTGGCCACTGTGATGGCCGTGATGCTGCTGGTCCAGCAAGGACGATTGGTGCTGGACCGGCCTTGTGGTGACTATTTGCCATCTTTTCATGCAGACGCTAAGGATCGGGTCACCCTCCGGCACCTGCTCAGTCACACCTCCGGGTTACCGGCCTGGCGACCTTATTATCTTCGGCTATCGCAGCTATCCATGGCTGAACGCGCCGATAAGCTGAAAGAGTGGGTGCTGGCGGAAACCCTTGAAGCCGCTCCCGGTCAGCGTGCCGAATACAGCGACCTTGGCTTTATGGTGTTGCAGTGGGTCGTGGAGGGCCTTGTCGGCGAACGGTTTCAGCGCTTTTGGGCCGCTTCGGTCGCCGAACCGCTTTCCATCGATTCGCTTTTTTTCATCGAGCCCGATCGGCCGTTGCCGCCCGAAGCTTTCGCGGCTACCGAGTTGTGCCCCCTGCGCGGTCGGCTTTTGAGCGGTGAGGTGCATGATGACAATGCATTCATGCTCGGCGGAGGCGCAGGGCACGCGGGGTTGTTCGGAACGGCCCATGCGGTCTGGTCGCTTTTGCAGGGGCTGCTGTCGGCCGAGCAGAGATACACGCGGCATCCGATTTTTGCGCGCGAGGTTCTGAGCGATTTCTTCCAGTGCCAGTTCGGCACAACCTGGGCGCTGGGTTTCGACACACCGGCAGTGCATGGATCAAGTGCCGGGAGTTGCTTTTCAAGAGGCAGTGTGGGCCATCTCGGCTTTACCGGTACCTCATTTTGGATGGACCGGCAACGCCAGGTCATTGCCGTATTGCTGACCAACCGGGTGCATCCATCCCGCTATAATGCTGGAATAAAGCAGTTCCGGCCCGGTTTGCACGATGCTGTGATGCGTGCGCTTGAGGGGCATTTTTGATCGGAGCCCCAGATCCGGATGCGGCGGCTCGCATCCATGACTCTCCTTGGTGTGGAAGGTTTGGGTATTTTTATGAAATTATCACGCAATTTCCATAATTTATTCTTGAAAAGCCCCCGTGTTTCTGGTAGCCAGTTGTGAGTAATCCGGCTTTTTCATCCGAAAGCACGGGCGGAGCACAGGAGTGAGTGGCGTGGGGAAGCTTTTCAGGTCATTACCCCTAAACAATAGGAAGTTTGAAAGATGAACTTTTTCATGGATACCATTTTGGGTTTTTTCTCCAGTGATCTGGCCATTGACCTAGGTACCGCCAACACGCTGGTTTACGTCAAGGGCAAAGGCATCGTGTTGAGCGAGCCGTCCGTGGTGGCGGTGCGCACCGACAATCGCGCCCGCAACCGGGTGATGGCAGTGGGCTTGGAGGCCAAGAAGATGTTGGGCCGGACGCCTGGAAACATCGTTGCCATCCGTCCTATGCGCGATGGCGTGATCGCCGATTTCGAAGTCACCGAGGCAATGCTGCGCCATTTCATTCAGAAAGTGCACAACCGCAGATCCCTGGTTCGCCCACGGGTGATCATCGCCGTGCCATCGGGCATCACCCAAGTAGAAAAGAGAGCGGTGCGCGAATCCGCCGAATCGGCAGGTGCCCGGGAAGTCTTCTTAATCGAAGAGCCCATGGCCGCCGCCATTGGCGCCAACCTGCCCATAACCGAGCCCACTTGCAATATGGTGGTGGACATCGGGGGCGGAACGACCGAGGTAGCGGTCATTTCCCTGGCGGGCATCGTATACAGCCGTTCCCTGCGCGTGGCGGGCGACAAGATGGACGAAGCCATTATTCAATACATCAAGCGCAAGTATAACCTGCTCATCGGCGAACGCACGGCCGAGATCATCAAAACGACCATCGGCAATGCTTACCCAGACCCGGACAAGGTTGAAACCATCGAAGTCAAAGGGCGTGACCTGGTATCCGGTATTCCCAAGATTCTGGCCATCGATTCGGAAGAGGTGCGCATGGCCATCTCCGAGCAGATCGACGCCATCGTGGAAACCGTGAAGATTGCATTGGAGCAAACGCCGCCCGAATTGGCCGCGGACATTGTCGACCGCGGCATCGTGCTCACCGGAGGCGGTGCCCTGCTCAAGAATCTGGATAAACTGCTCCGGGAAGAAAGCGGTTTGCCCATCACCGTGACCGAAGATCCCCTTTCCACAGTGGCGTTGGGTTCCGGCAAGGCGTTGGACAATATCAATATCCTTAAGCAAGTGGTGATTTACTGACCCAATGTTCTCCAAACAAATGGCGATGATCGTAGGCATCATTGTGCTGATCACCATCAGCATCATGATGCTTTCACTTAGCAGTCGCCGCCCTTATCCAGCCCATGGACCAGGGCGATTCGCTATCGCGCTGGTGGCCCCGTTCCAAAAAGCGATCAGCCATACCTCTCGTTTTTTTCGAGATATCTGGGCGCATTACTTCTTCCTGGTATCCGTAGCCGAGGAAAATGCGCAATTGCGCGAAAAAGCCCAGCAAACCATAGCGTTACAGCACCGGAACGAAGAGTTGATGCAAACCAACGAGCGGCTGAGCAAATTGCTCGCTTTGCATCGGGATCTTCAACAGCCGGGCGTCGCCGCACAGGTTGTAGGCAAAGATCCATCCCCATGGTTCCAGACGGTTCTCGTCGATAAAGGGCGACAAGATGGCGTGGATATCGGCTATCCGGTTATCAACCCGGAAGGCATCGTGGGATTGGTAGTGGAAGCAGGCGGAAATTCCGCTAAGGTCATGCTCATCACCGACCCCAACAGCGCCGTCGATGCGGTTCTTCAGAAAAGTCGAGCCCGCGCCATCATAAAGGGCGGGACCTCCGGTTATTGCGTACTACACTACGTCTTGCGCAAGCATACAGTCGAAATCGGCGATTCCGTGATCTCTTCGGGCATGGACGGTGTGTTCCCCAAGGGACTGCCGATCGGGCAGGTATTGGAGATCGTCGACAACGAATCGGGGATTTTTCAGGATGTGAGTGTCATGCCATATGTGGATTTCGAGCGCTTGGAAGAGGTGTTGATTGTGCCGCCGGTCAACCCGCCTAAACCAACATGACCATACTTTTTTACATCATGGTTTCGCTTTGCCTGGTGCTGATCAAGACCACCTTGATTCCCACCCTGCCGCTGTTCGAGAAGTTCTACGACTTGTTGATTCCCATCATCGTTTACCTCAGTTTTTTTCGAAGTAAATTCGAGGGGATTCCCATCGTGGTGTTCTTCGGGCTGATCATGGACAGCCTGTGTGGCGGACCGATGGGTCTGTACACCGTCACCTATATATGGCTCTATGCCGGCATGCGCTGGACCTCCCAATTTTTGCATACCGGCAGTTTTGTGCTGCTGACCGTGGCCGTGGCCATCGGTGTCGTTTTTGAAATCGCTGTTCTTTTGGGATATATGGCCTTTCTGGCACCGAGCGCCAGCATCCCGCAGGATGCAGTGAAAACCGTGATCCTCCAAATCATGTGGGCGCTCTTAACGGGACCTTTGATCATGGCGATCATCGAATGGGCGCAAAAACAATTGGATCTTTGGCGTACCAAGATTTTCGCCGATCTATGAAGGCTTTTGATTCAGACAACCCATCTGTTCATAACTCTGCGGACATTAAACCGTGCGTCATTATTTAGAGAGCATAGACAGTGAATGGTTCAATCGACGCATGGTTGGTGTGTTTGTGCTCGTTTTGATCGCCTTTGCGGTGCTGGTCGTAAGGCTGATCTATCTGCAGATCATCGAAGGCAAGGAATTCAGGCGCCTGTCCGAAATCAACAGCATCCGTCTTCAGGATATTGATGCGCCCAGAGGCCTCATACTGGACAATGCCAATAATATCCTGGTGGACAACCGGCCTTCTTTCGACCTTTATATCGTTTTAAAGGATGCCAAGCCTGTTGATAAAACCCTGGCAAAAGTTGCAGGCCTGATCGGTGAGCCGGTGGAGCAACTGGAGGCGCGCTTGAAGGGCGCCAAGAAGCGTGGTGCCTATGCCCCCTTGCTGATCAAAGCCGATATCGGGCGCGACATGCTGGCGGGAATTGAAGTCCATAAGTTCGAATTGCCCGGAGTAGTGGTGCATGTGGTGCCCAGACGTCATTATATATTCGAGCAGCACGCCGCCCATCTTCTGGGCTATATGGGTGAGATCAATCAGGATGAACTGTTGGCCTCACCTTATGCCGATTGCAAGAGCGGGGATTCCATCGGCAAGTTCGGCATGGAAAAGGCATACGAAGGGATCTTGCGTGGCAAGCGCGGCGGGCGGCAAGTGGAGGTCAATGCCAATGGGCAGGTCGTGAGGGTCCTTAACACGGTGGATGCCCAGCCCGGTCAGAATATTGTGATGACCATCGATCACGCGGTCCAAATAAGAGCCGAAGAACTGCTGCAAGGTCGGGTCGGCGCCGCGGTGGCCATCGATCCCAACAGTGGGCGAATTTTAGCCATGGCCAGCAACCCTTCCTTCGACCCGAATATATTTGTCGTCGGGGTGACCCGTGATCAATGGAGCGGACTGGTTTCAAATCCATTCCGTCCGTTGGAAAACAAAGCGATCCAAGCCGAATATCCACCGGCTTCAACCTATAAGATCGTCACAGCCCTGGCAGGTTTGGAAGAGGGGGTCATCGACAACCACAGCACCTATTACTGCCCGGGATTTTACAGGTTTGGAAACCGCGCCTACCGATGCTGGAGAAAAGGTGGGCATGGCGAAGTACAATTTAACAAGGCGCTATCGCAGTCCTGCGACGTTTATTTTTATCAGGTGGGAGAGGCCCTCGGCGTTGATCGTCTGGCCAAGCATGCCACTGCACTTGGGTTGGGACACGTCACGGGAATCAACCTGGACCGTGAATCCAGGGGATTGATTCCAACAGCCGAATGGAAATTGAAGCGCTTCGGCGTGCCTTGGCAAAAGGGCGAGACCTTGTCCATCGCCATCGGCCAGGGGTTCAACCTGGTGACGCCGCTGCAAATGGCCGTTCTTGCCGCCACGGTCGGGAACGGCGGAACCCGATACAAGCCTTATATGGTTCAAGAAATCAAATCAATCGATGGCCAAACCAGCTTTTCGACCACGCCCGAAGTAATGGCTCGCTTGAAGCTTAAGGCCAACACCATTCCCCTTGTCCACCAGGCGCTATTGGAGGTTGTCAATGATGCCAGGGGCACGGCTTACTTGTCCCGCATCAAGGATTTGCCGATGGCCGGAAAGACCGGCACGGCCCAGGTGGTGGGGCGACCCAGCGATGGCGATGGCAAGGCCGATGCATCCCTGCCAAAAGATCATGCCTGGTTCGTCTGTTATGCGCCGTCGGAAAATCCCAAAATCGCCGTGGCGGTAATCATCGAACATGGTGAACACGGTTCATCGGCCGCGGCGCCGGTAGCCCGTGAGATGGTTCGGGTTTACCTCAATCTACCGCCGGATAGCGTGACCGAGAAAATCGAAAAAGAAAAGAAGGAAAGGCTCGAGAAGCAAGCGGCCGTGGTGCTGGAAACCGGGGAGCAAGAAGAGGAGTAGGAAATATTGCCATGATGATCGACCGGCGCCTTGTTGAATATTTCGATTGGTGGATGCTTTTTCTGACCCTGATGGCCGGCGGCATCGGCCTGGTGGCCCTTTACAGCGCCGTTCATGCAGGGGCGGACAATCCTTTATCGGGGCTTTTCGTCAGACAATTGATTTGGTATGGCGCAGGCTTGTTCACGATGATCGTCGCCTTCCTGATCAGCTACAAAAGCTATGAGCGCTGGGGACTCCTGCTTTACCTCATATGCATCGGCCTTCTGGTGGCGGTTCTGCTTTTTGGCAAGTATGTGGGCGGATCTAAACGCTGGCTGGTGCTTGGCCCCGTATCCATACAGCCGTCCGAGATGGTCAAGCTGGCGGTGATTATCTTGTTGTCCAAATATTATGCTAAAATTGCCAGGGCTGACGGCATCCGATTACGGGAGATGATCGTGCCCGTTATCATTACAGCGATTCCTTTTATCCTGATCGTACGCCAACCTGATTTGGGGACAGCGATGCTAGTCGGCTTAGTAGCCGCCTCCATTACTATGTATGTCAAAATCGAACGGCGAACTTTCATTGGATTGGTCGTCAGCGGTATCCTGGCGGTTCCCCTGGTGTGGTCTCTTTTGAAAGGTTATCAGAAGCAGCGTATCATGACCTTCCTGGACCCCAATCGAGACCCCCTGGGCGCCGGCTACCATATTATTCAATCCAAGATTGCCATCGGCTCGGGCATGCTGACGGGTAAAGGATTCCTGAAAGGAAGCCAAAATACTTTGGATTTCCTGCCCGAACACCATACCGATTTCATCTTCTCGGTGCTGGCCGAGGAGTGGGGGTTTCTGGGTGCGATTCTCATGCTGCTGGTTTTCCTGTTGATCATCATCTGGGGACTGCTGATCGCCCAGCGCTGCCGAGATCCTTTCGGAACGATCCTGGCGGTCGGGGTCACCGCCATGTTCACTTGGCAGGTGGTCATCAATACTGGGATGGTGATGGGATTGTTACCGGTGGTCGGCGTGACGCTGCCGCTCATCAGTTATGGCGGATCGTCGGTGATTACCATGCTGGCCGGTGTGGGATTGCTCTTGAACATCAGCATGCGCCGATTCATGTTTGAAAAATAGCGGCGTATTATCTCTGGCACCCATGCCGCTGGAAAAGGAAAAGATTTGAGGAGGAAGTATGCTAGGCAAGGATAAAAAAGGCGGCAGTACCGATTCCGCAACCATTTCCACGCTCTTAGGCAGGGATACGGTTATCGAAGGAACCTTGACCTTCAAGGAAACCATCCGCATCGATGGTCACATCAGCGGCAAACTGATCAGCCCCGAGGGTACTGTCATTGTAGGTGAAAATGCAGTGCTTGATGCGGATATCCAGGTGGGCGTCGCGGTGATCCGCGGCAAGATCAACGGCAGGGTGGAGGCTTCCAAACGGATTGAAATCTACGCGCCTGCTCAGGTCAACGGCGACATCCATGCCCCGACCCTATCCATCGATTCGGGGGTATTTTTCAATGGCAACTGCAAAATGCAGACACCACCCGCCAAGCCTATCAAAGGCTACGATAAGGCGGAGAAAGAGCCGCCCATCAAAGAGGCCCCAAACCCAAAGGCTGTAAAAAACCTTTGACATTTCCAATCGCCGGGTGCTACAAGGACCCCTTGTTCGTTCCTGTCAGGTGTTTGTAAATTACAGTTATTTCAAAGTAATAGACCATAAAATGGAGTGGCACCGGAGGCGTCTTTATGGTTGAAATCAACGGGACTATCCTAATTCAAATTGCTAATTTTCTCGTCCTCATTTTTGTTCTAAACATTGTCTTGTACAAACCCATCCGAAGTATTTTACGCCAACGCAAAGAAAGAATGCAGGGCTTGGAAGCCAGTGCCCAATCCACTGGCCGGCAGGCCGAGGAGCGCAATCAGGCTTACACGGATGGTCTCAAGGAAGCCCGTCTGAAAGGCCAAAAAGAAAAAGAAGCGCTTATGAAGGCCGCCAAAGACGAAGAACAGGCAATAGTCGCCAAAATCAATGCCAAGGGTCAGCAGGAATTGTCGGCGGTAAAGGAAAAAATTGCCAAAGATACAGATGCGGTTCGGAACGCATTGGAGAAGGAGGTCGATGCCTTTGCCAGTGCCATTTCGCAGAAAATATTAGGGAGGACGGCTTAATGAAGATCGCGTGGCAGTGCAGCAGTATGCGGCATTTGAAAAGGAAAATGGCCGTGATTGCCATGGTGACCGTTGTTGCGCTGATAGCAGCGGCGGCACCGGTTTGGGCCAGCAGCGCAGAGGGCGGTCATGGCGGCGGATGGCAGGCAACCGATTGGTATCGGGTGATGAACTTTGCCGTATTGGCTATCGGGCTTTTCATCGTGCTTAAAAAGCCGGCCTCCCAGGCACTTAACAGCCGTATTAAAGGTATCGCCCAGGAGATAGAGGATTTAGAGTCGCGCAAGCGAACGGCTGAGAAACAATTGGCCGAGTATAACGATCGGCTGGCCAAGCTGGACAAAGAGGCCGAGCAGATCGTGGCCGAATACGTCCGGCAGGGCAAAGAGGCCAAAGCGCGCATTCTCAAAGAGGCGGAAGCAGCCGCCGAAAAACTTAAAGAGCAGGCTCATAAAAACATTGAGCACGAGTTCAAAGAGGCCCGGATCAAATTGCAGCAGCACGTGGTCGAAAAGGCGCTGGCCAGGGCGGAACAGCTCATCAAAGAGAAAATCTCCGCCGAGGATCAGAACCGCCTTGTGGATGAATATCTAGATAAGGTGGTGGCATAATGAAAAATTTGGCTATAGCACGGCGTTATGCCAAGGCCCTTTTAATCATCGGAAAAGAGGATGGGCAGACCGAGCAATATCGCCAGGAGCTGAATGGCGTCGCCCAATTGATGGTCGAAGACAAGCAGCTTTCCGATACGATCGCCAACCCCCTCTATAAATCAGGCGACCGCAAGCAAGTTCTTCAGAAGATAATCGAGAAACTCAATCTTTCTAAAACGATGTCTTCCTTTCTGCTGTTGCTGTTCGAGAAGGGGCGTTTCGGTTTTGTCGGCAGCATCAATGATTTTTACCAGATGCTGGCGGACGAACTCAAGGGTGTCGCCCGGGCCAGTCTGGTTTCGGCAAGCCAATTGACTTCCGAAGCCATCGAAAAAATTCGTTCGGCATTGTCCAAGAAGACAGGCAAGGATGTTCTTTTGCAGGTCGAACACGATCCCGCTCTCATTGGCGGCATCGTTACCCGTATTGGGGATCTAATCTTGGATGGAAGCATCAAAACACAATTACTCAATATGAGGGAATCTTTGAGAAGGGGTGAGCGTGCATAATGGAACTAAGAGCCGAAGAAATTAGTCAAATTATCAAAGAGCAGATCACTGATTACGACAAGAAAGTCGAACTGAGCGAGACCGGAGTCGTCCTGTCCGTTGGCGACGGAATTGCCCGCGTCTATGGCCTGGAAAAGGTCATGGCTCTGGAACTGGTCGAATTCCCCGGTGGCATCTTGGGCCTGGTGCTCAACCTTGAAGAAGACAACGTGGGTATTGCCGTCATGGGCGAGGACATCCACATCAAGGAAGGCGATATCGTCAAGCGTACCGGAAGAATCGCCCAGGTACCGGTCGGCGAAGCCGTGCTCGGGCGCGTCGTAGACGCCATGGGCGCGCCAATCGACGGCAAAGGGCCGATCGACGCCAAAGAGTTCCGGCGCGTTGAAATGGTCGCCCCGGGTGTTATTCAACGTAAAAGCGTTCACGAGCCTTGTTACACCGGTTTGAAGGCCGTCGATGCCATGACGCCGGTCGGACGCGGTCAACGCGAACTGATCATTGGTGACCGCCAAATCGGCAAGACCGCTTGCGCCATCGATGCTATCCTGGCACAAAAGGATACCGATATCTATTGTATCTATGTGGCTTGTGGCCAGAAGAAATCGACTGTCGCCCAGGTCCACGCCATCCTGGAAAAGCATGGCGCCATGGAGTACACCACCATCGTATCGGCCTGCGCCAGTGACCCTGCTACTTTGCAGTTTATCGCGCCTTACTCCGGCACGGCCATGGGCGAATATTTCCGCGACAAGGGGCAGCACGCCCTCATCATTTACGATGACTTGTCCAAGCAAGCAGCCGCTTATCGTCAGGTTTCCCTCTTGCTGCGCCGCCCGCCCGGACGCGAAGCATACCCCGGCGATATTTTTTATAACCACTCCCGACTGCTGGAGCGCTCGGCCAAGTTGAGCGACGAACTGGGTGCTGGGTCTCTGACCGCTCTGCCCATCATCGAAACCCAGGCCGGTGACGTTTCGGCTTACATTCCCACCAACGTTATTTCCATTACCGATGGGCAGATCTATCTCGAGCCGAGCTTGTTCTTCGCAGGTATTCGTCCCGCCATCAACGTGGGTCTTTCGGTTTCCCGCGTCGGTGGTGCCGCCCAAGTGAAAGCCATGAAGCAGGTGGCCGGCACGCTGCGTCTGAGCATGGCCCAGTACCGCGAACTGGAAGCTTTTGCCGCTTTCGGTAGCGATCTGGATGCCGCCACGCAGCGACAGTTGACCCGCGGCGCCCGTCTGGTGCAGATCCTCAAGCAGCCTCAGTATAAGCCGCTACCAATGGAAAAACAGGTAACGATCCTCTTTGCAGGGTCGCGCGGCTACCTGGATAAGTACCCGGTGGAAGTGGTGACCAAATACGAGGCCGGTCTTTATCCGTTTATCGAGGAGCGCTTCCCCAAGGTCTTCGAGGGCCTCAAGTCTAAGAAAGTCATTGATGCCGATCTCGAAAAACTGATGAATGAGGCGTTGAAAGCCTACGATGAAGAGTTCAAGGACACCATCAAGTAGCTTTCACCATCGCGAAAGTGACTGCAGACTCATAACGATAAAGGCTTAGCTGTATGGCAACGTTAAAGGAAGTCAAACTTAAGATAAGCGCCGTTAAAAAGACCAAGCAGATCACGAAGGCCATGAATATGGTGGCTGCCTCCAGATTGCGCGGTGCCCAAACACGCATGGAAGGCTTTCGGCCCTACGCCGCCAAGTTTGAAGAGGTGTTGGGAAGCCTGGCCCAGAGCGCAGGCGAAGAGAGCAGTCCACTGCTGGTCGCGCGCGAGGAGATAAAAAAGGCGCACATCATCCTGTGCACCTCGGATCGCGGTTTATGTGGCGGTTTCAATACCAATTTAATCGAAAAAGCTGAACACCTCGCCTCCGAGTTGACCACCAAGGGGATCGAAGTCTCATTCACCGCCTTTGGCAAAAAGGGTCGTGACTGGATGCGTCGTGAGAAGCTCGCCATGGTCGATCAGCACCTGGGCGTCGTCGGGGGCAGCTTTGGATTCAGCGTAGCCTCTAAATCGGCCCGTAAAGTGGTCAATAGCTTTCTCGATAACGATTTCGACCAAGTGTTCATCGTCTATGGGGAATTCTTGAGCATGGCCAAGCAATTGCCGGTGGTAAAACAGTTGCTCCCCATACCTCCGCTGGAGAAGAAAGCAGAGGATGTGGATGCGCCCTATCAGGCCGAACACATTACCGAGCCGTCCCCGGAAGGCCTCTTGGGCGAACTGCTGCCTAAGAGTGTAGATGTGCAGGTTTATCGTGCACTGCTGGAGACATCGACCAGTGAGCATGCCGCCCGCATGATGGCCATGGATAATGCCACCAAGGCTTGTAACGACATGATTGGCAATCTGACGCTGGCTTATAATAAGGCCCGCCAGTCTGCCATTACCGCTGAATTGATGGATATCGTGGGCGGCGCCGAGGCCCTTAAAGGTTAAGACGAATAACTGATTCAGTTTCATAGGAGGTCATTAGATGGCACAGAATATGGGCAAGATTACGCAGGTGATGGGGCCTGTCGTCGACGTTGAATTCGAACAGGGCAAATTGCCGACGATTTATACGGCGCTGACCATCACCAACCCGGCGATCAACGATCAGCCGGACAACTTGGTGGTGGAAGTTGCCCAGCACTTGGGCGACAATGTGGTCCGCACCATCGCCATGGATGTTACCGACGGTCTGGTTCGCGGAATGCCGGTCAAAGATACCGGCAACGACATCATGATGCCGGTGGGGCAAGCCAGTTTAGGGCGCGTGCTCAACGTGGTCGGTCGCCCAGTGGACGGCTTGGGGCCGGTCAGCCAGGAAAAAATGATGCCGATCCACCGTCAGGCGCCCAAATTTACGGAGCAGGACGTGGAAGTCAATGTTCTGGAAACCGGCGTTAAAGTTATCGATTTGCTGGTACCCTTTCCCCGTGGTGGAAAGATGGGCATGTTCGGCGGCGCCGGCGTAGGCAAGACGGTTATCATGATGGAGATGGTCCACAATATCGCCATGCAGCATGGCGGTATCTCCGTATTCGCCGGCGTGGGCGAGCGAACCCGTGAAGGCAATGACCTTTACCATGAAATGAAGGAATCCGGCGTTTTGCCCAAAGCCGCCCTGGTGTATGGTCAGATGACCGAACCGCCTGGAGCCCGTGCCCGCGTGGCTTTGTCGGCTTTGACGTGCGCCGAATATTTCCGCGATGTCGAAGGCCAGGATGTTCTCATCTTCATCGATAACATTTTCCGTTTTACCCAGGCTGGTTCAGAAGTTTCCGCCCTGCTGGGCCGCATGCCGTCGGCAGTTGGTTATCAGCCAACTCTGGCCGTTGACTTAGGTGAATTACAAGAGCGCATCACCTCCACTAAAAAAGGCTCGATCACTGCGGTACAGTGCGTGTACGTGCCTGCCGACGATTTGACTGACCCGGCACCAGCCACTACCTTCGCCCATTTGGATGGCACCGTGGTTCTTTCACGCGCCATTTCCGAAAAAGGCATTTATCCCGCGGTGGATCCGCTGGACTCTTCTTCCCGCATTCTGGATGCTAATTACATCGGCGAGGAACATTATCGCACTGCCCGCCAGGTACAGCAGATTCTTCAGAAGTACAAGGAGCTTCAGGATATTATCGCCATCCTGGGTATCGACGAACTCTCTGAAGAGGACAAGATCACCGTGGCGCGTGCCCGTAAAATCGAGCGTTTTCTGTCTCAACCCTTCCATGTTGCCGAAGTCTTCACCGGTATGGCTGGCAAGTACGTCAAAATTGAGGAGACCATTCGCGGTTTTAGGGAAATCTGCGAAGGCAAGCATGACGATTTGCCCGAACAAGCATTCATGATGAAGGGCGGCATTGAAGAGGTGGTTGAGGACGCCAAGAAGCGCCAAGCAGAGGCTGCCTAAGCAATTAAGGGGATAGCATGGCTGAAAATATAAAATTGGAAATCGTGACTCCGGAAAAATCCGTTGTCAATGAAGAGGCACAGATCGTAATGGCGCCAGGTAGCCTGGGAGAATTCGGTGTGCTGGCCGGCCATACGCCCTTCATGACCAGTCTCAAGATTGGGGCGGTGCGATACGTCGATAAGGCCGGTAAGGAACGCTTTGTCTTCGTGAGCGGTGGATTTGCGGAAGCCCTGCCGAATAAGGTGACCATCTTAGCCGACTCAGCCGAACGGCGCAAAGACATCGATATCGAGCGAGCCAAAGCAGCCCTTGCCAGAGCCGAAGAACGACTGGCCAAAGAGGGTGACATTGATTTTACTCGTGCTCGTGCCGCTTTGGCCAGGGCAATTCTTCGTATCCGCCTGGCTGAATCTGCGCGCCTATAAGAAGATAAGCTTTTGAATCTAAAAAGGGTAACCTTGGAGGTTACCCTTTTTTCGTTTCACATCGCTTGAAATCCTTTTTGGATTTTAATAATAAAAGCCACCGGTCACGATGAGCAAATTTTACCAAGGCATTTTACACAGTGCCGCCCTTCGGCAGAAAGCGCTAATAGCATGGGGTCAAATCTTGGTGTTGTAATTTTAGCAGCGGGTTTAGGTACTCGCATGAAGTCGGACAAAGCCAAGGTGCTGCATGAAATCTGCGGTCGTCCGATGATTGAATATGTGATGCGGGCAGCTATGGTGGTGGCAGGGCAGAACGTTGTGGTTGTCATCGGACATCAAGCTGAAAGCGTTAAAAAAGCGGTAAATAGAGTTGGGGAGGCAAATTTCGCGCTCCAGGAAAAACAATTAGGCACCGGCCATGCTGTGATGTGTGCAATGCCCTTTATTTCCGCTGATGTGGATCAAGTAGTCGTTCTCTGTGGAGACGTGCCTCTCATAAAAGCCGCAACCATCCTAGGGTTGTCAGCAGACCATCGGCGCCACGGCCGTGATATCTCTCTATTGGCCGTGTCTTTGGATGAACCCAAGGGCTATGGTCGTATTATTTTTGATGACCATGGGGAATTAACAGCCATCGTTGAGGAAAAGGATGCAACCCCAGCGCAAAAGCAGATCAAGGTCATAAATTCCGGTATATACATAATAAAACGTGAGTTTTTAGAGCAATCGCTGCCTCAACTGCGGAGTGACAATGCGCAGAACGAGATTTACTTAACCGACGTCATCGGGATCGGATATCGGCAAAATAGGAAAATTGGTGCGGTTATTAGCACAGATAGTGATGAGATTATCGGCGTTAACAGTCGAGATGACTTACAAATTGCAGAAAGTTTAATGAAACAGAGAGATGGTGAAAAATCTTGACTTGGCATATTGCCAAAGCGTATAGTACCCTACAAGGCGAGGTGAAATTTGGATCAGCAAATAATTCTCCAACAGTTTGAGTTTTTAGAGAAAAAAACAGAACAACTGATTGAGGCCTGCAAACGTCGTGAGGTTCAAATTAATGAACTTAAGCAAGCAAACGATCTACTAACCTCGCAATTGAATGAAAAATTGGCTGCCGAACGACAGAGCGAAGAATTAAAGGCCTTGGTCAGATCAAAAATTGATAGTCTGATGGGCAGACTTTCCGAGTTCGCGGGAGAGTGAGGTTTTTGGAACACCTTAGAAGGGAATCGATATTCATTTGGAACAGGTTTTAACCATAGAGATCTTAGGGCAGCCGTTCACGTTTAAAACCGATTCAGGCGGGGCTAATGCGAAAGCGGTTGCGGATTTCGTGGTAACATCGGTCGACCAAGCAAGAAAACAGTGTGCGCAAAAAACCTTGTCACCAGATAAGGGAGCGATCTTAATCTTGACTGCTTTGAATATAGCAAATGAATATTTTGATCTTAAACAAAAGCATCAAAAGTTATTGCAGGATATCAGCCAACGCTCTGCAAACTTGCTAAACACACTTGAATCACAGCTTGCTTAAAGAAATATTCGGCAGATGTAGGATTCCCTTTTTTTTAAAATCTCATTGCATCTAAATTGAGCTCTTCTGCGTCGAACGTTAAACGCTTGTGTCCGGTTTTGGGGGTCACCCCTGCCATGCGCGTGATTGGAAGATGTGCTTTGAACCAACACTTTCGTTAAGGGGGCCGAGTCTGGCTTCGGTGTGCAAGTTCTGCTAGTACAGAAAAGCCTAAAGAAGTCGCAAGGCGCCCACTTGCCTTTTTGGATCAAAGGCCTACCAACACGGCACTTTGGTGGGGGGACACCCCATCTACTCTAAGTCATCTCATGGCGGACACTTCTGCAAGATATTAGCGTTCGTGAAACTCTCCAAAAGTCCCCATCTACCTTCGCACCGTTTAGAAGCTTAACGAGTGGGAGACAGATCGCCTACGGGCATCTAAATCCTGCGTTTACATAATAATGCCAGCAACCTTAATGGAGGCACGATGAATGGATCAATGCTCGCTCTGACGCTTGCCGGATTCGCTACGGGATTTGGAATCGCGTTTTTCATAAAATTTGTTTTAGATCGCCAGAAGGCAGATGCTGCACGTACCGAGGCGGAGCGAATTGTTCAAGAAAGCAAGAATAAAGCGGATGCCTTGTTGAAGGAGTCCAGCCTTGAAGCCAAAGACCGCCTTATTAAAATGAAGAACGAGTTCGACAATGAAACCAAAGATACGCGTGCTGAACTCAAGAAACA
The DNA here is from genome assembly GCA_021819735.1 of Deltaproteobacteria bacterium. Lineage (GTDB taxonomy): Bacteria > Desulfobacterota > Desulfobacteria > Desulfobacterales > Desulfosarcinaceae > Desulfatitalea. Next base: position 32,710 of record JAKAFO010000005.1, read on the forward strand.
AGAAAGACGGCTGATTCAAAAGGAAGAAAATATCGACCGAAAAATAGAAACCGTCGAGCGTAAGGAAAAAGAGCTTAACAGATTTGAAAAAGACCTGGAAAAGCGCGTTGAACAGGTCGTTCAACAGGAACAGCAAGCCAGTGAGCTTTTGGCTGAACAAAAGAAGCAGCTTGAAAGAATCTCCGCACTAACCGCGGAGCAAGCCAAGGAACTGCTGTTGCGGGCCATTGAAAATGAAGCCCGCTATGAAGGCGCTAAGCTTATTAAACGAATTGAGAGTGAAGCCAAGGAAGAAGCAGACAAAAAGGCCAAGAAGATACTGGCAACCGCAATTCAACGATATGCCGCGGACTTCGTGGCCGAACGCACGGTAACGGTAGTGCAACTGCCTAATGATGAGATGAAGGGACGAATCATAGGCCGGGAGGGCAGGAACATTCGCGCATTAGAGGCCGCTACGGGAATCGATCTGATCATTGACGACACACCCGAAGCGGTGATTCTATCTGGGTTCAATCCGGTTCGCCGCGAAGTTGCCCGACAGTCGCTCTTGAAGCTGATCGCAGATGGGCGCATTCATCCAGCGCGTATTGAAGATGTGGTCAAAAAAGTCACCCAGGAGGTTGATACGGCCATCAAAGAGGCTGGGGAACAAGCCGCTTTTGATTTGGGAGTGCATGGCATCCATAACGATTTGATAAGGCTGATCGGTCAACTGAAATACCGAACGAGCTATACCCAGAATGTATTGCAGCACTCCATCGAGGTCGGATTCCTGTGCGGAATTATGGCTGCGGAGTTGGGGCTAAAGGAAAAACTTGCTCGCAGAATGGGCTTGTTGCACGATATTGGCAAGGGTGTTGATCATGAGGTGGAAGGCCCCCATGCCCTCATCGGTTCAAGACTGGCTAAAAAGTATGGTGAATCACCGCAAGTCGTGAACGCCATCGCGGCTCATCATGAAGATATTCCTCCAACCACTGTTTACGATGTTCTTGTCCAGGCGGCAGATGGTCTTTCTGGGGCGCGCCCGGGATCCAGAAAAGAATTGCTGGAAAACTACGTAAAAAGGTTAGAGGATCTGGAAGGAATCGCCAACTCCTTTAAAGGTGTTGAAAGTGCTTATGCGATCCAGGCCGGGCGGGAACTCCGCGTCATCGTCGAAAGCACTAAGATCAATGACGAAGAGGCTATTCTAATGAGCAGGGATATTGTCAAAAAAATCGAGGAGGTTTTAACCTTCCCCGGTCAGATCAGGGTTACCGTGATCCGAGAGACACGTGCAGTAGAATTCGCAAATAAATAGTCGGCTGCATGTAAATCGATCTTAAACATCTGTATTGCTTCCAGCGGTGCACCAATCTTGTGATTATGGAGTAGAAGTGGATGCCAAACGTTATTGAAATCCTAAGAGAGAGAGGCTTCATTGAGCAGACGACTCATGATCGGGAGCTGAAGGACTACATCGAATCGGGGCAGGTGGCATGTTATATCGGTTTCGATCCCACTGCATCGAGTCTGCATGTAGGGAGTCTAGTGCCCATAATGGCGCTCGCCCATATGCAGCTACAAGGCCACCGTCCAATTGCTCTGGTTGGCGGCGGTACCGGCCTGGTGGGCGATCCTAGCGGGAAAACCGAGATGCGAAAAATGCTGACCATCGAGCAAGTCAATAGCAATGTTACCGCCATTCAAAAGCAATTGGCTCGATTCATCGATTTTGAAGAAGGAAAAGCTTTGTTGGTGAATAATGCGAACTGGCTTACTCCCTTATCCTACATTCCCTTTCTGAGGGATATAGGTCGGTATTTCTCCGTCAACCGTATGATCAAGGCCGAAAGCTGCCGTACCCGGCTAGAATCTGAAGATGGTCTGAGTTTTATCGAGTTCAACTACATGGTGTTGCAAGCGTACGATTTTTTGGAGCTGGCAAGGCAGCATCAGTGTCGGCTGCAAATGGGAGGTAGCGATCAGTGGGGTAATATTGTCGCAGGCATCGATCTGATACGTCGCATCACGGGTGAACAGGCGTTTGGCATTACATTTCCATTAATAACGACAAGTTCAGGCGCAAAAATGGGAAAAACCGCCGCGGGTGCTGTATGGCTGGATCCTGAGAGAACCTCACCCTATGCCTATTACCAATTTTGGGTAAATGCCGATGATTTAGATGTAGCGCGATTCTTGTCCCTCTTTACATTTCTTCCGTTGGAAGAAATTAAGATGGTCAGCCAACTGGAGGGGGCCGATTTAAATAGTGCCAAAGCTGTTTTGGCCTATGAGGCCACTCG
>JAKAFO010000212.1 GCA_021819735.1 Deltaproteobacteria bacterium
TGGGCATCGCCGCGCTCGATCCGCAACAATGGCGGCGGCGATTGCACGCCTGCCCGGCCGTGGGCGCTCCGGGCGCCTATCGCCCCCTGATCCTGGACGGCCGGCGGCTCTACCTGCACCGCTACGCCACCTACGAGCGCAACCTGGCCCGTGAAATACGCCGGCGCTGCGCCGCGGATGCCGCGGACTTCGACGATCGGCTCCTGACCGCCGCCTTGGGCGAACTTTTCCCCGAGGGCGCCACCGATCAGCAAACGGCGGCGCGTCTGGCCGCCGGACGGCGTTTCAGCGTCATTTCCGGCGGGCCCGGCACGGGCAAAACCTATACGGTGGCCAAGATCATTTTGCTGCTGCATCGCCTGGCCGCCGGTCGGCCGCTGAAGATCCTGCTGGCCGCGCCCACGGGCAAGGCGGCCGCCCGCATGCAGGAAGCCGTGGCGGCGCTGCTCAAAAAAGAGAGCCGGGGGCAGGGGGCCGATGAAAGCGCCTTGCCCCAGGCCCAGACCCTGCACCGCCTGCTGGGCTACAATCCCACTGACGCCCGCTTCCGCTACCATGCCGAACAGCCGCTGGCCGCCGATGCGGTCATCGTGGACGAAGCCTCGATGATCGATCTGGCACTCATGCACCAGCTTGTCCAGGCGGTTCCCCCCGAGGCGCGCCTGGTGCTGGTGGGGGACAAGGATCAACTGGCTTCGGTGGAAGCCGGGGCCGTATTGGGCGACATCTGTCACGGCGCATCGGCCCAGGCGAGTCCCGCGGTGCCGGAGCGGAGCGCCGATGCCGCCGAGGGTCAATCCCTCGAGCGCCACATCGCGATCCTGGCGCACAGCTACCGCTTCGATGCCGGCAGCGGGATCGGCGCCTTGAGCCGGGCCATCAATGCCGGCGACGCCGGTCAGGTGCTCGCTTTGCTGGCCGACCAGCGAATGCCAGCGGTCAGTCTGCGGCCGCTTTCGGACTGGGCGCACATCGACGCGGCCTTGGAGGCCGACATCGCCCAAGCCTGGAGCAGGCTTTCCCAACATCCGGCGCCCGGCGAGGCGTTCGAATGCCTGACACGCTTCAAAATTCTGACCGCGGTGCGCAAGGGCCCCTTCGGGGTCGAAGCGCTGAATGCGCGGGTCGAGCGGATCTTGCGCCGTCGGGAATGGATTGCCGCCAAAACTGCCGAGGCGGGCTGGTACCCCGGCCGTCCGGTGATGATCACCCGCAACGACTACAACCACGGGCTGTTCAACGGCGATGTGGGCATCGCCATGGAGGGGGCGGGCGCTTCATCCGGGCCGATGCAGGTGATCTTCCCCGGCCCCCAGGGCAGCTTCAAAGCCTTGGCGCCCCATCAACTGCCCGAGCACGAAACGGTCTACGCCATGACCATCCACAAGAGCCAGGGCTCGGAGTTCGAGAAAATCATGGTGGTGCTCCCGGACACCGACCTGCCGTTGCTCACCCGGGAGCTGATATATACCGCCGTCACCCGGGCGCGCGCCGCCATCCAGATCTGGGCCGACCCCGCACTGCTGGCCCGGGCCGTGCAACGGCCGATCCAGCGCGCCTCGGGCCTGCGGGATATGTTGTGGCCCTGACCGCTTCACCCCCCATTTCCACCACTTGATCGCAATCCTTTGGAAACGCCGCCCCTCTTTCAGGTAGGAGCTGTCCAAGGCATGAGGCGTTTATCCCAAAAGAACTAACTGAAAGGGGGCGACAAATGGCGCAAACCAAAATCTCCAGACGCGGGTTTATCGCCGCGGCAGGCATGGCGGCCACGGCCTTGGCTTGGAATTATCCCAGGATCTCCGCGGGCAGCGGGCGCAAAGCACCGCATGGCAATCAGCCGGTAGTAGTCATCGGCGCGGGTCTGGGCGGCTTGACCTGTGCCGCTTATCTGGCCAAGGCAGGGTGGCCGGTGACGGTGGTCGAGCAGCACTCTGTTCCCGGCGGCTACGCCACGGCCTTCGAGCGGGCCGGCGGCCGTTTCAGCTTCGAGGTTTCGCTGCATGGCACGGCCATCCGCAACAACACGCCGGCGCGCATTCTCGACGAACTGGGTGTGCTGGATAAAATTCAACTGGTGCCCCTGCCTGAGACCTATCGGATCAAAGATGCCGCCGGGGAACTGGCGATCCCCCAAAGCGATCCTGAAGGCTTTATTCAGGCCCTTTGCCGTCGGTTCCCCCAGGAGGCGACGGGCATTCGCGGCTTCGTGAACGAGATCCTGGCCGTCCATGGCGAAGTCGAAAAATACGGTCAAACCAGCAGTGCCATGAAGAAATTCAGCAAACCGATGTTCCCCGTGCTCTACCCCCGCATGTGGAAGGTCCGGGCCCAAACCTTGGCCGATCTGCTCGCCGCCCATGTCCAATCGCCCGAGCTCCGCGGCCGGCTCAGCTTTTTATGGCCCTATTACGGGTTGCCGCCCGCGCAGCTTTCCGGGTTTCAATACGCCGTCGCCACCGGCGAATACCTGAAGAGTGGCTCTTATTACATCAAGCAGCGCTCCCAGCGCTTGAGCGATGCTCTGGCCGGTGCCGTTACCTCGGCCGGCGGCCGTATTCTCTACGATACGGCGGCCGAAAAAATTCACCTGGAGAATCAAGCGATTTCGGGCGTCCGCCTCTCCGATGGGCAGGTGCTGCCGGCTCGGGTCGTGGTGAGCAATGCCAGCGCCCCGACCTTGTTCGGGCAAATGCTGCCCCAGGGCAGCGTGCCGGCGGAGTACCTGCGCAAGCTTTCCACTTACCGGCCGAGCATTTCGAGCTTCCAGGTGTGGCTCGGGCTCAAGGAATCCATCCGCGGCAAAATAGAAGGCTACGGCACGGCCTTGGCTTGCTCCGCCACCCCCGAAGCGCATTATGCCAAAGCGATGCGGGGCGACATCGAAGCGGTTGATTATTCTGTCTGCCTTTACGATAATCTCTTCGAGGGCTATTCGGCGCCAGGCACTTCGACCCTGACGATTCTGGCCCTGAGCGGCTACGCTCCATGGCAGGCCTTCGAAGAAGATTACCGGGCCGGCCGCAAAGCGGCCTACCGGGCGCAAAAGGCCCATTGGACCGAAACGCTCATCCGCCGGGCCGAAAAAGATCTGCTGCCCGGTCTGCAATCCATGATAGAGGTCCAAGAAGCCGGCACGCCCCTGACCCATTGGCGCTATACCGGCAATCCCCAGGGGGCGATCTACGGCTTCGAACAATCCATGGAAAATGCTTTCATGAACCGAATCAAGAACCGAACCCCCATCGAGGGGCTTTATCTGGCCGGCGCCTGGGGCAATCCCGGCGGCGGTTATGCCGGCGTGCTGCGCGGCGGCCAACTGGCTTTCGAGCAGATCATGGAAGATTGGAGCGCCTAATGCCCGCACATGATGCCATCTGGTCGGCAACCGCATCCAAAGCGGCCAAGGCGCTCTTCTACACATTATTATTCAACAGCGCCATCGCCCTGTTGTTGACCACGGTAGGGTTTGGCCAGGACTTTTGGTCTACATTGCTCTTCTCCCATTGCGTGGGAGTGACCATCTGCCTTTGCGTCATGGCGGCCCGCCGCTGGTGCGCTCCGGCCGGAGCCATGCTTCGGACAGTGGTCTTTATAGTGGCCCTGGCAGTAGGCGCTTTGATCGGCACGACGCTGGGGGTTGCCTTTCTGCGCATAGGATCGGACGATGGTTCTCCTATAACCCATCTCTTTTTCATCCGTATCGTGGGTATCAGCATGATCTTTGGATCGATCATCACCTACTTTTTTTATTCCCGGGGCAGGCTGGCGGCCTCGGCCCAGGCCATCCAGGAGGAGCGCATCAAACGCCTGTCCAGTCAAAAACTGGCCCTGGAAGCGGATCTCAAGCGCTTGCAGGCCCAAATCGAACCCCATTTTCTGTTCAACACCTTGTCCAATATCGTCAGTCTGATGGAGACCGAGCCGGAGCAGGCCAAGGCCATGCAGTTGGATTTGATCCGCTATCTGCGCACCGCCCTGGGACGCACGCGCAATGCAGCCACCACCCTCGGTGAAGAGATCGATCTGGTCCAATCCTACTTGAACATTTTTAAAATCCGCATGGGCGCCCGCCTGCAAGTCAGCGTGGATATCCCCGAGACCCTCAAGGCGCATCCGTTTGCGCCCTTGCTCCTTCAGCCCATCGTGGAAAATGCGGTGCTGCATGGTCTGGCGCCGAAGATTGAGGGGGGCTCGCTATGCCTGCGGGCCTGGAGCGAGGACAACCGGCTGAAACTCGAAGTTTCCGATTCCGGCGTGGGCCTGGCGCCCGACCGGCGCCCCGGTGTCGGGTTGAACAACGTCAAGCAGCGGCTGGGGCAACTCTTCGGTGACGGGGGCCGCCTGAGCATCAGCGAAAATCGACCGGCAGGGGTGACGGCCGTCATCGAAGTGCCCCTGTGCCCGTTGGGTAATGAGGAGGATTCACATGGAAAACACCTTCGCCTATGAACAAGCCAAGCGCCGCGCCGCGGCCAAACTCAGCTTTCTTTTTCACTTGGCCGTTTATATCGTCGTCAATCTTTTGCTCATGACGATCAACCTGGTGACATCCAGTTCACACCTTTGGTTCATCTGGCCGCTGATGGGTTGGGGCATCGGGCTGATCTTTCATGGTCTGGGGGTCGTCCTCTTCAACGGCGGCATGAATATCAAAGAGCGAATGATCCGCCGCGAATTGGAAAAAGCCGCGTCGATCAAGGGCACCAGCGCGCCATGAAGCCATCACATCCAAGGGCAATCATTGCCGACGACGAACCCGAATTGCGCCGCTATCTGAAAATGTTGCTCCAAGAGGTGTGGCCTGAGCTGCGGATTTGCGCCGAAGCCGACAACGGGGTCGAGGCGTTGGAAATGGTTCAGATCCATCAGCCTCAGATCGCCTTTTTGGATATCCGCATGCCCGGGCTCTCCGGGCTGCAAACGGCTGAAAGAATAGCCGGCACCTGCCGCATCGTATTCGTCACCGCCTTTGATGAATATGCCGTAGCGGCTTTTGAAAGAGAGGCCATCGATTATCTGCTCAAGCCCGTCACGCGCGAGCGTCTTTCTCAGACAGCGGCGCGCCTGCAAAAGCGATTGGCCGAAAACACCGAGCCGCCACCGGAGGCCATGCCGTGGTTGCAAGCGCTGGTGGCCGGGATCGAGGCCTCCGCGGGCCCTGGATACTTGCAATGGCTACAGGTGCAATATGCCGATGGCGTTCGGCTCATCCCCGTCCAGGAAGTGGTTTACTTTCAAGCCGGCGATAAATACACGGCCGTGAATACCTCGGAAGGCGAGCACTTGATCCGCAAAACCATCCGCGATCTGGCCGCCGAGTTGGACCCCAATTATTTCCGGCAGATCCACCGGGGCACGATCGTCAACTTGTCCCGCGTCGCCAAGGTCAGTCATTCCATCACCGGCCGCGGCGTCATACGTCTCAAAGAGCGGTCAGAGACCCTCACGGTGAGCCGGGCCTATCTGCATCTCTTTAGGCAGATGTAAGCCGTCGACCTGGCATTTTGCTAGTATTTTTTTAGTATTAACAATTGTTCGGTAATCTCTTACAATCAAAATGATAGAATTCGCCGGGATCGGCTGCCCCCGTGAAACAATTTACCGAAGGATCGCGGAAACAATCGGATCGGTACAAGTCATCGTTCTTCGTTTTTGAACTTCCCCTGATCGAATGGCCAATGGATAGCGAGTGAGCTGGATTTTTTTAGGTTTTTTGGCCGGCCGGGAGAGTGCCGAGAAAGGAGAATGTCATTGACAATACCAAAAGGGCATGAACAGGTTCTGGTCATCGATGACGAAGTATTTATCGTGAAGATCCTGGAAGCGTTTCTCAAGCAACAGGGATACCAGGCGCTCTCCGCCACCAGCGGTACCGAGGCCCTGGGGATATTCCTTGGGAAGAAGGATCAAATCTCCCTGGTCATACTGGATCAAAACATGCCCGATATGAGTGGAGCCGCGCTCGCAACGAAACTAAGGAGCCTGCGCCCGGACATACCGATCGTGATGTTTTCAGGCTATGGCGAGGAGGAGATGCGGCAAGAAACCAAAAACCTGGGCATCACCGCCTTCATGCGCAAGCCGGTGACGCACGATCAAGTGGCAAAGGTCGTGCGCAAAGCCCTGGACTCGGGCCGGAAAAAATAACCGCCCGTTGAAGTTTTGCCGTTCGTCGCGGACGGATGTATCGAGGAGGGAAGATTTCGCGCACCTGACGCGAGAAGTTGAACTTCGGTTGACTTGACGGCCCTCACGCATAGTGTTCTATGCACCCGCAGTTGCCTTGGAACTCTCGAATTCAACTGGATAGGAAAATGTCAAAAACCATCGTAGAAGAGTTGGAACGCGAAGTAAATCGTTTACGAAGAGAATCCTCCCGCAAAGACAAACTTATCCAAAAGCTCAAAAACCGCGCCGCAAACAGCCACAACAGCAAAAACGCACCACCCTCCGAAGACAGCGCGCGTGCCCGGCTAAAGGGTCTCGAACTCCTGCTGATCGAGAAGGAAACTCGTTTGTCGGAGCTGGAGCACCGGCTCGCCGAGTTCGATACCACCATCCGTGTTTTAGGCGACGTTTGGGGGCGTGAAAAAAACGCCATCGATGCCCGCATCAAATCCAACCTCAACACCAACGTCTTTCCGATCATCGAAAAGATCAAAATCAGCAAAAACATCGGCGCCACGAACACCTACATCAAGATCATCGAAGACAACCTCAAGGAGATGAACCCGGTCTTTACCGAAGCCGCCGCGGACACCAACGGCGATTTCACCCCATCCGAAATCCACGTCATCCAATTGATCCGCCAAGGCAAAAGCAGCAAGGAGATCAGCAAGTTGCTCAACTTATCCACCAAAGCCATCTCGTTCCACCGCAGCAACATCCGCAAAAAGCTGGGCCTCGTGAACAAGAAGCTCAACCTGATGACCTATCTGCGCGGTCAATCTCTGTTGCGGTGAAAAGCGCAAGGGGCGTCGGCCTTCGATGAAACCCAAGAACCCTAAATCAAATATCTTGCAAAGTGCCTTGGCGTGTGGGACAAATATTTCAAAAGGCATCCTCAACATTCCAAATGGATGTTGCCTCCAAACCCCTTGCTCCGCTTGATTCTGTAACGGAACCCTCTGCATTCTGTCCCGATTGACGCACCAACGGGTACCAGCCCAAATGCAGATGCGACCCCGTTCGCTTGACTCGGAAATCCATCTCAAGACCGGTATTCGGTCGTGCCAAATTTTCAATTTTGCGGTTTTGTCCACGGTTGCGGGCAATCGTGTTTGCCTCACACCCAAAAGCGAAAAGGAGGACACCATGGAAAGAGTAAAAGTCAATTACGACACCCTGATCCAGATCACCAAGGCGATTTCCACCATTCGCGACCCGGAAGAGATCGTGTTGATCACCGTCGAAGGCGTGACCCATGCGCTCAACGTCAAGGGCTGCGCGCTGTTTCTGTTTAGTCCGGGGAGCGACGAGCTCAAACTCGCCGGCAGTTTTGGCTTGAGCCAGGAGTATTTGAGCAAGGGACCGATCAATACCCTGCGCTCCATCCCCGCGGCGTTTCAGGAATTGCAGCCGGTGGCCATATACGATGTGGGCGACGATCCGCGCATCCAGTATCCTGAGGCGGCCCAAAAAGAGGGTATCGCCTCCATTCTCTCCGTGCCTATTATCATGGGCAGCGGGCTGTTCGGCTGCATGCGCGTGTACACCGCCGTGCCGTGGGAATTCACCCTGAACGATGTCAATTTTGTCCAGGCGGTCGCCCAGGTGGTGGGGTTGTCCATCGAAATGTGCCGGCTCAACAAGGGGCTCAAGGACAGCATCGACATCCTGAAAGCCATGCGTGATCCCAAGGCGGTGCATTACAAAAAGCGCACCCCTTACGAGGGGGTCCCCAAGGGCTTCACTCAAAAGGAGATTGAGGAAGCCAACGCTTGATTTGCCGGCGATTCTCGGTGCGCGCCTGTCCCACCCACGGTCCAGGCTTGGGCCGGTAGATCGGCCCACAGCGCCTGTTGGTCGCGAACGGCCAAGGTGTGCTGCGAACAAGTTCGCTTTCCCCACGCACCTCGAAGAGATCGAATTGCCCCACTTGAGATGGCATTTTGCGATGTACATTCTGCGCACGATGGCAAGTTATCCATGGGACATCTCGTATTGCCAAGCAAACCCACAAGTGCGGAGAGCGTATGAAGGGCAAGGTGCAAGTCAGCGCGGCCCAGTTCGCCCCGGTTTTCCTCGATCGCAAGTCTACCATCCGCAAAGCCGGTGACATCATGGCCGAGGCGGCTCGGGCAGGCTCGAAGCTGATCGTATTTCCCGAGGCGTTCATTACAGGCTATCCCTGCTGGGTATGGAAGCTGGCCGCCGGCGAAGATCGCCAGTTGCAGGCATTGTATGTCGAATATCTCATGAACTCGGTCGGTTTGGGCGGTTCGGAGGTGGACGACCTGTGCCGGGCGGCCCGCCAAAACAAAATCAACGTTGTCATGGGCGTAAGCGAACGCAACGACGAGGCCAGTCGCACCTCGATGTTCAACTCGGTGCTTTTCATTGACGAAAAAGGGTTGCTGCTCGGTCGCCTCTGCGCCCTGATCTGCTGGGAAAACGACATGCCCCTGGCGCGCTATGCGATGTTCGCGCAGGGGCCGCAGATCTACTGCGCCCTCACCTGGGATAGGGCCGAACCTTGGCTTTCGAGCATGCGCCACATCGCCCGGGAGGGCCGCCTTGTACCGGGCGAGATCTTTTCGGAGCTTTCTGCATCGCAGATGATGCAATCTGGAAGATTCCGGCGGAAGTGTTTTTTCCCCTTACGAGGCCTCCTTCCTGTGCCGCTGACACCAACCCGAACCTGGTGAAGCAAAAGGCTATACTTCATTTTTGGTAATTTGTTGCGTAATCCCCGTTCCGCGAAAACGATTCCAAAGTGTATTGGCAAGTTAATGTTGTCAGTCCAAGCAGCCCGCTTCCTATGTCGGCTTTAGGACCTTTATACAAGTTTACCCAATGGGCAAATTGTCGGCTATGATAAACATGGCCTGATTTCATCAGGCTTATCTCTATGTTCAATGCATCCGCCAAATGGGAGGGGGGGGCCTATGATTTTATACGAGCCAGTGAGGGCCATCAATCTGCTGCAGTATGGGATTCAGATTCCGGTGCGTGACAGTCGCGCCGTAAATACCTTTGATGCACTTGGCAAGCATCCGCAACT
>JAKAFO010000213.1 GCA_021819735.1 Deltaproteobacteria bacterium
CCAGGGCCCGGTCTGGACCGGCATCTGGCTCTACTTCTTCCGGCCGTTCCTCAAAATCGTCCTCGGCCGCCGCCTCCAGCGCATCGGCTGGCGCGGCCGTTACGAAAAGGACATGGCGCGGCTTAAGAGCGTGAACCGGTTTGCGGAGTTGGAGAGCTGAGCGACTCAGGATTACAATCCGGGACCCACCCTTGATATATAACACTGAGTGTTATATTGTTCCGATGTCGTTCTGGAGGATCTTTGCGAATTTTAAAGACCAAATGGTTTGCCCGTTTTTCCCGGAAGGCGGGCATCGATGATGAGGCGCTCATAGAAGCCATTAAGGAAGCGCAAAAAGGTGCATCCGTTGTCGATTTGGGCGGCGGTCTCATTAAAAAGCGTGTTTCGCGAAGCGGCCAAGGAAAGAGCGGCGGATATCGGACGATCATCGTTTATCGGGTAAAGACATTGGCGGTTTTCGTTTATGGCTTTCCGAAGAGCGCCAAGGCGAATCTGAATGATGTCGAGCTGGACGGATATAAGAAGCTGGCTAAAGTATTCTTGGGTTTCAGTGACCGAGATATCATAAAAGCGGTAAATGCCGGTGAACTGTTGGAGGTGGAATCCCATGACCAGGAAATATAAGAGTGACGCCCTGGAGGCGCTTCACAAGACCGCCGAGGGGCTTCACCGGGCAGGCTTGGTAGACCGGAAAACAATGCGGGATTTCGATGCATCCTGCCTTACCACGGTAAAAGCCCTCTCCGCCAAGGAGATCGCGGATCTGAGGAAAAGAGCCGGGGTCAGCCAGGCCGTTTTTGCAAGCTATCTGAACGTGACCGTTGGATTGGTAAGCCAATGGGAGCGAGGCGAAAAAGCGCCTCGCGGGCCCTCTCTGAAGCTTTTAGCGCTGGTACGCAAAAAAGGGCTGGATGCCATAGCATAGAAGTATCCCTTAAGCGCTGTTTCCTGCCGTTAGAGGCAGGCGCTACTCCCACAACCGGTGCTCGCTTTTGAATATCAGCCAAATGCTTCCGTCATACTGGTCCCAGACGATGATGGCGTTGCCGTTGACCTCTGTGCACACCTGCGGATCTTGCGGGACGTCCACCGCGTTTTTATATTACGACTTTGGGTTCGCGCGAAGAAAAAACCATAGTCAATAAGGCAGCGTTGTCGGGCGTCCCTTAAGAAAAGGACTTGTGAGAGGGTGCCGGTGATCGGTAACAGTTTTAGGTGAAGTCATGTGCGGCCGATTCGTAGGATTCAGAAGGCTGGAAGAACTCCGGCGGTATTTCCCCATCGACGCGGCGGCGTGCGAGGCGGCGGAGAACTACAACGTGGCGCCTTCCCAGCAAGTGCTGGCCATCGCGCGTTTGGATGGTCGTAATGTCCTGGGGCAATACCATTGGGGACTGGTGCCTTTCTGGGCCAAGGAGAAGACCATCGGCGCCAAACTGATCAACGCCCGGGTCGAGACGGTGGCCGACAAGCCCAGTTTCCGGGAGGCGTTCAAGCGGCGGCGCTGCCTGATCCCGGCGGATGGATTTTACGAGTGGCAGGGCTCCAAAGGGAATAAACAGCCCCTGTTCATCACCCTGCCGGATAAGGCGCCGTTTGCCTTCGCCGGCCTCTGGGAAGTCTGGCGCGACCGGGAAAAGCCCGATGAGCCCTACCACTCCTGCACCATCATCACGCGCGAAGCCGCGGGCGTCATGAAAACGATCCACCACCGCATGCCGGTGATCCTGGCCCCCGGCGCCTATGGGCCTTGGCTGGACCCTGACCTCAAGGAAGCGAGAAGCCTGAGTTCCATCCTCCAGGAGCAGGCCCTGACCGACCTGGTTTACTGCACGGTCAGCCGGCAGGTGAACTCGGTCCGTCACAACGCGTCGGACAATATCGCATGCCAATCGAAAGGGGCTTCATCATAGGATGGGCGTGTCGGTGCAGTTGCGGTATCGTGCTTAGCTATGGCTTGACATGTATGCATTGAAAATGCATATTGAGGCATACAAAAATGTGAGGTGCAACCATGCGAACCACATTGAATATCGATGATGGCCTGATCGACAAAGCATCCAGCATGACGGGCATAAAGGAAAAAACCACCCTGGTGAAACTCGGCTTGGAAGCGCTCGTCGCCAGGGAGAGCGCCAGACGACTCGCAAAATTGGGGGGTACCCAGAAACAGCTAAAAGACATCCCGAGAAGGAAGGGTACGGTCTAAGCAATGGTGCTTGTGGATACTTCTGTCTGGGTTTCCCATCTGCGGGAGAGAGATCCCGAATTATGGGCTTTGCTCAACAACGGCGAGGTTCTGCGCCATCCCTTCATTGTGGGGGAACTGGCCTGCGGTAACCTGAAGGATAGGGCCGTCATCATTTCCTATCTTCAGTTTTTACCAACGAGTGCGACCGCTCAACACGAAGAAGTGTTGGCTTTTATTGAAAACAATCGCTTGATGGGCAAGGGATTGGGCTATGTGGATGCCCACCTTTTAGTATCCGCCATTTTGACGGACGCACCCCTCTGGACCCTTGACAAGCGTCTGGCTCAAGTTGCCGGCAGCATGCATTTCAGATATCGAGAATCGAAATAATCCTCCTGCTTCTACTTATCCATGCCGCGTTGCAAACCCCGCAGATAGGATATCTCGCCGATATGTTGGGAAGCATGGGAGATCAAGAAGGCGAAAAGCGCCCCGACGGACATCTCCCCGAAGGCCGGGAAGGTGAACTTTTCATCAAAGGCTTCGACGGCCATGCTTCTCAATTTTTCCTTGGTCTTGGCGCGCACCGCATCGTGGTACTCTAATATTTTGGCAAGTTCGGGCACCTGGAAGGCATTGACCTGATCGACGGTATAATGCGAGCCCGCTTCTTCTTTGGACATGCCGAGCTTTTCATACCATTTCTCGGATTCCCAGATCGAACTCTTCTTCTGAAGCATCCCCTGCATGATGTCGTCTTCGGTGCGGGCCATGTGGAAAAGAATCATCCCGATGGAATTGCACCCGGATGCCGGCCGCCAAGCCACCTCCTGCTGGGTGAGCGTCTGAAGGGCATGTCCCATGGCAATTTTTGAACTGGACAGTTCAATGCCGATGTAGCGTTGTAATTCCATTGTATCCTCCTTGTATCGATAATAAGTAGCGTTTCACAAAAGCATGTTCAGATCAAGTCAGCCTCCGATCAATCCTTGCCGAGCGTTTTGCCGAAGGCCTGGCCGCGCAGCTCCCGCCGCCGCGGCCGGAAGGTGCCGTCGGCCATCTCCTTGCGGATCACTTGGGCGAAGAGTTTGGACATCTTCATGGGCTGGGGCTCATCGTGGTAGAAGGTGTCCCAGGCGTAAGCCAGCAGCTCCTGGAGGCGTTGGGCGCTCATTTGCTTGGGGTGGAAGACGACTTGGTCGGCGGTGTAGTCGTTCCAGTCATAGGAGAAGATGCGGCCCTCGCGGTGAAGGGCCTCGTATGCCTGGGTGTGGGGGAAGGGGGTCAGCACGGTGAACTCGGCCAGATCGAGCTCGATCTTCAGGAGAAAATCGACGAGGCGCTTGATGTCGTCTTCCGTGTGCTCGTCCAGGCCGAGCAGGATAGTGCCTTCCACGCCGATGCCGTGGTCGTGGTAGCGCTTGATCCGCTCGCGGATGTAGTCCGAAGTGTCGAAGATGGCCTGGTAGACGTACCATGCGCCGGCCCGGGCGGCGAGATCGAGCACCTTGGGATGGTCTTCGATGGGATGGCAGCACCATTTCTTCTTCAGGGGGATCATCTCCCGGAAGAGATCCAGCTCCCACTGGGTATCCTGGGCCAGGGAGTTGTCCACGATGAAGAGCCGGTTGTTGTCGATGGCGGCCATTTCGGCCACGGCCTTGTCGATGGGCCGGGGCCGGAACTTGCGGCCGCCCAGGTAGGCCACGCAGCACGGGTAGCAGTTGTAACGGCAGCCCCGGGAGGCGTGCACCAGATCGACCATCTGCACGCCCTTGTAGTTGTAGAGTTCCCGGCGCAGGATGTCGCGGCGGGCCGGACCCACCGTTTCGATGGGCGGCGGGTCGTGGCGAAAGTCGTAGACCGGTTTGAGTCGCCCGCCGAGCAGGTCGTCGAAGAGCATTTGCATGCGGCCTTCGGCTTCGCCCAGGAAGAGGGCGTCGGCGTGGGCTTGGGTCTCCTCGGCGTGCAGCATGGCGGCGATGCCGCCGAAAATCACCGGCACGCCTTTGCTCCGGAAGATATCGGCGATCTCCCAGCCGCGGCGGACCTGGATGGTGAGCATCATGGAGATGGCCACTACGTCGGGACGCTCGTCGAAGTCGATCGCTTCCAGGTTCTCGTCGATGAAGGTGACGGCCAGCTCCGGCGGCAGGGCCGCGGCAA
This sequence comes from Deltaproteobacteria bacterium, assembly GCA_021819735.1. Taxonomy (GTDB): domain Bacteria; phylum Desulfobacterota; class Desulfobacteria; order Desulfobacterales; family Desulfosarcinaceae; genus Desulfatitalea. Next base: position 4,361 of record JAKAFO010000213.1, read on the forward strand.
AGACCACCGGGCCGTGGGGCGGCAGGTGAAATTCTGTCTGACGTGTCAGCTTGGGCCAGCGGGGGTAGATTAGTGTGAGTTTCACGGTTCTCCTGCTTTCTCGATCGGAACGGCTTCCATCAAACGCATGACCAGGCGATAGCCGACCAGGCCGTGAGCCTTGAGTTCCAGCCGGCCGGTGAGTCCGTCGGGCTGGATATCTTGCGAGGACAGGGGCGTGATGCTGCGCACCAGGCGCCGGCCCGGGCTGTAGCGCTGGATCTGCCAGGTGCCGTCGGGCGCCAGCAGAATATCCTGGCGGCCGCCGTCGGCGAGCGGATAGCGGCAGGTCCGCGTTTGTCCCTGGGACAGACCGGCCGAGAGGCACGGTTGCCCGGGGGCGAAGAAGATCAGGCGGATGTCTTCGACCATGCCTTGGGCCACGCCCGGTTTGTCCAGGGGCGCGATGGCCCTTTGAATCCGGATGGCGCCGTCGTATTCGGCTTCGAAGAGCACCAGGCCTTCGATGGTCATCATGACGCAGTGAAAGCGCTTTGCTTCGGATGAGAGCCGAACCACGCCCACCAGGGTCTGGGACGATCCGTCGGGCGGAAAGAACTGGATGGCGTGGACGAACTGCCATGCGCCCCGGGGGAAGATGGCGGCGCAGTCGGCCGCGGTGCGTTGGGCGGTCGCGGGTTCTGCTTCGCGGATTTCCGGCAGTCGGGCGCAGGCCGGCGGCAACAGGGCCAGCAGGAGAATAAAGGCCAACCGTTTCAAGGCGCGCTCCGGAAGATGGCTTCGTCGATCTTGGTGTTGAGCACTGTATTGCTGAACGTCATGCGGGTAAAGGCCTCTTCGCTCTCGTAGATCACCACGCTTTGCATGACGCCCGGTTGGTCGGCCAGGTTGAGCTCGATGCGCCGGATCACCTGGCGCATGGCCTCTTCTTTGGGCGTCATGCGGATGCGCCGGCCCGGCTCCAGCGTGGCGTCGAACATGGGGTTGGCGTCGAAGCGGCCGGCCAGCCATTGGGAGATCTCGGCCATCACCACCTGCATGGCCTCCAGGCCGGGGCCGCTCTCTTCGGTCCAGCCCGAAGGGCCGGCCACGAAGCGCCGGGTGCGGCCCGCGTGCATGACCATGATGCTTTGTACCGGGGTGCGGTACTCCCAGCGCAACGCGCCCGGGGTCTGGTAGTAAAAGACCCCCTTGGAGACCAGCGGTTTGGCCAGGATGGGCAAATGCTTCTCCTGGACGAAGTCGGCCTGGACCGAAGTCACGGTGGCGGCGGTGGTCCGCAGGGTTTCCCAGCTATCTCCCCAGCCCACGCAGAAGAGGGCCAGCAAGGGTATGAGCCGCCAGCTTTTGATGGGTTTGAATGGTCTCAGAACATCCCTCCGTTGACGGATATCACCTGGCCCGTCACATAGCTGGCATCCTCGGAGCAGAGAAAACGCACCACCCGGGCCACCTCTTCCGGGGCGCCCAGGCGGGCCATGGGGATCAGGCCCTTGATCTTCTGCACCGGCGCGTCGTGGATCATGCCGGTCTGGATCAGGCCCGGCGCCACCACGTTCACCCGGATACCCAGGCGCGCCACCTCCGAGGCCACCGAGCGGCTGGCGCCGATCAGGCCGGCCTTGGCGGCGGCGTAGTTGGCCTGGCCGCGATTGCCCATGATGCCGGCCACCGAGGCGATGGAGACCACCGCGCCCTTTTTCCGCACGACCATCTTTTCCAGCACCGGCCGGGTTACGTTGTAAAAGCCCTGCAGGGTGACATCCACCACCGAGCGCCACTTGTCCGGCGTCATCATGACGAACAGTTCGTCGGCGATGCGCCCGGCGTTGTTGACCAGCACCTCCAGCGCCGGGTAGGCGCCGAAGATCTTCTCCATGGCCTGCTGGGTGGCCTCGTAGTCGGAGACGTCGAAACCCAGGCAGATGCCCTGGCCGCCCTGCTGTTCCACCAGGGCCAGGGTCTCCCGGGCGCCGTCTTCATCCGAAAGATAATTGACGACGACCGCGTACCCGCTGCGGGCCAGTTCCACACAGATGGCCCGGCCGATGCCTTTGCTGCCGCCGGTGACCAGGGCCGCCGGCATTTGGGAAGTAGGGTTCATGGTTCCGCCTGCATGAGCTGAAGAGTTACTTCGGCAACTACCTCGTTTTCGATTTTCACCGTGCCCGCGATCTCCCGGAAATTTTCATAGGCGAACTGGTTGCGCGAAGCGATGGTCAAGGTCGTGCCCAGGGCGATGCGGTCCACGAGCAGCCGGGCGCTCTTGATGCCCACGATCCAGCCGCGGTGGTCGCGCTCCGGTCCCTGGCGCTGGATGATCTCCCAGCCGTTGTTGACCGCCGCGGTCTGGGCCACCAGCTCGATGAGCACCAGCGGGTCGGCGCCTCTGGGGCCGGTCAGGGGCCAGCGAGCATTCACTACGGCGCGGGTGACCGCCCCGCCATCGTCGAAGGAGACGATTTCGGAAACGAGCAGCATGCCGTCGCGATGGGGCACCAGGGTTTCCAGATCCACGCGCTGCTTCCTTGCCTTGGCCGGCATAAAATCATTGAAAAACCGGCCTGTCCCGGGTAGAAATTGCCAACCTTCCGGTTCGCTTGCATCGGGGCGGATGGTACTATAAACAGCCATAGCTGTAAACGCGGATTCAAAAGAAAGGCGCGACCGGTCATCTCATGGATATGGACAAACTCATCGAAGCATTGCGCGTCAAGATCGTGGAGATCCTCAACCTGCCGGATGTCACGCCCGCCGATATCCTGCTGGACGGGCAGTTGGTGGGCGGCGAATTGGGCATCGATTCCATCGATGTATTGGAAATGGTCATCATGATCGAAAAGGATTACGGAGTGGTGATCGACAACAAAGAGCTGGGGGCCAAAGTCTTCGCCTCCCTGCGAACCCTGGCGGCTTATATCCAGGAAAAATCCCCGGGGCTCGCCAATTGAGCGAAGTTCCGATTTACATCGCGGGCCTGGGCGTGGTCAGCGCCCTCGGGCGCGGCACGGACGGGATGCTGCAAGCCCTGTTGCACGGCCGGTGCGGCCTGGGGCCTTTGGACCTGTTTCCGGTACCGTCCCAGGCAGCCCTGCCGGTGGGCCAGGTGGATCTGGATGACGACGCGGGCGACCCTTTGCCGCGTACCCATCGCCTGGCCGGGCTGGCCGCCGACCAGGCCCTGGCCGTCGACCCGCGACCCGTGGATGCCATCGTGCTGGGCACCACCACCGGCGGCATTCTGACGACCGAAGCCCTTCTGCAAAGCGGTGCCGCCGACCCGGGCGCTTTTCGGTATCATGGCCTGGGCACCGTGGCCGAGGCGTTGGCCAAGCGTTACGGCTGCCGCGGACCGTTGATCACCGTTTCCACCGCCTGCTCGTCGGGCGCCGTGGCCATTGCCCTGGGCATGGCGCTGCTGCGCCGTGGGTTGGCCCGGCGGGTGCTGGCCGGCGGCGCCGACAGTCTTTGCCGTCTGACCTATTTCGGCTTCAAAGCCCTGCAACTCATCGACCCCCAGGGCGCCCGGCCCCTGGACCGGGAGCGGCGCGGCATGTCGGTGGCCGAGGGGGCGGGAATGCTGCTGCTGACCAGCGAAGCCCCGGCTGCCGGTGCGCCGCAACTATTGGGCGCAGGCTTGTCGTGCGACGCCCATCACGCCACCACGCCCCATCCCGAAGGCCGGGGGGCACTGGCCGCCATGCAGGACGCCCTGGCCGATGCCGGGTTGGCGGCCGGCGCGATCGACTACATCAACTTGCACGGCACCGGCACCCTGGACAACGACCTGGCCGAGGCCCGGGCCGTCAGCGCCCTTTTTGGGGAGCGCCCGCCGCCGCTCTCGTCGATCAAAGGGGCCACCGGCCACAGCCTGGCCGCGGCCGGCGCCCTCGAAGCCGTGGTGGCCACCCTGGCCGTGACCCATGGGCTGGCCCCGGCCAATACGGGGCTGGCGAACGTCGATGCGCAACTGAAGCTGAATCCGCTGACGGCGCCCCTGCGGACGCCCATCGCCACCGTGCTCTCCAACTCCTTCGGGTTTGGGGGCAACAATGCGGCCCTGGTGATCGGAAAGGCCCGGGGCACTAAGGCGAGCCCCTTCGCCGCAAGACCCGCGTTGACGATCGCGGCTGCGGCCGGCCTCACCGGCGCCGGTCACAGCCAGGCCACCTGGCAGCGCTTTGCGGCCGGTGGGGATTGCTGCGGTTGCCTGGACGAGGCGACCCTGTGCCAGGGGTTGCCGCCGCGCACCATCCGGCGGCTCAAACGGCTGCCCAAGCTGGCCCTGGCCCTGGCGGCCCAGGCCTGCCAGGGGGCGCCGGCCGAGGCGCTGCCGGCGTCGGTCAGTCTGGGCACGGCCTGGGGCGCGCTCTCCGAGACCCACGATTTTCTCCAGCGCCTCTTTGAAACCGGTCAACAGTTTCCCTCGCCCACCGATTTCATCGGCTCGGTGCACAATGCGCCCGCCGGCCAGATCGCCATGCACCTGGGCGCCCGGGGGGCCAACGTCACCACCTCGGGGGGCGACGCCTCGTTCGAACAAGCCCTGCTGGCCGCCGATCTGCTGACCGCCGATGCGGGCCAATCCATTCTGGTGGTGGGCGTGGACGAGGCCCAGCCGGTCTTGGCGCCCTTGCTGGACCCTTCCGTGCGCAACGCCCCCCTGGCCGATGGCGGCGGCGCCTTGCTGCTGCGGCGCGGCGGGCCGCCCGGACCCACCCTCAGCCTGCTGGCCTATGGGCACGATACCGGCCCGGAGGCCGTGCATCATTTAATAGAGAGCTTGGGCGGGGCGCGGGCCATTCGGGAGACCTGCGGGGCTATTTTGGCCGGTATCCCCGCGGCCC
>JAKAFO010000214.1 GCA_021819735.1 Deltaproteobacteria bacterium
AGGACGGCTATTACCGCATCCTCGGCCGCATCGATGACGTCATCAATGTCTCCGGTCACCGCCTGGGCACCAAGGAGATCGAATCGGCGGCGCTGGTGGTCAACGAGGTGGCCGAAGCGGCCGTGGTGCCGGTGGCCCACGAAATCAAGGGCCGCGAGCCCGACCTGTATGTGGCTCTCAAGCCGGGCTTTAAAGCCTCACCCGAACTGGCCAAGAAGATTTCGGATGCCATCTGCGACCAGATCGGCAAGATCGCCAAACCGCGCCAGGTTTGGATCGTCAAAGACATGCCCAAGACGCGGTCCGGTAAGATCATGCGCCGGGTTCTGGGCGCCATTTCCAATAAGCGAGATGTCGGCGATGTCACCACCTTGGCCAATCCCGATATTGTGGACGACATCCGCCAGATGGTCCAGAAGTAAAAGCAGAGAAGAGGACAGAATCGGATCGTCCATCCCAATAACGGCCCGCGGTCATGGCCGCGGGCCAGCTTCTCCGGAGGAAAAAGGAGGAATTTTATGAGTGCTGCGACTTGGGTGTACATCATGTTGGGGCTCTACATCGTCTATTCGTTCTACGAAGGTATGAAAGGCTATTTCAAGGAGAAGACCGCCGCGGGCTATGCCATCGGCGGCCGCTCCGTGCCGTTCATCGCCTTTTTGATGGCGGCCACGGCGGCCTCGTTCAGCGGCTGGACCTTCATCGGCCATCCCGGCCTGATCTGGCGGGACGGTCTGGCCTACGCGTTCGCTTCGTTCTACGTACTCACCATTCCCATCACCGGCACCTTTTTCGCCAAACGCACCTGGCTGCTGGGCAAACGCTACGGGTTCATCACCCCGGGCGATATGTATGCCTACTACTACAACAGCGAGCCGTTGCGCGCGCTGGTGGTGCTCACCGCCGTGCTCTATTCGATCTTCTACTCGGCGGTGCAGATGATGGCCGCCGGCGCCCTGTTCAACATCATCACGGGCGTGGATTTCACCTGGGGCGCCATCTTCCTGGCCTTCATCGTGTGGTTCTACGTGGTCACCGGCGGCATGAAGGCCGGCGCCTGGGTAGGCGTGACCCAGTTCGTGCTCCTGGTGGGCGGCATCGTCATCATGGGGTACTATGTCGTGGTGCAGCCGCAATTCGGCGGCTGGACCGGCTTTACCGCGGCCATGGCCAAACTGGATCAGAAGTTCCTCACCGTGCCCGAGGTGATCACCTGGGGCCTGGGTAAAAAGGGGGCGGCCTCCTGGACGGCGGTGATGATTCTGACCTACATGTTCTCCCTGATGGGCATTCAATCGTCGCCGGCCTTCACCATGACCTTCTTCGGCATCAAGTCTCCCAAGCCGTTGGCCTGGCAACAGACCTTCATGTCCACCTTCGTGGTCGGCTTCGCCCTGTTCTTCTTCACCGCCCTCCAGGGCATGGGCGCCAAAGTGTTGGAAGTGGCCGGCGTTGCGGCTTTCCAGGGGCTCACGGACCGCATCGTGGTGCCGACCCTGATGCACAACTTCCTGCCGCCTTTCATGGTCGGCCTGGTCTTCATGGGCGCCATCGCCGCGATCCACTCCACGGCCGCGCCGTACATCAATACCGGCGGGTCGATCCTGCTGCGCGATATTTACTGGCGTTATATTCGCAACCAGAAGGCCGGCGATACAGAACAGATCTGGGTCAACCGCCTCCTGACCACCGTGCTGACCGTCGCCGCGCTGTATGTGGGCCTCACCTCCACGGCGGCCCTGGTTATTCTGGGCGCCCTGGCCACGGCCTTCGGCTTCGTGATGTACGTGCTGCTGATGGGCGTCTGCTGGGGCTTCCGCTTCCCCACCATCGGGGCCGTGCTGGGCGTGGCTTCCGGTATGATCGCGGTCTATCTCTCCTATAAAGTGTGGCCTAACCCGCTCTCCATGCACTGCGCCTTCTGGGGCACCTTTGTCGGATTGGCGGTGGCTTACATGTGCCGGATGATCGGCGTCAAGGACAAGCAGGAGACCATCGAGCGCCAGGCCGAGGTGCGCCAGTGGCTGGATAGCGTGGACAGCCCCAGCGAAAACGGCCGCAAGTGGCGCGGCGTCATGAAAGTCGCCACCCCCTTGTGGTACTTCTTCGCCATCGGTCCGGCCTGTATCCTGGGCAACAACGCCTTTTCGTTTGCCGGTTTCCCGCCCTTGTGGTCCTGGCAGATTGCCTGGTGGACCCTGGGCATCGTCATGATGTGGGCACTGACCTTCAAGGCCGAGCTGTCCACGACCAACGAAGAACAGATTGCCCGGGCCGATAAAGAGACACGACTCGTGGTCAAGGAATAAAACAGGCATGACTCCCTTAACGATGAAAGGAACCGAACGATGAAACTCGAAGATAAATGGTTGATCGGCGTCATTGTTTTTATTATCCTGTTCGTATCGAGTTTTGGCATCGGACTGTGGGGCTAAGCTAAGCACACGGCCATCCATTCAACATGCGGCCGGAGCGTCCTTACCGGCGCCCGGCCGCACTTTGCGAACAAGGAGAGAGTCAGCATGAAAGGGATATATGTTCTATTTCTGGTAATGGTTGTCGTTTTGGCAGGGTTCCCGGCACAGGCATCGGCCGAGTCTTTGGCGGCTCCCGAGTTAGATAAACCCAAGGACAAGGCCAAGAACCAGGTGGCAACCACGGTGCTCAAATGGAATGAGGTCCCCGGGGCCAAAGGCTACCGCGTCATGGTCTCGCTTTCAGCCGAGAATCTGAATGCGCTGGCGCCCAAGGCGGCCTGCACGGATTGCCTTGTGGACCAGAAGGTTACGTCCCCAACCTATCAGATCCCAATGAAACTGCTGACGAAAAACGCCCCTTATTTCTGGACGGTGCGGGCATTGAGCGAAACCGATGAGGGGCCCAGTGCCGCAATACGTTCTTATACCCTGGCCTCAACCTTCTTCCAGGATATGGATTAAAACGGATAAACTGATGACACCGGTGCCTATCGCGGATTGGATTAAAACGGATGGCACCGGTGCCTATCGCAGATTGGTCAATACCGGGGTGAGGATCATTTCGATAAAGAAGTAGGTCAGAAAAAGGACCACCACTACGATCAAGGCCGTGAAATAGATGTTATTGATCCTGCTTTTGCGCTGATCCTTGGGGTCGTAGAAGACTTGGCGGCCGCACTTGGAGCACCAGTTGGAGTGTTGTTCGCTGGTAAAACTGTGGCCGCATTGGCAGACGACTTCCTTGGGGGGCAGTGATGTGCTCAACGGTTGTTCTCCTCTCTCTTCAAGCTCGAATGCGGCGCTCCGATCGCTAAGTGGCGCTATCGCTTAGAATTCTCCCGGCCTTCGGAACCGCTTTTTTCGGCAGGCTTGGGAAGCTGCTGACGGTAAAAACGGGCCGTCGGTTCCAGCAGTAGAAAATAGGCGCTCAGGCCGAAGAGCAGAGCGCTCAGCAAGGCGTGCAGCGTCAGGGCAGGGGAGGTCAGCCCCAGGGATGTTACGCGGATGGCGATGAAGAGCGCATTGATGCCGATGATGCCGATGTTGAAAAAGATGCACAGCGTGCGCGCCCACGGTTTGATCCTGAAGACGAAGTATCCGATGCCGATACCGACGAGGGCTACGCGCACGGCGTTGTTGGGGTGGATCGTTCCTGGGAAAGAGAAATTGATATGGTAAACGAAGGCCAGCAGCGACACCCAGGCCGCGGCTAAAAAAACAAAAGCCTTGCGGACCGTTGGCGGCGATTTGAAGAAAAGTTGTTCTTTGAGTTGCATGGGTTTCCTTCCGGGGCGGTGGATGGCGAAGATGGGTTCAGCCACAATTCCTGAACATTCATAGCGGTCGCCCGGGATTTTGGCAAGTCTTTTGGTATTGAGTCGAGGTTCGACCGCGCTTGAAAACCCAGAAAACATTCTGGCGGGCCATCGGAGCGACCACCCTTGTCGCCCTTCTCGTCTTTAGTGTCGTCAGCCTGGTGTTGTGGCGCCACTTTACCCCCGAACAGCAAGCGGTCCTGCATGCCATCTTCGACCGGTATTTTCTTTTCTTCCTGATGGCGGCCATCGTCGTGTTCGTCGGCTTGGGGTTCGCCCTGGATTGGTTCTTCCACTTTTACATCATCCCCGTCAATCAAATCATAGAACAGGTCAAGTTGATCAATACGGTCGATCCTTCGCTGCGGATTCGACGCACGGGTTGCCATGACGTTCGATGCCTGGCGGAAGCCATCAACGAAGGGGCCGAGGAGCAATCCCGTTTTCGCAGGTCGGTGGAACAGCAACTGCACACCGCCAAAGCGGAAACCGAAGCAGAGAAAAACATCCTGGCCGCATTGCTGGAAGATCTGCCCCAGGGCATTCTGGTGTGCAATATCGATGGCCGAATCGTTTTTTACAATCGCAAAGTCCGGGAGTTGCTGATGCCGCAGCAGCTCGAAGGGGTTGGGCCTCAGAGTGGCGGCGGTTCTATGATCGGTCTGGGGCGTTCGGTTTTTTCCTTGATCGATACGAACCTGATCATGCAGTCCCTGGATCGCATCGGTCAGAAGCTCTCCTTGGGGCAATCTTCCGCCAATGAACGTTTCCTAATTGAAACCCAAGCCGGCAATTTACTGCCCGTGGAAATCATTCCGGTCCTCGACAGTCAGCAGCACATTTCCGGATTCATTCTCTATGTGGACGATCAAAGTGCAAAGGTTCAGAAAGAAAAGGAGATCTCCACGCGCCTGCAAAGCTGGCAGTATCAGTTGACCCAGCACATTTCGGTGATCAAATCCACGGTGGAAATTCTCAGCGCCGAAACCTTGAATGCCCAGGAGCGCGATCACCTGATCGCTCTCTTGGCCAAGGAGACCGAACTGACGGCCGGCCTGCTCACCCGGCGGGATATCACCGCCAAGTGGTCGCCCAACCAGCCTTGGCCCCTGACGTTGGTGGATGCCGTGGAGTGGGCCCGCTTTCTCTCCCACCGCGCCTCCGAAACACTTCAACTGCGCCTGGAAATCGAGACCGACCTGCAGGCGGTGCCCATCAGCGTCGATATGCACCACCTCACCGGTGCGCTGCTATGCATTCTTCACCAGCTCAAACACTCCTCCCAAGTCGTCGATATCCACGGCCGTATGTACCTAAAGGAGAGTTGGGTCTATCTGGACATGACCTGGAGCGGGCCGCCTTTGGACAACGAGGGGCTCTTGGGCTGGAAACACAGCCTGGCCAAAATCGATGGGATCGAGTTGGCCATCCCGATCATCGACATTCTCAAAGCGCATGGCGCAAAGCTATGGAATATTCGGACGGAGGCCGCGACCGGCAGCACGGGATTGCGCCTGCTGATTCCGGCCCTGGAGACGGACCAGGCGATTGCCATGGATGCGCCCTCCACGGTATTGCCCGATTCGCGGCCCGAATTTTACGATTTCGATCTTTTTCAGTCCGCCGTGCTCAAGCCTGAATTGGACGATCGCCTGCTCACGGAGTTGGTCTATACGGTGTTCGATACCGAAACCACGGGATTGGACCCCCACGGCGGTGACGAGATCATCTCCATCGGTGCGGTGCGGGTGGTCAACGGCCGGCTGCTGCGCAGCGAGCAGTTCGATCAGCTCGTCAATCCCCAACGCACGCTGCCATGGGAGTCGGTCAAATTTCACGGCATCCGACCGGAGATGCTCATCGATCAACCGACCATCGCGCAAGTGGTGCCCCGCTTTCACCAATTTGCCAGCGAGACCGTGCTCGTGGGTCACAACGTGGCCTTCGACATGCGCATGCTGCAGATGAAAGAGGAGGTCACCCACATCCGTTTCACCAATCCCATCCTGGACACCATGCTGCTCTCCGATACGGTCCATCCGGCCCAACGGGGGCACGGCCTGCAAGCCGTCGCCGAACGGCTGGGCGTTCGCATCATGGGCCGCCATACGGCCATCGGCGACGCCGTGGCCACCGCCGAAGTATTTCTGCGGCTGATCCCCCTGCTGGCGGCCCAAGGCATCCGTACCCTCAAAGAAGCACGTTTGGCTTCCCAGAAAAGCCTCTATGCCCGCCTGAAATATTAGAAGCCCCTCGAAAAGCTTTCCTGAGCAAAAATACGGCTTTTATGCTATGCAATCCGCAACTGGCCCGTTGACTTGCCTTACGAAGGGCGACTTTGAAGATCCGTATCTCCCACCATCTGCGCCTGTCCCAGGTTCCGGAAAGCATTCTGCTGGAGCTGATCGGGCGCTTGCAGTTCGCCAACCCCAAGTGGATGGAAAACGAACGCATGGGGCGCTGGAACCAGGGCGTTCCCAAGACGCTCAAGTTCTACCTGCGCCATGGCAGCGACGGCTTGACGGTTCCCCGTGGACTGATGCGCAGCCTGGTGCTGCTGGCCAGAAAGCACCAGGAGGAGATCGTCATCGACGATCAACGCCGCAAACTCCCCGAGCTGGAGTTTACTTTCAGTGGTGAGCTGCGTCCTTTTCAGCAAACGGCCGCGGCGCAAATGCTGGCCCGGGACTTCGGCACCTTGAGCGCGCCCACGGGCAGCGGCAAGACCGTCATGGCTCTCTACATCATCGCCCGGCGTCGCCAACCCACGCTGGTCATCGTTCACAACAAGGAGCTGGCGCTCCAATGGATGGAACGCATCGAGACCTTCCTCGCCATTCCCAAAGCGCAGGTGGGACTCATCGGCGGCGGCCGCCGGACAATCGGTGACAAGATCACCGTGGCCCTGGTGCAATCCGTGTATCGCTGTGCCGAGGAGATCGCGCCGCACTTCGGGCACTTGGTGGTGGACGAGTGCCACCGCGCCCCCAGCCGCACCTTCACCGAAGCGGTGACGGCCTTCGATAGCTGTTATATGCTGGGGCTTTCGGCCACGCCCTACCGCCGGGACCGGCTATCTAAACTGATTTTCTGGCATCTGGGGGATCTGCACCATCAAGTGGATGCCGCCGAGCTGGTGGCCAGCGGCCAGATTCTGGATATCGATGTGCTCTTCCGGCCGACGGAATTCGTCGCCTATGCCGATCCGGTCAGCGAATACAGCACCATGCTCTCGGAGCTGGCTCACAACGATATGCGCAACCGTCTCATCGCCGCCGATGTGTTCCGCGAAGTTACCGAAAATCAACGGCCGGGGGTCTGCCTGGTGCTCTCGGACCGCAAGCTGCATTGCCAGGTGCTCCAGGCCCTGCTCAAGCACAAGCACCATGTGGCGGCCGAAGTCCTCACCGGAGAGTTGCCCCTGGAGCAGCGCCGCGAAATCGTCCAGCGGCTCAATGCCGGTGAGATCCGGGTGTTGATCGCCACAGGCCAGCTCATCGGCGAAGGGTTCGATTGCCCGCGGCTGTCGACGCTTTTTTTGGCCACGCCGGTGCGCTTCAGCGGCCGCATCCTGCAATATCTCGGCAGAATCTTGCGACCCTCCGAAGGCATCGCCCGGGCCAAAGTTTACGACTATGTGGATGCGCACGTGCCCCCGCTCAAGGCGGCTGCCCTTGCGCGCCGGCGCGTCTACGAAAAGCTGCGTTTAGAGGGCGAAGCCAATTACGACCTCGAATGACGTCGCCCTCTGCATTTTTTAAATTATTTCAATGTGGGAGCCGATGGGGCGGGTGGGGCAGGGGGCGCCAAGCGCTTGGCGCTTTTGATGACCAACGGCTCGACAGGCACATTCTGATGAAGGCCCTGGGTGGTAGTGGGCAACGCTTCGATGGCGCGCACCACCTCCAGACCCTCGATCACCTTACCGAAGACGCAATACCCCCATTCTTGCGGCGTTTTGGACTTATGATCCAGAAAGCCATTGTCGGCCACGTTGATGAAGAACTGTGCCGTGGCCGAATGCGGATCGCCGGTGCGGGCCATGGCGATAGTGCCGATTTTGTTCTTCAGGCCGTTGTCCGCTTCGTTTTGGATGGGTGCTTGGGTGGGCTTCTGGCGCATGTCGGCCGTAAATCCGCCGCCTTGGATCATGAAGCCCCGGATGACGCGATGGAAGATGGTGTTGTCGTAAAAACCCTTATCGACATAGGCCAGAAAATTGGCCGTGGTTTTGGGCGCGGCCTTGGAATCGAGTTCAATCACAATGATGCCCTTGGTGGTTTCGAGGCGTACCCTGTCCGGCGCGTTCTGGGCGAAAGCCGAGGTGGTCAGGGCCAGGCAAATCAGCACTAAAATCCAACTTCTGTGGTACTTCATGCGCGTTGCTCCTTTCTGGAAGGTTAATCAAACAAAATCCCCGGGACGCTGGCGTGGCCCGGGTGGCCTTAGCGTATAATAAATGCCCGCCGGCGTTGGTCCAGTCGGGTGATGCCCTCTTCCTCGGCTTCCCGCAGAGCCTGCTCGAACTCTTGGGCCGTCGGGGGGACCGATAGAGCCGGGATCTCGCGCGCTCGTCCGCAAGGTCGATATTGGGCCATGACATTGACGTAGGTATTCCTGGAAATTTGGGTGGCGATGAAGCGCATCACCATCCGTGTGCCGGCCAGATTTTGGGGCAATACCAGGTGCCGCACCAGCAGCCCTCTGGATGCCAGACCGTTGGTGTCCAAAACCAAATCACCCACTTGCCGATGCATTTCCAAAAAGGCCTGGCGGGCCACTTCCGGGTAGTCCGGCGCGTCGCAGGTCTGGGTGGCGATGGGGCTCTCCCAGAACTTGAAGTCCGGCATGTAAATATCGACGATACCATCTAAAAGGCGCAGTGCCGCCACCTCGTCGTATCCGCCGCTGTTATACACCAGGGGGATGTTGAGGCCCTCTTCGGCGGCCAATACTAGGGCACCCAGGATTTGCGGAATGACATGCGAAGGGGTTACGAAGTTGATGTTGTGGCAGCCGGCCGCTTGCAGTTCCAGCATGATGTCGGCCAGTTGGCGCTCGGATAGCTCCCATCCCTCGCCGCCGTGGCTGATTTCGAAATTCTGGCAGAAATTGCACAAGAGATTGCAATGGGAGAAGAAGATCGTTCCCGAGCCGCCGCGGCCCACCAATGGGGCCTCTTCGCCGAAATGGGCATTGTAGCTGGCCACCATGGCCCGGGCGCCGGTCCGGCAGTAGCCGGTTTCGCCCGCCGACCGATTCACGCGGCAACGACGCGGGCACAGGGTGCAACAGGCCAGGGCCGCGGTGGCCTGGGCTGCCTTGGTCCGCAGCACGGATTGCTTCAGGGCCTCAATATATAAAGGTGAACCGGTCGGCATGG
>JAKAFO010000215.1 GCA_021819735.1 Deltaproteobacteria bacterium
CCTCGTATCTGCTGAGCGCGATCGCCGTGGTCGTCTCCACGCCGATGCTGATCCGCATGTTTATCCAGTCCCGATCCGCCGTCGAACCGGTGCACGGCGCCTGATCGCCGACCGCTGCTCCTCTTTGGCTGCAAACGGCTTTGTTCAGATCATTCGGGAACGCTTTTCATGATAACGGGTATGCCGCCGGATGGCCCGGGCCGCGCGCACGATGCCGGGAAAAACGGCGTAGCCGGCGGTGCCGAACAAGGCGCGAACGGCGGCGCCGCGAGCGGCCAGGTCCGGGTCGCCGCCTTCGGAATCGACCACGAAGACCAGGGGCTTGGTGCCGGAACGTTGCTGGAGCAGGGCCAGGGTGTCGGGGGTGGGATCGAATGTGACATCCATGTGAAAGGCGGTGCGGGCGATGAGCCGATCCACCAGGATCAGGCCGATACCGGGGTCCTGCTCGGCCAAGTCGATCAAGCGCGCCAGATAGGGCGCGTCGCTGAACACCTGCCAGTGGTCCAGGGGGTTGCCGGCGATGGAACCGGCCTCGGGGGTGAGCTGCCGCAGGGCCTGCATGGTCTGGGCGGATAAGGGCGGCACGCGCAGCCCTGCGCGCTCGCAGGTGTCGCCGTAGATCACGCTGCTGCCGCCGCCCCCGCCGATGATGAACACCTTTTCGGAAGCCGGCGCGGGGATGTGGGCGAAGATCATCAGCGTGTCCAGCCACTCGTCCAGGGTCTCCACGGAGATCATGTTGGCCTGGCGCATCACGGCCTCCCAGATGGCGCGGCTCCCGGCCAGGGCACCGGTGTGCGAGGCGGCGGTGCGCGCACCGGCCTCGGTCTGGCCGCCCTTGATCACGACGATGGGTTTGGTTCGGCCGATGCCACGGGCCAGATCCATCAGGCGCCGGCCGTCGGCCACGCTCTCCAGGTACATGCCGATCACGCGGATGGCCGGGTCCTGGCCGAAGGCCTCCAGGAAATCCAGGGCATCGAGCACGCTGCCGTTGCCCACGCTGACCGCTTTTTCGACGCCCAGCCCCAGGGAGGCGGCATACTCGGTGAGGCGCTGGGTCATGCCGCCCGATTGGGAGATGATGCCCAGCGGACCGGCCAGGCCGGGGATGGCGCCCCAGGCGGTGAGCCGGGAGGCGGGGCGGTAGGGTCCCATGCAGTTGGGCCCGATGAGCAGGACGTCGTTCTCCCGGCAGACCGCCACCAGGCGCGCCTTCATAAGACGGCCCTTCTCGCCGCCCAGTTCGTCGAAGCCCGAAGTGAGCAGATGGATGTGACGGATGCCCCCGCGGGCGCAGGCGACGACCACCTCGGGCACCTTATCGGCCGCAACCGCCACCATGGCCAGGTCCGGCGTTTCGGGCAGGGATTCCAGGTCGGGCCAGGCCTTGATGCCCAGAATATGATCGGCCTTGGGATTGATGGGGTATAAGCCGCCGGCGTAGCCGGCCTCCTTGTACTTGGTCAGGAAACTCAGGCCGCCGAAGCGTCCGGCGGATCGGGAAACGCCCACGAAGGCGATACTGCGCGGGCTGAAAAACTTCTGCATGTCCTCGGGCATCAACGGCATCGGCCACCATCCTTTTGCAAAAATCATGGTTCAAGCGAGGTGTTTGCCTGGAAGGTTATTTGGCCCGTCCGTTCCTGGCAAGCGATTTTACACAGGGGTATTCCATTGACAAACAGGGGCGGTTTTTGTTGAGTGGCGGCGAACGGCACGCTTTCCCCCCTTTAACATCAGGAGACTATCATGAGCAAAACCATCGAGAACCTGAAGGCCGCCTTCGCCGGCGAATCCCAAGCCCGCAACAAATACACCTTTTTCGCCGAAGTGGCCCGCAAAGAGGGCTATCTCTATCTTGCCAGGATCTTCGAAGAGACCGCCGAAAACGAACGCCAGCACGCCAAGGACCACCTGTTGCTGCTGCAAGCGATCGGCGACACGGTCGCCAACCTGAAGGAGGCCATCGGCGGCGAAGATCACGAGGTCCAGAGCATGTATCCGCAGTTCGCCCGGGAGGCCGAGGAAGAGGGCAATCAGAAAGCGGCCAACGCCTTCCGGCAGGTGGCCAAGATCGAGGCCCATCACCGGGAGCGCTACAAGCGGCTGCTGGCCATGGTCGAGGCGGGCACGCTCTACAAACGCGCCCAGCCGATCAAATGGAAGTGCAGCGTGTGCGGATACATCGTCGAGGCGACCGAACCGCCTCAAAAATGCCCCTCCTGCGAACATCCGCAGAAATTCTACGAGCCGGCCAACCTGGATGTTTAAATGGGATCAGCGGGCCGGAACTTCCGGCCGGCACTGGCCCTGCTTCAGGGCCTGGATCAGATCCGCGCGGGTCTGGATGGGGGCGAGGAAGCGGGTGGCGCAGGCGCCCAATTCGTCGACGGTGTGGGCGTCGCTGCCGCCGCAGGCGGTCAGCTCGTATCGCTGGCGCAACCGCTCGGCCGCACCATTTTCCAAGGGGGTGTTGCGGCCGTTGCAGGTCTCGATGGCGCCGCACAGCCCTTGCTGTATGAGCCCCTCGTCCACCGGCCGGGCCTTGCGGAAGGGGTGGGCGGCCACCGCGATGCCGCCGCTCTGCTGAACAGTGCGCAGCAGCCGGTCGGCGGGCAGATCCGGCGCCATCTCTTCGAAGGGACCGAAGATCAGGAAATCTCCCTGGCCGGTGCTGTACTCCATGCCGAAGATCACGCGCAGGCCGTTGGCCTGCAGGCCCTCGGTCAGCACATGGCGGACGTCCATGAGGTTGTGATCGGTGATACAGATGCCGTCCAGTCCACGCGCCCGGGCGTGCTCCAAAAGCTCCCCGATGCGCATCCGGCTGCACGGGGAAAGGCGGGTATGGACGTGAATATCGAACAGCATGATGGCCATAGTACGTATTTCTCAGACCAAGGCAAATATTTAGTTTTCATGCCGATGGCGCCGGCCATCGAAAACCCAGATGGCCAGGCGCGTTGACACCCTCCGGCCGCGACGGTATGAAAGACGAACCGACGCCGCTGTGATGGAACCGGAGAGACTGCCACCATGCCCAAAAAGTGCATCCTGATTCTGCTCGACGGGTTGGGCGACCGCGCGTATCCCGAACTGGACCACCGCACGCCGCTGCAGGCGGCCCGGACGCCGGTGCTGGACCGCATCGCCCGCGACGGCGCCAACGGGTTGTACCATGCCGCCTGCCTGGGCCAGGCCCTGCCCAGCGAGAACGCCCATTTCACCATGTTCGGCTACGATATGGCCGACTTTCCCGGCCGCGGGGCCCTGGAGGCCCTGGGGGCCGGCATCGCCCTGGATGCCCGGGACGTTGCGGTCCTGACCCATCTGGTCAATCTCCGGCCCACGGCCGAGGGAACGCTGCTGTTGAACGACGGCCGGCATAAGGCCGACGCCCAGGAGGTTCAGGCCCTGATGGCGGCCATCGAAACCTTCACCATGGACGGTGTCCGGGTGCACCTGCATCCCACCGGCAAGTTGGGCGGCATCCTGACCCTATCGGGAAAGGTCGCCCCCTTCGTGACCGATTCGGACCCCATGATGAACGACCAGCCGCTCATGGCCGTGACCCCCTGGGCCGCCTGGGCCGACGACGCCGCCCCCCGGAACACGGCCCGGGTCCTGGGCGCCTACCTGGAGTGGGTCCACCACACCTTGCAGGCCCATCCCGTGAACCGGGCGCGAACGGAAACGGGCCAGGTCCCGCTCAACGGCCTGGTGACCCAGCGGGCCGGACGCCTCAAGCCGGTCACCCCTTTTTCCGAAGCCTACGGCCTGCGCGGCCTGATCCTGGCCAGCGGCATCATCTATCTGGGCCTGGCCGCCTACCTGGGCATGGAGGCCCGCAAGGTGGCCGACGGCGCCGATCCGGGCGAGGACCTGGCCCAACGGCTGCAAACCGCCCTGGCGCTGAGCAGCGAGTACGATTTCATCCACGTCCACACCAAGACGCCCGACGAGGCGGCCCACACCAAAGACCCCCTGCACAAACGGCGGGTCATCGAGTCGCTGGACCGGGGCCTCGGCACGGTGCTCGACCGCTTGCTGGCCGACCCCGAACGGCTGCTGGTGGTGGCCGCGGATCACTCCACGCCCAGCGCCGGCCCCCTGATCCACTCGGGCGAACCGGTGCCGATCATCTTCCACGGCCCCGGCCTCCGGCGCGACGCGGTGCGAAGCTACGATGAAATCAGCGCCGCCGCCGGGGCCCTGGGATTCGTGCGCGGCAAAGAGCTGATGTACCTGATCTTGAACCACCTGGACCGGGCCAAGCTCCAG
Source organism: Deltaproteobacteria bacterium (assembly GCA_021819735.1). Lineage (GTDB taxonomy): Bacteria > Desulfobacterota > Desulfobacteria > Desulfobacterales > Desulfosarcinaceae > Desulfatitalea. The sequence goes on from JAKAFO010000215.1 coordinate 4,288, forward strand.
GGCATCATGGACACGCCGGTGGACCAGCCCTACTGGCCCGGCCGCTACGAACCGTTTCGGCTCCGGGACCGACGTGAACAGGGTCCCGGCAAGGAAAACCGATGAGTGAAGGCGAAGCGCGCTACCCCACGGGGGTCATTCACGGTCGTTTTCAGATCCTGCACAACGACCACCTCAAATACCTGCTGGCCGGCAAAGCGCTCTGCCGGCACCTGGTGGTGGCCGTCACCAATCCGGACCCCCATCTGACCCAGAAGGAGAGCGCCGATCCCACGCGCCACGATCCGCTGGAAAACCCCCTGACCTACTACGAGCGCCACCTCATGGTTAGAGAAGCACTGCTGGCGGCTGGAGTACATTGGCAAGATTTCACCATCGTGCCCCTGCCCATCAGCCAGCCCGAGCGCTATCGCTACTACGTACCCCTGGACGCGGCTTTCTTTCTCTCCATCTACGACGACTGGGGCCGGCGCAAGCGGCAGTACTTCGAATCCCTCGGCCTTCGCGTTCACGTGCTGTGGGAGGTACCCCCCGAGAAGAAGGGCATCAGCGCCGGCGAGATCCGCCGCAAGATCATCGCGGGCCGGCCATGGGAGCACCTGGTGCCGCCCTGCGTGCCGCCGCTGATAGCGGCCTGGGGCGTCCCGGAGCGCTTGAAGCGAATTCGGAAAGAACAAGAACCCGCTAAGATTTACGCGGCCGACGGTTCGCACCTGGAGGTAGCCGCGGCCTATTGGCAAGAAGCCGCGGCCCGGGACCCGCTGACCGTGTGCAACCTGACTTTCTTCGAATCCATCGGCCCGGGGCGGTACCGGTTTCGCTTCCTCAACGAAGAGATCGGCATCGATCTTGAGCAGCGCAGCCTGCTGCGCCGGGACACGGCGGACCAATGGACCGCCGCCCGGGACCCCCTGCTAACCTTGGCCACCGTGCTCTACCTGAAAAATGTCCAGGCAATTCACCCCCTGGGCCAGGACATCGTTTCGGGCAAGGATCTCAAAGAGGGTCATTTTTTCACCGGCCCCCACGTTTTTCGCACCGATCCGATCCTGAAGCGCTTCGGCCAGGATCTGGCCGGGTTCCAAAAGGCCGGCCAGGCCCTGGGCGGAAAAGCCATGCCTTTCGCCGACGCCGCCTTCCAGGTGCTGCCGTTTCCCCGCCTGCCGCTCTACTTCCTGTTGTGGCGGGGAGACGAAGAGTTCAAGCCCCGGCTGCAGGTGCTGTTTGACCGGCCCATCGAAGCGATCCTGCCGGCGGATGCCATCTGGGCCCTGGTCAACCGGGTGGCCGCGGCCTTCGGCCAAATGACACCCAACCAAACAGGAGGCAAAAATTGACCCACGCGAAGCAGACGCAAACGCAAGAAACCGTTTGGTACCGTCTGGATCCAGCGGCCGCGGCGCAATTGCTGCAGTGCGATCTCGAACGTGGCTTGACCACAGACCAGGCGCAACTGCGACGCGCCCGATTCGGCGAAAACACCCTCAAGGGCGGCGGCGGCCGGTCGCCGTGGCGATTGATTTGGGAACAGGTGTCGGGCACCCTGGTGCTGGTGCTGGTGGTCGCCGCCGTGGTCTCCCTAATCGTGGGCAGTTTAAAGGATGCCGTTGCCATCCTGGCTATCGTGCTGCTCAACGCCATGTTGGGGTTCATTCAGGAGCACCGCGCCGAGCGCGCCATGGCGGCTTTGCGTCGATTGGCGGTCCCCACGGTGCGCGTTCGGCGTGGGGGCGACCTATCGGAGATACCGGCGTCGGACCTGGTGCCGGGGGATGTGGTGATCTTGGAGGCTGGCAACCTCGCACCGGCTGACGGCCGGGTCGTGGAATCCAATAGCCTGCGCATTCAGGAGGCCATTCTCACAGGCGAATCCGAGGCCGTTGAAAAACAGACGGCACCGATCAGCGGCAATGTCGATTTGCCATTAGGGGATCAAAGCAACATGGTCTTCATGGGGACTACCGTCGCTTACGGCCGGGGCCGCGTGCTGGTCACCGCCACGGGCATGGCCACCGAGCTGGGCCGCGTGGCCGGACTGCTTCAGGAGGTCGATCAGGTCAAGACGCCCTTGCAGCAGAGCTTGGACCGGCTGGGGCGCACCCTGGCACTGGTGGCCCTGGGGGTGGTTGCGGCCATCTTCGGCCTGGGCGTGCTGATCGGTGAAGACATTCGACTCATGTTCATGACCTCGGTGAGCATGGCCGTGGCCGTAATCCCCGAGGGGCTGCCGGCGGTGGTCACCATCGCCCTGGCGCTGGGTGCCCAGCGCATGCTCAAACGCCAGGCGCTGATCCGGCGGCTGCCGGCCGTGGAGACCCTGGGCGCGGTGACGGTGATCTGCTCGGACAAGACCGGCACCCTCACCGAAAACCGCATGACGGTCACGGTGCTCGACATGGCCGGCCACCGGCTGGAAATCACCGAGGAGCTCAAACACCGCATGCCGGTTGCTGCCGGCACCGAAGACCCCCTGCGAATTCTTCAGCAAGAGCCCTCCCTGGCCCTGCTGCTCATGGGCGGCGCCCTGTGTAACGACGCGATGCTGCGGCCGGAAGCTTCCGCGCCCGGACGCTTTCACGCCGTGGGCGATCCCACGGAGGCCGCCCTGGTGATCGCGGCGGCCCGATACGGCCTGCTCAAGGAACAACTGGAAACCTTCTACCCGCGTATTGCCGAAGTGCCGTTCGATTCCGATCGCAAACGCATGTCCACACTGCATCGCGTCGATGACTGCAACGCCTGGATCGGGGCCTGCGTTGAGATCGATCCGCACTCCTCCATTGTCTTTGCCAAGGGCGCCGTGGACAGCCTGCTGGCCGTCTGTTCACATGTCTGGGAAACCGGCCGGATAGTGCCTCTGAACGACGCCTGGCGCGGACGGATTCTTTCCGCCAACGAGGCCCTGGCCAAAGACGGCATGCGCGTGTTGGGCGTAGCCTTCCGGCTGGGTCCGCCCGCCACGCCGAGCCCAACGCAAGACCCGGCTGCTTATGAGCAGGATCTGGTGTTCATCGGCATGGCGGGGATGATCGATCCACCCCGGGCCGAGGTTGCAGCGGCCGTAACCGCCTGCCGCACCGCCGGAATACGGCCCGTGATGATCACCGGCGACCATCCCGTGACCGCCCGCAAGATCGCCCAGGATCTGGGAATCCTGGGTGACGGCGGCGTGGTCTCCGGCTCCCATCTGGCCCAGACTTCTACTGAAGCATTGGGCGGCCTGGCGCAAAGTACTTCGGTCTTCGCGCGCGTGGCGCCCGAGCAGAAACTGCGCATCGTGGAAGCACTGCAACGCAGCGGCCACGTCGTGGCCATGACCGGCGACGGCGTGAACGACGCCCCCGCCCTGCGGCGCGCAGACATCGGTGTCGCCATGGGAATCACCGGCACGGACGTCTCCAAGGAGGCGGCCGCAATGGTGCTGCTCGACGACAACTTCGCCACCATCGTGGCAGCCGTGGAGGAAGGTCGCGCCATTAATGACAATGTGCGCGCGTTTCTCAAATATTCGCTCGCAGGCAACCTGGGCAAGGTGCTGCTCGTCTTTCTCGGGCCCCTGACAGGCCTGCCGTTGCCGCTGTTGCCTTTCCAGATCCTTTGGCTGAACTTGGTGACCGACGGCCTCCTGGGTCTGGGCATCGGTGTCGAGCGGGCCCATCAAGATACCATGCGGCGGCCGCCGCGTCCGCCCTCCGAAGGGGTCCTGGCGGCCGGCCTGAGCCGACAGATCCTCTGGTTGGGCGCACTTCTGGGCGTCTTGAACCTCGCCGTGGCCTGGTGGGCCTTTTCCACCGACCAACAAGGATTTCAAACCATCGTGATGACGACCGTGGTGCTGTTGCAGATCGTCGAGGCCCATGCAGGACGCTCCCCCAGCGAATCGCTGTTCCGGCTCAATCCATTGACAAACCGGGCCTTGCTCGCCGGAACCGCCCTTGTGCTGGTGCTGCAAGTGGCCGTCTCCTACTTTCCGCCGTTGCAGTCGCTCTTCGGCACGGCGGCCCTGACCGTCCGGCAACTGTCGGTACCGCTGGCCGCCGTAGGCTTCTTGATCGCGGTTCTGGAAATTATCAAGTGGCGCCAGAGATCCGACTGATTTGTGGAAGCGTGCCCAAGAGCACGGAAAATCTTGAAAGGGCACACATCGCAGGAGACATCATGAAATTAACTGTGGCCGCGGTTCAGATGGAATCGAAAAATGCCGACTGGGAAGGCAATCGCCAGCGGGCCGAAACCCACATTCTCGAAGCGGTGCAGGCGGGCGCACGGCTCATCTCGCTGCCCGAGTTCGCCCTGGCGGGCTACATCTACGAAGACAGCATCTGGGATGCGGCCGAACCGCTCAGGGGAAGAACATTCCAATGGCTGAGCGCCCTGTGCCGGCGACATGGGGTCTATCTCGCCACCTGCATCCTGGAAAAAGAGGGCCAGGATTTCTTCGACACCTTCGTGCTCTGCGGGCCGAACGGCGAACTGTGGTCCCACCGCAAAATCGAGCCGGCCGCCTACGAAGCCTTCTTCTTCAAGGGCGGCGGACGGAACCCCAACGTCTTCGACACACCCATCGGCCGGATCGGCATCGCCATCTGCTTCGACACCAGCAAGACCCACACCATCCGCAGCTTGATTGAAAACCGCCCGGAGATTTTACTGCTGCAATACTCCTGCCCCGGGCTGCCCTCCTTCTTCCTGAAAAGAGACCGCGACAACTGGGTTGAAGTCTATAAGCACACCGCGGCGACGTATGCCCGGCACCTCGGGGTGCCGGTGGTGGCCTGCAACAAGACCGGCCCGTTCCGCACTTCGATCCCCATGAGT
>JAKAFO010000216.1 GCA_021819735.1 Deltaproteobacteria bacterium
TAAACGGGAAATGCTTCATGCAAGGTGCTTGGGTAGGGGTTAGATTCAGAACACCGCGGTGGCTTGCGATAGGTGAGGTTTAATCAAAAACGGAATCGATGGCAAGATGGGATAAAGGATCGACCCAAAAAAAGAACCCCCGGCACTGCCGGGGGTTCTCGCTATTATTTAGAATAGCGTCGCTCGGGGTATTATTACTTTTTCAGCATTCTCTTGCGCTTGGCCGCGGCCAATCCCATCAGGCCCGTACCCAGCAGCAGCATGGTGGCGGGTTCGGGAACGGGGGCAGTGGCAGTTTCAACCGTCATGCCAACTTTTGTGATGGCAAAATCATTATAGTTCCAACAAGCTGTTCCAACTGCCGTGATAACCACATTTCCCCAGCCCCACGCTTCAAAAGCGGCGAGTTGAGCAGCAGTAAAGCTATGTGAATAATTATACGCATAGCTAAAATCAAAAAAATTATGGTAAATCGTGCCTAAATAAAACGATTCGCTGCCATCGCCATTTTCGTTCCATGCAGTCAATTCAATTCCAGCTTTTTCACTTGCAAAGTCTGCGGAATAGAAAGAAACATTCAGGGTGGCGGATACCCATGGATCAAACGCGCCTTGGGCATCAGCTATAAGTGATAGAGCAGAGTCTGTGCTCACCTGAGTTGGATCATTCTGTTCCCAAAAATCAAAGCCGAAATTATAGAACTCCCCTTCATACACATTCTGGGACCCCGTATACTCTTCTGTAAATAGTGCCGCATTGCCCCCCCCAGCCAAACCCAAAACCAAAACCAAGCTGCATAAAAATACCCCGAACCTTTTCATTTTTATTCTCCTTTAGGAATATATGTTCGCTAACTTCGTGACTTCTCCCATTGGAGCAAAGCTCATACCATTTCTGACATTTATTTTTTTCCTTACATTTCAAACAGTCCGGCGATATATGAATTTTGACTCCAAGCGTAGTAGGTAATGAGTTACATAATGTCTATGTAATCGAGACACCAAGGGAGGCCACCCGCTCCGGTGAACCGCATCTCAACTCCTTTGGTGAAATCCGGCCCGGCTCTATCACCCCAATGCTGGTCAGCGGGAATCAACAATTGCCTGATAGACAAAATTCGGATATTTACCTGATTGACCAACCGATTGCCCAGTGGCTGAGCCATTGAGGCTTCAACCAAGAGTCACGATAAGAACGGAGGCGGCTGGATGAGATCATTCTTTAAGTTCCTGGTGGGTATGGCGGTAGTGTTTTTCTTGATTGGGGGCTGCGCCTCCGACGAAGAAAAAAAAGAAGCCCACCTGCGAAAGGGTGTCGGATATTTTGACAAGGGCGAATACAAGGCCGCCGAGATCGAGCTGAAAAACGCCATCCAGATCGATCCTAACTTCGCGGCAGCGCATGCCAAGCTGGGCGAAACTTATTTAAAGCTGGAAAATCCGCGCGAGGCCTTTCAAGCCTATAGCACCCTGGTCAAGATCGACCCCAACAACACCGACGGCCTGCTCAAACTGGCCACCTTTTATATGCTGGGCAACAATACGAAGGAAGCGCGGACGCGCGTCGATGCCGTCCTGGCGCGTGAGCCCGAAAATACCGAAGCGCTCTTCCTGCTGGCCGGCCTGCACGATCTGGACAAGGCCCATGACCAGGCGGTGGAGGTGTACCGCAAAATAATCGCCAAGGATGCCTCCCAGGTCCGGGCGTATATCGGGTTGGCCAGGTCGTTGAGCCGTTTGGGCAAGAACGAGGAGGCCGAGCAAGCCTTGCAAAAGGCCGTGACGCTGGAAGCCAAGGATACGGCACCGCGCCTGGCCCTGATCAGCTTTTATGCTTCCCAAAACAATATGGCCGCGGCCGAAAAAGAGATCGAGGCCGCCATCGCGGCGTTTCCCAAGGATGCCGACCTGCGGTTGGTCAAGGGCGGCTATTATATGCGCTTGAACAAATTGGATGTCGCCGAGCAGGCCTATCTGGAAGCCATCTCCCTTGCGCCCCAGGAAGCCAAATACTGCCTGGCAGCGGCCGCCTTTTACGAAACCACCCAAAAACCGGATCAGGCCAAGGCCATGTATGCCAAGGCGCTGGAACTCAATCCCGAAGACACCTCGGTACTGGCCCAGGCCGCCCGGTATTATCTGCGCATCAATGAGGTGGACAAAGCCGCGCAGTATAACGATCAAATCCTGGCCAAGCGCGCCAATTTTCAACCCGCCTTGATGCTCAAGGGCGAAATCGCCATTGCCAAGCAAGATTGGAATGCGGCCATTGCAGCCTTCGACCAGGTCATCGGGCAAGACGCCGACAACAGCCGCGCCTACTATTTCAAGGCCCTGGCCCACCTTAACAAGGGCGATGCCAATGTGGCCAAAACTCAACTGCTCAAAACCATCGAGTTGGCCCCCAAGGATTATCGCGCCAAACTGCTGCTGGCTGAAATCTCATTAAAAGAGAAGGACTTTGCAGGCAGCGAGAAGCTGTGCCGCGAAGTAGCCGCGGCCTTGCCCGAAAACTATCAGTCCCGCTTGATTCTGGGTCAGGCCTTGCTGGGTCAGAAAAAACTCGAAGAGGCCGCCGTGCAGTTCGATTGGATGATTCAGAAGCAACCGGAAAATCCCCAAGGCTTTTACTACCTGGGCATTCAGCGGCGCCTGCAGAACAAGAACGACGAGGCTTTGAAAAATTTCGAACAAGCGCTGGCGCTCAACCCCAAATTGATCGATGCCTTCTCTCTGGTGATCAATCTTTATGCTTCCAAAAAGGATTTGCCGGGAGCCCTGGCACGCTGCCAAAAGCAACTGGATGTATTGAAGGATTCGCCGGTGCATGTGGCGGTGATCAAAAACATCCAAGGGCAATTGCATGGCGCGCTCAAAGACGATGCGGCGGCCGAAAAAGATTTCCACGAGGCCATTGCGGCCTACGCCGACTATGCCCCTCCCTATTACGGATTGGCCAGGATCTATGCCCAACGCAAGGAATTGGACAAAGCCATAGAGCAGTACAACGCCTTGTTGGCCCAAAACCCGAAACAGACCGGTCCGCATATGTTGCTGGGCACGCTGTACGATCTGCAAAAAAAATCGGATCTGGCGGAAACCCATTATCGGGAAGCATTAAAGATCAACGCGGATTTCGCTCCGGCCGCCAACAACCTCGCTTTTATCCTGGCCGATCAGGACAAGGATTTAAATGAAGCCCTATCCCTCGCTCAGACCGCCAAGGGCAAGCTTCCCGATGACCCCAGTGTGATGGATACCTTGGGCTGGGTGTATTACAAAAAAGGGTTGTATGACAGCGCCATCGCCGAATTGAGCGGCAGCCTGGAAAAATTGCCGGACAATGCAGCGGTCCATTACCACTTGGGCTTGGCGTATTACAAACAGTCGAAGGCCGATCTGGCCAAGACCCACCTATCCAAAGCGCTCCAATTAGATGCCAATTTCGACGGCGCTGAAAATGCCAAAAAGGTATTGGCTGAACTTTAGATCGGGGAGGGGCTGCTTCGGTTCACATGCGGCAGGACCGGCCACTACCGTTGCGCATAGAGCATGACTTTGCGGACATAGTGGCGGGTTTCCGGGTAAGGCACCTGGCCGTCGTACTTCATGACCGTGCCCGGACCGGCATTGTAGGCGGAAAGCGCCCGCTTCACATCGCCATCGAACATATCGAGCATCTGGCGCAGATAGCGCGCCCCGCCATCGATGTTCTGCCGGATATCGAAGGGATCGTCCACACCCAGGTCCCGGGCCGTGGCGGGCATCAACTGCATGAGGCCCTGGGCGCCGGCCGGCGACACGGCCCGCACCTGGAAATTAGATTCCGCTTGAATCACGCCGCGGATCAACTCGGCCGGCAGCTCGTAGTCGATGGCGGCTTTTTGAATGCTCGCCTCAATGCGTTGCGCCACGGTATCGGCTTTGAGCGGTGGGGTTGCCATAATCTCTTCGGGCAAGGATGCGGCCTTGGCCTGGGTTTCGGATGAAGGACTTTGCCGGCGGGCCTCCATTGCGACGGGTTGCGCGTTGGAAGCGCCGGCAGGAGCGGCTTGATCGGCGCCTGAAATGCTGGCGGGCGCGGGATTGTATGGCCTCGGCACCTTGGCGACGACGGGCGTTTTCAGGTAATCGGAGATGCGCCGTCCTCCGCCCGCCGCCAGGGCCGCCTTGCGGGCATCGGCCTGGGAATCGGCCAGAATGCGGGAAAAATCCTGTTTCGAATCGCCCGGGGCTGGCGCGGCGACCTTGCGGCGCAACCCATCCGCGGGCATACCGGCCTGCTTGAGATAATCCTGAATGGTCCAGTTGGTTTTGGGCACCATGGGAGCTCCTGCTAGTTAACGACGGCTTCAGAACATTTAGCAATTTTCATTCCATCCCCTTGCATTAGTATTCTCTCATAATATCGGAATATTATTCATTCAGTCGGCCATCTCAAGAATGGGCCCACAGGTGCATTCTTGCCGTCCATCGGCAAAAACTTGACGGCATCCGCTAAGGGACTCGATTGGGCAAAAGCGGTTTCAGGCAGGATTCAAGACCGCGTCGACTTTGTCCACCAGGGCTTTGACCGAAAAGGGTTTGGGCAACAGTTGGCGATCATCCTCCGGGACCCCGTGTTGGGCCAGGATATTGTATGTATAGCCGGATATGTAAAGGACCTTGAGATTGGGGTGCCGCGCCGCAACCTTTTTGAACACCTCGGGGCCCATCATGCCCGGCATCACCACATCGGTCAGCAACAGATCGATGGGCTCGTTGGGCCGGGCGGCCAGCGCCAGGGCCTCATGCACGTTTTCAGATCCGATGACGCGATAACCCTTCTTGCTTAGAATATTGATGGCCAGCTTGCGTACCGAAGGATCATCCTCCACAATCAGAATCGTGGCGGCCGTGGTGCCATGCTCCCGACCTTGCGATGCCGCTATCGGTTGGACCGGCCCTTCTCCGACCGTGGGCAGCAATATCGTGAATCGCGCCCCCTGCCCGGGCTGGCTGAACGCTTCGATGGTGCCCCCGTGCTGATGGACGATGCCATAGCTGGTGGCCAATCCCAATCCGGTGCCATGATCCTTGTCTTTGGTCGTAAAAAAGGGTTCGAAGAGCCGCTGCAACGTATCCCGATCCATGCCGGCACCGGTATCGCTGACCACGATCCTGGCAAAATGGGCAGGGGCCGAACCTTTTTCCCGCGATCCGCGCGAATCGCCCAGCAGGACCCGCGAGGTTTCGATGGTCAGGCAGCCGCCCTGGGGCATGGCATCCCGGGCATTGACCGCCAGATTCATCAAGACCTGCTCAATCTGGGAGACATCGCATTTGACGAACAACGGCTGGGGCGCCAATGCGATTCTCAAATCGATATCTTCGCCGATCACCCGGCGCAACAGTTTTTCAAAACCGGTCACGATGGCATTGATGTCGCCGTGAACCAACTCCAGCGCCTGCTTGCGGCTGAAGGCCAACAGTTGCCGGGTAAGCTGCCGGGCGCGGTTGCCGGCATCGAAAACCTCTTTCAAGGCGTCGCCCAGGGGATGGTCGCCGGGCAGCTCATCGAGCATGGTTTCGGCATAGCCGAGGATAATCGACAGCAGGTTGTTAAAGTCGTGGGCCACGCCGCCGGCCAAGCGGCCGACCGCCTCCATTTTCTGGGCCTGATGCAACTGACGTTCGAGTTCGAGATTTTTCTGCTCCGCCTGCTTCTGCTCGGTGATGTCCACCATTTCGGTGAGAAAGTGGGTGGGATGCCCCATTTCATCGCGTATCAGGATCACGCTAACATCGCCCCAGACCACCCGCCCGTCGGCATGCAGATAGCGTTTGGTCATCCTGCTTACGGCGGCCTTGCCGTCCAGCAGGCGTTGCACCAGTTCCAGGCTGGCGGCCAGGTCTTCGGGGTGGGTGATGTCCGCGATCTGCTTGCCCACCAGCGTCCGTTCATCGTAGCCCAACATCCGGCACAGGGCCTTGTTGACCCGATTCAAACGGCCGTCGGGCAAGGTCATCGTCCGACCGATGGAAGAATGTTCAAAGGCACTCTTAAATTGCGCCTCGCTCTCGCGCAGGGCCAGCTCCATCTTTTTGATCTCCGTGATATCGGCCGTGAAGCCGTCGATCACCACCGTGCCGTCGGCGCAACGCTCACTGATGCGGGCACTCATGGAGAACCAGCGGTGCCGGCCATCGAGCCGTACGGCTTCGTACTCGAACCCCACGACCTCGCCGTTCCGGGCCAACTGCCGAATAAACTCCTCCCGGCGCCGGGGATCGGCATACAGTTGTTTGGAAAGATCGGAATAGCGGGCCGTGGCCTCCTGGGGCGATGCCGCACCGACCAACTCTGCCATGCTGGCGTTCACATAGCGCACCTGCCCCTTGGAAGTGGTCTGAAAAATTCCGATGGGCGCCTTTTCGAATAGCGCTTTAAACCCCGTTTCCGGGAAAGGGGCCGCTCCCGGACCATGGCGACCAGCGGCGCCCGGAGGCGCATTAGCGGATTTTTCTTTATCCATGCGTCACATCTGCTCCCATTTCGACAAGAATCGGTCCAACGCAAGATGGAAGCGGCCATGGAGGGGGAGGGAGCAAAGGCAGGTTCAGAGGGTAAGCGGCGGACCGTATGCCGTCATTTCTTTAAGTTCTACGCACTCCGCCGTCTTGTTGCAAGGCTATTCTTTGACCCAGAGCTTACCAGAGGCCTGATGCCTCTGGCGGTCATAGACACCCCGGGCTCAGCGCTTTTTGGCAGGAAAGACCTCGAAGACCGACTTGGGGCCTTCGCCAGCCGTCCGGATTTTTCCCTGCATATCGTCCTTGAGGGCACTGTCCTTCTTTTTCCACGCGCCTTCGATTTTGGCGACCAGTTCGTCGATTTCACAAGGCTTGGTGAGGTAGTCATAGGCGCCGAGCTTCATGGCCTCCAGTGCCGAGTCGATGGAACCGTGACCGGTGAGCATCAAGGTCTGGGTAAACAGGCCCAGCTTTTGGATCTCCTTGAGAGTGGACAGACCGTCGAGGCCGGGCATCTTCAGGTCGAGCACGATCACATCCACGGGCTGCACTTCCAAAGCCCGGATGGCGGCATCGCCGCTGTTGACGGCCGTGACCTTATAGCCGCGCGTGGTCAGCAGTTTGGCCATGTTGCGGGTAAATATCTCTTCGTCATCCACCAGGAGAATTTTGGATCCGTTCATCGCATGCTCCTTCTTTAGGGGCTCAGGTGCTTGTTGCAAGCCGCCGTCTAGTTATACTGCATCATCTCCGCCGGCGGGTGAAGCGGCAGTTCGATGTCAAAGCGCGTGCCTTGCCCCGGTTCGCTGTGCACGTCGATTCGGCCGCCCAACCGCTGAATGATGCTGAAGCAAATGGAAAGCCCCAATCCGGTTCCCTTGCCCACGGGCTTGGTAGTAAAAAAGGGATCGAAGATCTTCTCCATATGCTCCGAGGAAATTCCGCAACCGGTGTCGCTGATGCTCAGCCGCACGCCCTGGCCATCGGCCGTAACGGTGGTGGCGATTTCGACACGGCCATAGGGCTTGCCGTCGTGGGCATCGATGGCATTGGTGATCAGGTTCAGGAAGAGTTGCTGCAACTGCGACGGATCGGAGATCATCACCGGCAGTTCCGGCTCCAGGGTCGTAACGAATTTGATGCCGCTGGCCCGGGCTTCGCGCTCCATCAGGTCTACCACCTCGAGGATGAAAGCATTCAAGTGGACCGTCTCCATCACCGACTGGGTGCGCCGGGAAAATCGCAGCAGATTGTGGGTGATGCGTTTGCAGCGCTGGATCTGGATATCGATCTGCGCCATAGAGTCGTTGAACTGCTCCTGGAAAGCGGCCTCCATCTCTCCGGTTTGCTTGGCGCAATCGAGCAGAATCTGCCGCTCGGTGGAGATGATTGCCAGCGGGTTGTTGATCTCATGCGCCACACCGGCCGAAAGCTCGCCGATGGAGGCCAGCTTGCTGGTCTGCATAAGCTGCTGGTTCAAATGATCGCTCTCGCGGTCACGCCGGCGGATCATGGTCAGCATGTGACGGGTCACCAGCACGGCCACGATGAGAATGGTCAACGCGCTGATGAGCAGGAAGACCAATACCGCGAAGTTGGCGTGGTTTACGGCGTTGAAAGCTTCATCGTAGGATTGGGTCACCACCAGAAGCCAACGGGGTTCCTTGAGCCAGACGCTACAGACAATCCGGCGGGAAGATGCGCTGGATCGCCCCGGGTAATCCTGGGTCACGAAGCGCAGGTCGGTGCCCTCGTGTTCGGCCAGCAGGGGCAGCGGCGCCACCTCCATGATGGCACCGCCGAAACGCGGGGTGGTTTGGTAGATGCCCTCGGTGTTGAGCAGGTAAACCTCCCCGCTTTTACCGATGCGCACATTCTCCACCAGGGCGCGGAAGGTCTCGGTATTGATCGTGGCCCGCAAGATCCAGGGCTCTCCGTTTTCCGACGAGGTGACCGCCATGATGAAGTGCGGCTCGCGGCGAAAACCCAGAAACATGTCGCTGATGAAAATCCCTTTTTTCAGCACCTGCTGGAACCAAAATGCGTCCGCGTAATTTTTGTCCATTAGGTCATAAGGGCCCACATAGGCCAGGTGACGGCCGGTATGATCGATCAGCCCTAAATCGGTGAGCGTCGGGTGATCATGATTGATCAACTCGAAGACTTTGTTCAGGTTGCCAGGATGACTCAAATACTCCTTGCTGTGGGTGCGGGCCATCAGTTGCAGCTTGGAGCTGTGTTCCTTGAAAAACAATTCGATGGCGCGATGATGGTTATCCACCTCACGGTTGAACTTCTCCGTCAAGCGCTCGCGCGCGAAGCGGGTGTAATGGACATTGATGCCCCAGCCCACCAGCAGGAGCGGCACCAGGGAACTGACCAGGGTCAGCAGGACGAATCGCCGGAAGAACCGTTTGTACTGCTCCCGGCGCCGGTCGCTACCTTCGATAGGCGGCCCGCTCGTTGCAATGGTGGCTTTGGTGGTCGTCATGCCGACGATGTCTCCTTGTATCGAAGATCAGTGCTGGTCCGTCCGGACCTCGGCGATCAGTTTTCGGTTTTTCAATAAACGTGCCACGATATTAACGACAG
>JAKAFO010000217.1 GCA_021819735.1 Deltaproteobacteria bacterium
GCTCCAGGGCCACGGCCCGGATCACGGCCCGGTCGTCCATGCGGAAGATCCTGTGGTAGCCGGTGCAATCGTCGGCGAGAAACGACCGCAACAGACTGCACGTCCGCTTCGCTTCGTAATCCACGCACTGCCGCAGCCACTGCTCGGCGTCTTCTTCCATGAAGAACGCGACCCATTCCACATCCAGGATCTCCTCGCAGTCCCAGGCCCGGTGCTGGACGAAGTATTCGCAAAGGCCGTCGTCCAGCGCCAGGGTGGATTGCAGGAAGTAGCGCGAATAGCTTGCCATGGCAGCGATCCTTCCAGGAAATTTTGAAACCTATAATAAGTATTTGCGATATGGCAGGTGCGAGGGGATCGGCGCTTATCCCGGCAGGGGGATGGGAAGCCATGGGGGAAGGGGGAGAAGACGAATCGCCATCGCGTAAACCACGGCGTTCATACAAACGGGTCCGTCGCTTGTCAAGGCAAACGTTCGGATGGCGATTCCCGGAAGGCCGCTGCTATCCGGCCCGGCCGTCGTCGCACGGTTCGCCCATGTCGTCGGCCCGGACGTGCTCGGGGGTGTTGGACAGCGTACAAACTTTCAGCGGCTCGGCGGCCGGGGGTGCTTTTTCTTCGGGGGTTTTCTTTTTTTCTTCGGTCATGGCGCGATCTCCTTTCGACTGGCGATAGACTACTGATGCCCTTGCTTGGGCACGATGCAGATGAAGCGGAACTTTCCCGAACCGGTATTTTTGAACTGGTGGTGGCTGCCGGCCGGCACGTAGGCGTAGCCGCCGGCCTGCACGGCGTGGGCCTTTCCCTCGATGGTCAGGGTGCCCTGGCCTTCGAGCATGTAGTTGATGTGGGGCCAGGGGTGGGCATGGGCCGGCGAATAGCCGTCGGCCTCCAGCTCGATGACGCGCATCACGTAGTCGTCCCAGCCTTGCTGGGGGCCGACGAGCACTTTGATGGCCGCGGCCTTGACCATGGGGTTGTCGATGCGGGTGGCGGCGAGCTCTTTTTCATTGGCGACGATCATGGCAACTCCTTTTGTATCGGGATGGGGCGGGCGGTCAGCCTCTTTTTCGGCCCGGTGTGCGACTATAAGGCCTGCCCTTGCGGGAATCAAGGGCAGCAGAGCGGGTGTTGATGTTTCGGTGGATTACGGTTATGGATGCCCATGCTTTCCACCTTCGACCTGGCCTATGGCCGTGAAACTGTACCCTTTACCTGCACCGCGCCGCCGGAAATACTGCGCGTGAGCGATCCGGCCCCGGTCGTGGACGCGCCCGAGTTTCGCCGGCGGGTGCGCGCCTTCCTGGACGCGGCGCGGCTGGACCTGAAGAGGTCGGCCGTGGTGGTGGCCGACAAAACGCGCCTGTGCGGATACCCCCGCTACCTGCCGGTGCTGCTGGAGGAACTGATAAGAAAAGGCGCCCCGGACGACGGGCTGACCCTGTTCGTCGCCTACGGCACCCACGGCCGCCAAAGCGAGGCGGAAAGCCGTTCGGCCTACGGCGAGGCGTATGAGCGCTTCCGCTGGGTGCACCACGGGTGCGAAGATCGCGCGCTCTTTGTGGAGATGGGGCACACCGGCCGGGGAACGCCGGTGCGGCTGCGGGCGGATATTGTAGAGGCCAGTTGCCTGATCACCTTTGGGGCCATCTCCCACCACTATTTCGCCGGCTTCGGCGGCGGGCGCAAGCTGGTCTTTCCCGGCTTGGGCGAACGGGCCGCCATCTACGCCAACCACGGCCTTTTCCTGGACCGCGCGCGTCGCACGCTTTCGGCCGGTTGCCGGCCCGGTCAAGTCGCGGGCAACCCCCTGGCCGAGGATCTGGCCGAGGTGGAACGCTTCAAACCGGCCGACATGGCCGTGCATGCCATCCTGGACAGCCATGGCCGGGTGTGCGATTTGACGGCGGGCCGGGGCCAGGCCCATTTCGAGGCGGCCTGCCAACAGCACGCATCCCACTGCGAGGCGGGCGGCGGGCCCTTTGCGCAGGTGATTGCCTCCTGCGGCGGCACGCCCAAGGATATCAATTTCATCCAGAGCCACAAGGCGGTGCACAACGCCGCGGCCTTCGTGGCCGACGGCGGCCGCCTCATCGTCCTGGCCCGCTGCCCGGACGGCATCGGCTCGGCCACCTTCCTGCCCTGGTTCGGTCTGGGCGGCTTCCAGCCGGCCTTCGAGCGCCTGGCCCAGGGGTATGTGGGCAACGGCGGCACGGCCCTGGCCATGATGGAAAAAACCCGGCGCATCCGCATCGCCCTGGCGACCGATCTGGACGAGGCCGCGGTGCGCGCCATGGGGTGCGAGAAGATCTCCATGGACCAGGCGCGCCAAGAAGTTGCGGCGGGCGGCCCCTGGGCCGTGATCCCCAACGCCTCCTTGCTGGTGCGCAAACAGGGCGACGCATGAACCCATCCACCCAAACCAACGTCGATCCCCGGGAAGTGGCCAAGTTCGCCGCCATGGCCGATCTGTGGTGGCGGCCCGAAGGGGAGTTCAAGGCCCTGCATGAAATCAATCCGGTGCGCCTGGCCTACGTGGCGGGCCGGGCCGCCGGACTGGCCCGCCGCAGGGTGCTCGACGTGGGCTGCGGCGGCGGCTTGCTGGCCGAAGCCATGGCCCGCCAGGGAGCGACGGTGACCGGCATCGACATGGTGCCCGAGGCCCTGGCCGTGGCCCGCCGGCATGCAGCCGAAGCGGACCTGCGCCTGGATTACCAGGAGGGCAGCGCAGAGGAATGGGCGCAGGCCCACCCGGCAGCCTACGATGTGGTCACCTGCATGGAACTGGTCGAGCATGTGCCCGATCCGGCGTCGCTGGTGGCGGCTTGCGCCCGGTTGGCGCGGCCCGGCGGCAATATCTTCTTTGCCACCGTCAACCGCACACTCCTGGCCGGTCTGCTGGTGATCGGCGTGGCCGAGTATGTGCTGGGCATCGTGCGCAAGGGCACCCACCGCTACAGCAAGTTCGTGCGGCCCGAAGAGTTGATCGCCTGGGGCGCCGCCGCCGGCCTGAGCGTCTCCGGCCTTACGGGGTTGCGCTATCTGCCGTTTGTGGGGCATGCGCGTTTGTGCCGGAGCGCCGGGATGAATTATATGATTCATTTTAAAAAGGATAAAATACAGGATATCACGTAGCCACCATCGTGCTCGTACGAGTACGAATAGGATCTGAGAGAGAAGAGGAGAACAGTTCACATGGCGTTATGGCAAAATCCAGACTGGTTCGACGCCGGACGGCGGCAGGAGCAGTTGGACGATCATATCGTGAAGACCGGCAAGGCCCGATTCGGCCTCCGCACGTTTCAGGAAAACGAGAAGGTCCAGGCCGTGATGCGCCACTTCAACCGGGTGGCGCCCAAATACGACTTCATGAACTCGCTGCTGAGCCTGGGCATCCAGCACGTCTGGAAGCGCGCCGCCATCCGCATGCTCGGATTGCGGCCGGGCGACAAGGTCCTGGATGTGTGCGGCGGCACCGGCGACCTGGCCATCCTGGCGGCCCAACGCACCGGTCCGAGAGGCCGCGTGGTCATTTACGACATCAACTGGGCCATGATCGCCGCGGGCCGTCCCAAGATCGATCCCTTTCCAGAGCTGGCCCACATCGCCTATGTCCAGGGCGATGCCGAGCAGATCAGCTTTCCGGACCACACGTTCGATGCCGCCATGGTGGGCTTCGGCATCCGCAACCTGACCCATCTCCAGCGCGGCTTTGCCGAGATGCATCGGGTGCTCAAGCCCGGCGGTCGGTTGCTGTGCCTGGAGTTCTCCCGGCCGGTCCACACCTGGTTTCGAACGCTCTACGATTTCTACTCGTTCAACATCATGCCCTTCCTGGGGCAGCTCATCGCCGGTTCGGCCGAATCCTACGCCTGCCTGCCCGAGACGATCCGCATGTTTCCCCTGCCCGACGAGCTTGCGGCCATGCTGACCCAAATCGGGTTCAGGGACATGACCTACCGCGCCTTCACGGACGGCATCGCCGTGGCCCATGTGGGGGTAAAGCAGGGATAGACGTATGTATTTTCCGAGCCGGTTCAATCTCGATCTTTCGATTCGACTCGGCCGATTGGTCGAACAGGCCTATGAACAGTTCGATGCCTTTGAAACGAATAGAGAGTGGCGCCTGCCGGCGGACTATCGGTTCATCCAAGAGATAAAATACGCCTCAATCGGAACGGGGATCATCGATGAGGACAATAAAATCGGCAACTACATCCTGAAGCTGCCTTTTCTCAAGGGCAGAAAAATAGCGGCCATTCCGATTGGCTTTGTAGCCCAGCAGGGCCAAGCAGCATTCATCATTTTCAGGGGAACGCAAACGCCGACGGAATGGATCAACAACTTAAACGCAAAACTGGCGCCTTTCTTCGTTGCCGGCTTTGGCAATGTTCACGATGGCTTCCTCGGCATATATCTCAATGTCAGAAGCCAAATTCTCGAAGTCGTAAAAGAATTCGAGAACGTAAAAAAAATATATGTCGCCGGGCATAGCCTCGGTGCAAGCTTTGCCGCCTTCGCCGCTTGCGATATCGAAAATTCTTTGGGAACTCGGATCGAAGCGCTTTATACGTATGGGTCGCCAAGAATTGGAGATAATGACTTCGTTACCGCATTCAATTCAGCCTTTGCGCACAAGTCCTTTCGAATCCTGAATACTTCGGATATGGTCACCGAGGTCCCGTTTCCTACTACTTTCGCGGGTTTTTTAGGCGCCTATTTTTCCCATATCGATACTCCCGTGGTATTCACGATCCAGGAAAACGACATCGAAAAAAACCACCATATGTCTACCTACGTCGCGGCTTTAGGCCAAGGCAGGAAAAGCATTTTTCAAAAACTGTCGGAACTTTTCGTCCGATAGCCGCTTCGACGCGCATCGGACGTACAGGTTGCTTTCATCAGTCAACGCTATCGCCGTGGCCCCTGTGGCGTCAAGAAAGGGTAAGTTTTTTAAATTCTTATAGTTGATTTTTTTTCGCGGGCCGCGTTAAGGTTTTGCATCGAACCGCTTTCATGAGGTATCGCCACGATGACCTGCAGGGGCCTTTTTTTGTTTTTGATTTTTCTCGCAATGGTTGCGGCCGCGCCGGATGCCGGCGCCGGTGAGAATGCATCAGCCCCCCATCCGCCCATTCGCTCGGCCGCCGAGATCGATTACCCGCCCTTTTGCCTCGTGGATGCGGATGGCCGGGCCAGCGGCTTCGCGGTGGAACTCATGCGCGCCGCCCTGGCCGCCATGGGGCGCCCGGTCACCTTCCGCACCGCTGCCTGGGCCGAGGTCAAAAGCTGGCTTGCGCGCGGTGAGATCCAAGCCCTGCCCCTGGTCGGCCGCACCCCCGAACGGGAGGCGGTTTTCGACTTCACGGTGCCTTATATGACGCTGCATGGCGCCATCGTCGTGCGCAAAGAGACGGCCGACATCCGGAGCCTGGACGATCTGAAAGGGCGCCGGGTGGCGGTCATGAAGAACGACAATGCCGAAGAGTTTTTACGGCGCGAAGATCGCGGCATCGAGCTTCATACCACCGCCACCTTCCAAGAGGCCTTGGCCGAGCTTTCCCAGGGCCGCCACGATGCCGTAGTCATTCAGCGGCTCGTGGCCTTGCGGCTGATTCAGGAGAGCGGACTCGCCAACCTGCGGATCCTCAACCAGCCCATCGAAGGCTTCCGCCAGGATTTCTGCTTTGCCGTGCGCGAAGGAGACCGGGAAACGCTGGCCTTGCTCAACGAAGGGCTCGCCCTGGCCATCGCGGACGGGACCTACCGCCACCTGCACGCCAAGTGGTTCGCCGCCCTGGAACTGCCCAACCGCCGCATCGTGATCGGCGGTGACCAAAACTATCCCCCTTATGAATATCTTGATGAGGATGGCCGGCCGGCCGGTTACAACGTCGATCTGACGCGGGCCATCGCCGCCGCGGTCGGTCTGGACATCGAGATCCGCCTCGGGCCCTGGCATGAGATCCGGGATGCGCTGGCCCGCGGTGAGATCGACGCCCTGCAAGGCATGTTTTACTCGGCTGAACGCGATTTGACCTTCGACTTTACGGCGCCGCATGTGGTCAATCACAACGTCGGCGTGGTGCGCCGGGGCGAAGGCCCTCCGCCGGCGACCGTGGCCGAACTGGCCGGCAAGCGCCTGATCGTGGAGCAGGGCGATATCATGCACGATTTTGCGGTGGCGCAAGGCCTTTCAGAGCGGCTTTCGGTGGCCAAGACCCAGGAAGGCGCTCTGGCGGAGCTGGCCGCCGGTCGGCACGATTGCGCGCTCGTGTCGCGGCTTACGGCCCTTTACTGGATCGAAAAGTACGGTTGGAAGAATTTAACGGTCGGCCGGCAGCCGTTGCTCTCCTCCGAATACTGCTATGCCGTACCGCAGGGCCACAAAGCCCTTCAGGCCCAATTGGCCGAAGGGTTGAAGGTGCTCGACGAGAGCGGCGAATACCGGCGTATCTATGACAAATGGATGGGCGTTTACGAGCAATCGCAGCCAGGTTTCGAGATCATTCTGCGTTACATGATCCTGATCGCCGTGCCCCTGGTCTTGCTGCTGCTGGTCTTTTTCTTCTGGTCCTGGTTTCTGCGCAAGGAGGTGGCCCGGCGGACGCTGGAACTGGCCAATATCTCCAACCGGCACTTGGCAATTCTTGCCGCGGTGCCGGACATCATCATGGAGGTGGATCGGCGTAAAATCTATACCTGGGCCAACCAGGCCGGTTTGGACTTCTTCGGCGAAGAGGTCGTCGGCAAGGAAGCGGCCGACTACTTCATGGGGGAACAGGAGACTTATGAGCGGGTGGACCGCCTCTTCGGCGGCGATGAGAACGTGATCTATGTCGAGAGCTGGCAGCGGCGCAGGGATGGCGAAAAACGCCTGCTGGCCTGGTGGTGCCGCGTGCTCAAGGACAAGGCGGGCACGGTGACCGGCGCGCTCTCCACCGCCAGGGACATCACCGACCAAAAACAGGCTGAAAAGGCCGCCGTTCAGGCGGCGCGGGAGTGGCAGACGACTTTCGATGCGACCAAGGATGCCATTTGGGTCCTGGATCGCGACCACCGGGTGCTGCGTTCCAACCAGGCCGCCGAGCGGCTCTTCGGGCTATCCAAGGAGCAGATGCTTGACAGGCATTGCTGGGAAATCATGCACGGCGCCAATCAGGCGATCCACGAATGTCCGACGCGGCAAGCCAAGCAGAGTCTGACCCGCGAAACCCTGGAGCTTAAACACGGCGCCAGTTGGTTCTCCGTGACCGTCGACCCGATCCTGGACGCGGAGGGCCGATATACCGGCACGGTGCATATCATCAGCGACATTACCGATCACAAGCGCGAAGAGATGGAGCGGGAGAAAATGCAAGCCCAGTTCCTGCAAGCACAGAAAATGGAGTCGGTCGGTCGCCTGGCGGGCGGCGTGGCGCACGATTTCAACAACATGCTCAGCGTCATCCTGGGCTATACCGAAATGGCGCTGGAGAATGTCGAGCCGTCCCAACCGATGCATGCCGACCTGATGGAAATCTACAAGGCCGCGAACCGCTCCTCGGCCGTGACGCGGCAGTTGCTGGCCTTTGCCCGCAAGCAAACCATCGCCCCGCTGGTCATCGACCTGAACGAGACCATCGAAGGCATGCTCAAAATGCTGCGACGGCTCATCGGCGAAGATATAGAACTGCAGTGGAAACCGGGTAGTGCCCGTTTGTTCGTGAAGATGGACCCATCTCAGATCGACCAGGTGCTGGCCAATCTGTGCGTCAATGCGCGCGATGCCATCAAGGACGTCGGCCGGATCACCATCGAGACCGGCAAGGCCACCTTGGATGAAACCGATTGCCTCGAGCATGCCGGGTTCCGGCCCGGCGATTTCGTCCTGTTGAGCGTGAGCGACAACGGCCACGGCATGGACGCGCAGATGTTGGCCAACATCTTCGAGCCGTTCTTTACGACCAAAGGCGTGGGCCAGGGCACGGGGCTGGGATTATCCACGGTCTACGGCATCGTCCAGCAGAACAACGGCTTTATCGAAGTCGGCAGCGAACCGGGCAAGGGGACGGACTTTAAGATCTACCTGCCCCGGCATGCCGCCCAACCGATGGAACTCCTCCGGGAGAGCGCCCAGGAGATGCCGTTGAGTCAGGGCGAAACGATCCTGCTGGCCGAAGACGATGCTTCTTTGCTGAACCTGTGCGAACGGCTGCTCAAGGAGTTGGGTTACACGGTCATTTCGGCGGAGACCCCGGCCGGTGTGCTGCGTGTGGCCGAAATGCACGGCGGTCGCATCGACCTGCTCATCACGGATGTGATCATGCCCGAAATGAATGGCCGGGATTTGTCCAGCCATCTGCGCAGCCGCCGCCCGGATCTCAAAACCCTCTTCATGTCCGGTTACACCGCCGATGTCATCGCCCACCGGGAAGTATTGGACGAGGGCGTATGCTTCATCCCCAAGCCGTTCACGAAAAGGGAGCTGGCCGTTAAAATCCGGGAGGCGCTGGCGCAAGAACCTTAAAATCTATTGCTTCGCCGGCGGGACCATCTCCACGGATTGCAGGATTTCCACCAAGTAGCCGTCGATGTCCTTGGCCAATCCATAGGTCGCGGGGGTGAACTTGGCCTTGCCTTTGGGGGCGACCAGGATCTCCAGGCCTTCTTCTTCAATGGCGCCGAGCGTGGCTCTGGGATCGTTCAGCGCAAAGGTCAGTTTGAGCGGCAGGTCGGTATAATTCTTGGGCGCCAGGTAGTGCATCAGCACCACGGCCGAACCGCCGCCTTCATGGGCGTACTGCAGGATGATCTCATCCATGAGATAGGGGATCTTCAAGCGATACTGCTCGGTCATGCCCATCACGCGCGTGTAGAAATCGGCCGATGCTTCCAGGTCGTTGACGCCGATCCCCACGGCGCCCAGATAAGCGACGGCCAGCGTGGGCTCCTGTACCATTTCGATCCAATAGCCATCGGGGTCCGTGGCGATGCCGACCACGACATTGCCCATGGTGGGCTGGGCTTTGGGCGGGGATACGATCCGCAGTCCCTCGGCGGCAATGGCCGCGGCCAGGGCGTAGGCGTCCGGTACGTAGAACACCAGTTTGTCCGG